>CAMDGX010000208.1 GCA_945897825.1 Asaia bogorensis | reverse complement strand
ATCTGGGCCGGGCTGTCGGCGCCGCGGCCGCGGTCGCCAGGGCCGGACTCCGCGGCCTCGTGGCGCTGCCGTTCGCGAGCGGCCAGGCGCAGCGGGGTGCGCCCGGCGGCGGCGAGGGCGAGGCCGGCGACGGCGAGGGCGGCGACGAGGGCGGGGTGGTCGGGCTTGGTCTGCATGCGGGCGCTCCTGGCCGATGGCCAAAGCGCCGCGCGGTGCCGGCGGTTCCCGGAGTGGCGTCCCCTACCCCGCCGGCAGCAGCCCGAGGCGCTTCCAGAGGCCCATGCGGTCGGCCAGCAGGCGGTTGACCGTGGCGGTCATCTCGGTGCGCGCGGCGGCGGCATCGGCGACCGGCTTGCCGTCCTTGACCACGTTGCGGCCGGTGGCGGCCAGGCGGGCGAGGATGTGGTCCACGATCCCGCCGGGATCGGTGCGCCCGGCGATCAGCTCCGGCAGGATCATCGTCTCGGCGAAATCCACGTTCACGCCCGAGCCGGTGACGGGCGAGGCGAGCACGGACAGCGAACCGCCGAGCCCGTTCAGCGCGCTGATCGCCGCATTCAGCGCCCGGGTGGAGGCGACCGCCGCCGGGTCCGGCACGGGCCGCACCACCGGGTGGGCGAGGCCGCCGGTCATCATGAAGGCGGCGGCCTGCAGCGTTTCGGACAGCGGCTGCTGGGCGAGGGCCGGGGTTTGGCGCAGCTCGCGCAGGCTCATCGGCCCCTCGGCGAGGCGGGCCAGGATTGGGGCGTAGATGTCCATGCGCAGGCCGAGCTGGCCGATGCCGGTCGGGATCTGGATGTTCTGCTCAGTCTCGCGGCCGGTGCCGACGAAGTGGATCCCGTCCAGCATCTCGCGCTGCTCGCCCGACAGCGGCTGCTCCGTGCCGCGGCGGTAGAGGTCGCGGCGGAAGGAGCGGTTGGCGCCGAAATCGCGGATGGTCTCGCGCAGGCGGGTGTCGGTGACGGACTGGAGCATCTTGAGCGTGTTGGCCGGCACGGCGACGGCGTCGATGTTCTCGATCAGCGTGGCGCTGCCGATGAAGCCGACCTTGGCCTCGTCCAGCGCGTCGGCGACCTGGGTGAAGCTGGTGGGGTCCCAGTTGGCGTTGAGGTATTCGTGGGCGAGGTATTTCGCGTCCATGCCGGCGGTGCCGTCCAGCCGCGCGGCGACGGCGGGGTTGGCGGCGAAGAACGCGGCTTCGGACTTGATCAGCTCGCGCACGTAGCCGATCGCCGCCTGGGTGACCTCGGCGGAGTTGCCGGGATGGACGCGGGCGTATTCGCGCATCAGCTTCTGCACCGGCAGCAGCGAGGCCCAGCCGGACAGCGCGTTGTAGCTGAGGTAGAACAGCCCGCCGGGGGCGAGGAAGCGGCGCACCACCTCGGCCATCTTCTGGCGCGTGGCCGGCGACACCCAGCTCCAGATGCCGTGGGCGACGATGTGGTCGAACTGCGGGAAGCGGCCTTCCGGCGCGTGGGCGAGGTCCTCGAAAGACATCTCGTGGAAATGCGCGTTGGCCAGGCCGGCGCGCGCGGCGATGCGGCGGGCATAGTCGACATGGGCGGGGTTGAAGTCGAAGCCGTGGAACTCGGCGTGCGGGTTGGCGGCGGCGAACACCAGCACGGACAGGCCGTGGCCGCAGCCGAGCTCGGCCCAGCGGTACGGGCTGGCGGGATCCGGCGGGCGATGGCCGAGCAGCATGGCGGCGGCGGCCAGCCAGCCCGGCGATATCTCGCGGTAGAAGCCGGTGGTGTAGGGCACGTCGAAAACGTATCCGTCGTTCCAGGCGGCCATGGGCCGGTCCCTCCGCAATGGCTGGCGCCGCGGACAGGGGCCCGCGATTGTATGGGCCGACCCTAAGCCACGCCTCCGCCCGGCGCCAGACGGCTTGCGGGACCGCGGCTACCGGGACCACTCCGCCAGGGCCGCCCCGACCTGCGCCGCCAGACCGGGCCAGTCGCGCGGGGCAGGGGCGCGGAACAGGCGCAGGCTGGGATACCAGGGCGAGTCCGCCCGGCCGCGCAGCCAGCGCCAGTCGGGCGCGAAGGGCAGCATCACCCAGCACGGCACGCCCATGGCGCCGGCGATGTGCACGAGCGCGGTGTCGACGCTGAGCACG
This sequence comes from Asaia bogorensis, assembly GCA_945897825.1. Classification (GTDB taxonomy): domain Bacteria; phylum Pseudomonadota; class Alphaproteobacteria; order Acetobacterales; family Acetobacteraceae; genus CAMDGX01. The sequence continues at coordinate 884 of CAMDGX010000208.1, read as the reverse complement.
AGGTCGAGCCCGGCCAGGATCGCCGCCGTGTCGTCGAAGCCGGCGATCTCCGCGTCGAGGTCGAGCAAGGGGGCGGGGCCGGGCCAGGAGGCCGCCTGCGCCGCCGCGGGGCCCTTCTGCAGCGCGACGAAGGCCACGCCCGGCACGGCGGCAAGCGCGGACAGTGCGGCCAGCGTGGTGCTGCGGTTGGCGTCGTTGTGGTGCGTCGGCCGCCCGGCCCAGGCGAGCCCGACGCGCTTCAGGCCCGGCGGCAACGCGGCATCGAGCCTTGCGCGCCAGGCCGCGGCGCGGGCGGGGTCGGCTGGCAGGTAGGGCACGGGGCCGGGGATCGTGGCCAGGCGCGTGCCGTGCAGCAGCGGCAGGCTGGACAGCGGGCACCAGGCGTCGAAGGCCGGCACGTCTTCCCACTGTCCGTGCAGGGCAAGGCCGGGGCGGATGGCGGCGAGCAGCGGATGCAGCTCCGGGCTCGCGGCCATCATCGCATGGGGGGCGCGGGCGAGCGCCCAGGGGAGGTAGCGGGCGAACATCACCGCGTCGCCGTAGCCCTGGTCGGCGACCAGCAGCAGCGTGCCGGGCATCGCCGTGCCGTCCCATTGCAAGCGGGCCCATTGCGACCGATCGGTATCCGGCAGTGGCGCGGGGGCGCCGGGGATGGACCAGCGCCATTCGTATTCCGGCCAGCCGCGCGCGTAGTCGCCCTCCAGCAGCAACGCCTGGGCCAGCTTCATCTGCGCTTCCGGCATGGTCGGGCGCAGCTCGAGGGCCGCGCGGGCGGTGGCGATGCAGGCGGGCAGGTCCTGGCGGTCGTAGAGCACCATGGCGAGCTGGAACAGGCCGAGCGGGTCGGCGGGATCGCGGCTGACGGCGTGGCGGGCGGCACCCAG
>CAMDGX010000207.1 GCA_945897825.1 Asaia bogorensis | reverse complement strand
CGACGTGGTGGTGTTCCGCTCCGTCCAGCGCCACCTCGGCCTGCGCCTGTCCGGCGTCCGCGTAACGGTGCGCGCCGAACTGGCCGACGCCGCGCTCGCGCGACGTCTGGACTACACCGTGGGCGCGGCCGTGCTGGTCAGCGAGATCGTCTATCTCGACGAGGACGGCCAGCCCGCCGAGTTCACCGTCGCCCGTCATCGGGGAGATGCCTACAGCCTCAGCTATGCCTTTTCCGCTGGCTAGCCGTTGCGCCGCAGCAGCTCGAGGTTGACGCAGTTGGTCAACCGGTTGTCGCGCAGATACACCAGCAGGCACTCCGCGGCCTTGCGCCGGATGTCGAGATTGGCCGGCGGCGAGTAGAACGCGGCATGCGGCGTCACCAGCAGCCGGTCGGCCAGCCATGCCTCGCGGTCGCGCCAGGCCGCCAGCAGCTTCGGCAGCGGGGCAGGGGGCTCGGACGGGAACACATCGAGCCCCGCCCCGCCCACCTTGCCCGATTTCAGCCCGTCATACAGCGCGTCGAGATCCACCAGCGGCCCGCGCGCCGTGTTGATCAGGATCAGGTCCTGCTTGGCCGCCGCCAGCGCCTCGGCGCCGATGATGTGCCGCGTCTCCTCCGTGGAAGGCGCATGCAGGCTGACCGCATCCGACTGCGCCATCAGCTCGGCCACCGAATGCACCCGTCGGCAGCCGAAGCCCAGCTCCACCCCGTTGGGCAGATGCGGGTCGTAGAACACGATGTCCATGCCGAACCCGGCCGCGCGCCGGGCAGCCGCCATGCCGATGCGTCCGAAGCCGATGATGCCGAAGGTGTTGTCGCGCAGCCGCCGCATCAACCGCGGCCCCGGCGACCAGCCCCAGTTGCCGATCGGGTCCGCCCGCAGCTTCTCCTGGTAGTGCACGATGCCGCGGGCCAGCGTCACCATCAGCGTCACCGCATGGTCGGCGACCTCGCTGGTCCCGTAGTCCGGCACGTTGCACACCGGCACGCCGCGCGCCGCCCAGGCCTTGATGTCGAGGTTGTCGTAGCCGACGCCCAGGCGAAGGATGATCTTGCAGTTCGGATACTGCGCCACCGGCCCCACATCATGGTTGGCCGAGCCGGTGATGATCCCATCGGCCTCCGCCATCTCCCGCGGCGTGGGCTCGCCGCCGACCGGATACATCGCCAGCGTCGCGCCGTCGCCGAACGTGGCCTGCTCCAGCCCGTCGGACGGCAGCGGGTAGTTGAGGTAGAGGATCTTCATTGCACGGCTCCGATTGTCCCGCCCATCTTCACGATGGTGCCGGGCTCGGTGACAAGCTGGACGATGGTGCCGTCGGCGGGCGCTTCGATTTCCACCACGGCCTTGTCGGTCTCGATCTCGGCGACAGTCTCGCCCTTCTTCACCTTCGTGCCAATAGCCACAGTCCAGCGCACGAGCTTTCCGGAATCGACGGTCAGGTCGCCGAACGGCATCTTGATCGGCTCCCCCTCCACCTTGGCCTCGGCGGCAGCTTCCTGTCGGGGGGCAGCAGGCAAGGCGACCGGCGCCACCTCGGCCTGCACGCCGCCGATCCGCCCCTTCCAGCGCCACGGCGGCGTGGCCTTGCCGCCGATGACCTCCTTCACCCGCAGCGCCACGAGGTCGGCATTGACCAGCATCGCCCGCTCCAGCGCCGGCCCGAACGGATGCGTCACCGGCGCCGTATGCAGCCGCGCCACCGGGGCGTCGAGCGCGTCCCAGCACAACTCGTTCATCGCCTGGCCCAGCTCCGCCCCGAGCCCCATCATCGGCCAGCCCTCGTCCACCACCAGCAGCCGGTGCGTCCTGCGCACGCTGTCCGCCACCGTGTCGACATCGAGCGGCTGGATGGTGCGCAGGTCGATCACTTCCACGTCGATCCCCTCCGCCGCCAGCGCCTCAGCCGCCTCCAGCGAGCGCTGCACCATCTGCCCGGCCGCCGCGATGGTGATGTCGCGCCCCTGCCGCGCAATGCGCGCCACGCCGAACGGAACGTAGTGGTCATCGCCCTCCGGCACCGGCCCGCGGCTGCTGAACAGCGCCTTGGTCTCCAGCATGATCACCGGATCGCCCGCCCGCAGCGCGGTCTTCATCAGCCCCTTGGCATCCGCCGGCGTCGCCGGCATCGCCACCAGCAGGCCCGGAATGTGCGACCAGATCGAGTGATACGTCCCCGAATGATGCGGCCCGGTCGAACGCACCGTGCCCGCACCAACGCGGATCACCATCGGCGCATTCATCTGCCCGTTCGACATGTAGCGCAGCTTGGCCGCCTGCAGCGCGATCTGCCCGGCCGCCTCGAACAGGAAATCTGCGAACATCAGGTCCGCGACGCACCGCACCCCGGTCGCCGACGCGCCCAGCGAAGCCCCGGTGAAGCCCAACTCGCTGATCGGCGTGTCCACCATCCGGTGCGCGCCGAACTCCTGATACAGCCCCTTGGTATGCCCGAACGTGCCGCCGCGTTCACCGGTGCCTTCGCCGTAGTAGATGATGTTGGGATTGGCCCGCATCTCCTCGGCCAGCCCGTTGCGCACCGCATCCAGCCACCCGGTCTCCACCATCCGCCGCGGCTTCGGTGCCGCCAGCGCCTCGGGCGGATTGATCGGGTCGGCATACGTATGGCGGAACACCGTCCCCGGATCGGGCTCGGCCGAGGCGCGCGCGAACTCCACCGACGCCGCCACCTCGTCGTCGATGCGCTTGTCGATCGCCCCAAGCGTCTTGTCGGTCGTGACGCCGAATTCCTCCACTAGCCGCGTCCGGAACGTCACCACCGGATCGCGCTTCAGCCAGGCATCCACCTCCGCCTGGGTGCGATAGGTGCCCGTCACCGTGTCGCCCTCATGGTGCCCGACGGTGCGATACGTTTTCGATTCAATGAGCGTCGGCCCCTCGCCGCGCCGCGCCCGCTCGGCCGCCTGCTTCATCGCGGTCCAGACGGCCACAACATCGTTGCCATCCACCGCCACGCCCGGAATGCCATAGGCCGCCGCGCGCGACGCGATCTCGGGGTTCAGCGTCACGGTA
>CAMDGX010000206.1 GCA_945897825.1 Asaia bogorensis | reverse complement strand
GGCAAAACCGGCTCCGTCCAGGTCCGCAACGTCACCCGCGAACAGCGCGAGCGCGGCTTCAAGTCCGAGAACCTGCCCTGGGAATACCGCCCGCACGCCCTCTTCGTCGGCTACGCCCCGCACGACGCGCCGCGCTACGCCCTCGCCCTGGTCGTCGAACACGGCAACGCCGGCTCGGAGGCCGCCGCCCCCGTCGCGCGCGACATCATGGCCGCCACCATCGCCCGCGACCCGGCCAACCGCACCGAACGCGCCCGGGTCGCGGCAGGAGCCGCACGATGAGCGTTCTCGAACGCCGCCTCATCCGCGAAAGCTCCTTCGACCTCACCGCCAAGCTGTTCCGCATCAGCTGGCTCTACGTCCTCCTCCTCACCGCCCTGGCCGGCGTCGGCTACGCCGCCCTCTACTCCGCCGCCGGCGGCTCCCCCGAGCCCTACGCCGCCCGCCACATGCTCCGCTTCGCCGTCGGCCTGGTGATGATGCTCTGCATCGCCATGATCGACATCCGCTTCATCCAGCGCATGTCCTGGCTCGCCTGGCTGGGTGGGGTCGTCCTGCTCGTGCTCGTCCTCGTCATGGGCAACGTGGGCAAGGGCGCCCAGCGCTGGATCGAGTTCGGCGGCATGCAGTGGCAACCCTCCGAGCTGATGAAGCTCGTCCTGGTCCTCGCGCTGGCCTCCTGGTTCCACCGCGCCAGCTGGGAGCGCATGGGCAACCCGCTCTTCCTCATCCCGCCGATCCTGGCCGTGCTGATCCCGGTCGGCCTGATCCTCAAGCAGCCCAACCTCGGCACCGCCGTCATCACCGCGGTCGTCGGCGGCACCGTCTTCCTCGCCGCCGGCCTGCGCTGGTGGAAGGTCGCCCTCGTCGCCGCCGCCGCCGCCGCCGCCGCCCCCATCGCCTACAGCCACCTGCGCGACTACCAGCGCGCCCGCATCGACACCTTCCTGAACCCCGAAAGCGACCCGCTCGGCGCCGGCTACAACATCATCCAGTCCAAGATCGCGCTCGGCTCCGGCGGCATCTGGGGCAAGGGCTACCTCCAGGGCACCCAGGGCCACCTCAACTTCCTGCCGGAAAAGCAAACCGACTTCATCTTCACCATGCTCGCCGAGGAACTCGGCCTGGTCGGCGGCCTCGCCATCCTGGCCCTGCTGGCCGCCATCGTCCTCGGCGGCATGCTGATCGCGCTCCGCTGCCGCCACCAATACGGCAGGCTGGTGGCGCTCGGGATCAGCATGAACTTCTTCATGTATGTCTTCGTGAACATCGCCATGGTGATGGGCGCCATCCCGGTGGGCGGCGTCCCCCTCCCGCTCGTCTCCCATGGCGGCTCGGCCATGCTCATGGTCATGATCGGCATGGGCGTGCTGATGAGCGTCCACGTCCACCGCGACGTGGAATTCGAGGACCGACGGCGAGAGATCTGACCCATGCCCTTCCCCGACACCGAACGCGCCACCCTGCTCGCCATCAAGGGCGTCGGCCCAGGCGCCGTCAGCCGGCTGGAACAACTCGGCATCGACAGCCTCAGCACCCTCGCCCGCCAGGACGCGACGGCCATCTGCGCCGATATCGCCGCCATGCTCGGCAGCACCTGCTGGCGCAACCAGCCCAAGGCAAAACAGGCCATCGCGGCGGCGATCGAGGCGGCAAGGAAGTAAGGAAGAGTCTTCTTTTTCTGAAGAAAAAGAAGCAAAAAGACTTTTCATCCATTGGCGCCGTGGCCGATCGGTCGAGAGCGGAGCCAAGGGAAGAAAGTTTTTTGGTTCTTTTTTTCAAAAAAGAACCGCTTCCTTCTCCTTCACCATCTCCGCCACAAACAACAACACGTCCCGCGCCACCGCATCCCACCCGCTCTCGTCCAGGTGGAACTCATGCGCCGCATCGACCCACATCATCCGCACCCGCGGCGAGAGCGGCACCCGCGCCACCAGATCCTCCCCGCCATAAGGATCGCCGCGCCCCTGCACGATCAGCACCGGCACGTCGATCCGCGCCAGATGCGCATAGCGCTCCGGCTCATGCGCCCCGTTCAGCGGCTGGAACGGATAGCCCAGGCACACCACCGCCGCCGCCCCATGCCGTGCGGCGAACAGCGTGGCCACCCGCGCCCCGGAGGAGCGCCCGACCAGCACCCGCGCGCCGCCCCATCCCTGGATCGCCGCGGCCAGCCGTTCCTGCCGCAGCCCCAGGTTGACCCGCGCGCTGCCGTCCGACGCCGCCAGCATGTCCGCCTGCCGCACCACGGCATCGCCCGGAAACGGATGCAGCTTGCGCAGCAGGTGCGCCTCCACATGCGAGTCCATCGGATGGGAATCCCCGGCCAGGAACGCAACGCCGTGCGACGAGGCGGGCGCCGTCGCCCCGAAGCCGCGCACCACCAGCAGCGCCGGCCCGTCGAGCCCCGCGAACAGCCCGTCCGGCAACGCCGCGTCGCCATCCGTCCATCGCCACCCGGGCTCGGCGGCATGGAACCCGTCGTCGAGCGCGGTGTGCCCGTGTCCCCAGGCCCGCCGCCCGCCGGCCGTCACCACCTCCAACCCCTGCACCGCGAAGCCCAGGCGCCGCCCGTCCCCGGGCGCCCGGAACATAGCCGCGCGCAATCGCGCCCCCCCGAGCGGCAGCCGCAGCCGGAACGCGAACCATCCCGGCGCCACCAGGCACGGTGCCACCGCTCTGCCGCTGCAGTCGAGCCACGGCCCCTGATCCAGCTCCATGCCGCGCACCTCCGCGGCGGAGAAAAGCCACGCCAGCCTTTCGGAACGGCTAGTGCCCGTCCGCCACGGAAAAAAATCTTCACACGGCCGCGATTCGGTTGTTGTAGCGGCCTTGACGGTTAGATAAAATTACCAAATGTCAGAAATCGCATCCACCCCGGCGGCCCGGCCTGCCCGCCCGCGCGCTTCCAGCGCCCGGCCGACGCACGTCCGCTTCGTGCGCGCCTGGCTGCTCGCCCTGCTGGAGATGCTGGTCCTGACGCTGCGCCCCCGCCTGCCCGCCGGCTATCGCCGGCTGCTCGCGCGCGGCGACGATCTCCCCCCGACCTTCCTGGCCGCCTTCGCCCCGGACGCCCCGGCGCACGCCC
>CAMDGX010000205.1 GCA_945897825.1 Asaia bogorensis | reverse complement strand
TTCGTACGCCTGCAGCACCGAGGTGAAGCGCTGGGCCTGGCCGGTCGAAGCGGCGATCGAGGACTGGCGGGCGCCTTCGGCCTCAGCCACCAGGCGCGCGGCATCGCCTCGGGCGCGCGGCACGATGTCGTTCTGGTAGGCATCGGCCTCGTTGCGGGCGCGGTCGGCGTCGGTGTTGGCGCGCTGCACGTCGCGGAAGCTTTCGATGACGGCGGCGGGCGGATCGACCTTCTGCAGCTGGACCTGGGTGACTTCCACGCCGGACTGGTATTGGTCGAGTATCACCTGAACGCCGCGCAGCACGTCGGCCTCGATGCGGGCGCGGGCATCGGTCAGCGCCGGCTGGATCGGGGTGCGGCCGATGACTTCGCGCATCACGCTCTCGGCGGCGGATTTCACGGTGTATTCGGGGTGGCGGGTGTTGAACAGGAAGTCGCCCGCCGTGCGCACGCGCCAGAACACCGCGAAGTTGATGTCGATGATGTTCTCGTCGCCCGTGAGCATCAGGCTTTCCTCGGGCAGGTCGCGCGCCGCGGCATCGCGCCCGCGGACGGGGCGGATCTCGATCGGGCGCATGTCCGACGAGCCGGACGCGTAGCCGACCTCGACGCGGTTGATGCGCGTGACGGCGGGGCGGATCACGCGCTCGACCGGCCAGGGCACGTGGTAGTTCAGGCCGGGGAAGGCGGTGCGATGGTAGGCGCCGAAGCGGAGCACGACGCCCTGCTCGTCCGGCTGGACGCGATAGAAGCCGCTGCCGAGCCAAACGATGCCGACCAACGCCGCGATGATCGCCAGGCCGCGGCCGCCGCCGAACATCGAGGGAATGCGCGAGCCGCCACCGGGCATGGCGTCGCGGAACATCGACTGGACCTTGGAGATCAGCTCGTCGAGGTCCGGGGGCTGGCCACCGCCGCCGCCGGGACCGCGCGGCCCACCGCCACCGCCGCCACCCCAGGGGCCCTGGGGACCTTGTGGACCGTTGCCGCGACCGCCGCCGCCGCTACCGCCGCCGGGGGGCATGCCCCACGGGCCGCCGCCGCCGCCGCTTCCCGATGGAACAACATTGAAGCCGTCGGCATCGCCGCGGCCACCGCTAATGGAAGACATGAGTTCGCCCGGGTCCTGTTACGCGTTTCCGCTGATACGGTATGAGGCCATTGGCACGCGGGGTTGAAGCCGCCATATCCCTGGCATGACACGCCTGCATATTGACTGGGTGCGAAGGGTTTTCAAGCGCATGAGCGAACCAACGCCAGCTTCGTTGAAGGAAGTTCTGCGCAGCGTGCGCGATCCGCGCAGCGGGCGGGACATTGTCGCGGCCGGCCTGGTCGAGGGAATCGAGGTCCGGCCCGGCCCGCATGGCGTGCTGGTGCAGGTCAGCCTGTTGACCGAGCGGGCGCATGCCGAAGCCATGGAACCGGTGCGCCAGCAGGCGGAGGCGCTGCTGGGGGCGCAGCGCGGGGTGCAGAATGCGGCGGCCGTGCTGACCGCGCACAAGGCTGCGGCGCCTGCCCCACCGCCCCCCGTCGGCGGGCATGGTGGTCATGCGCATGGCCGCGCGGCCGCCGAGAAGCCCGTTCTGCTGCCGCAGGTGCGCCACATCGTCGCGGTCGCCTCCGGCAAGGGGGGCGTGGGCAAGTCGACCGTGGCGGTGAACTTGGCCGTGGCGTTGGCGCGGCAAGGGCTGCGCGTGGGCTTGCTGGATGCCGACATCTACGGCCCCAGCCTGCCGCGCATGCTGGGTCTGGCGCGCAAGCCGGAGGTGAAGGGGGACCGCATGATCCCGCTGGATGCCTGGGGGCTGCAGGCGATGTCGATCGGCTTCCTGGTCGAGGAGGAGACGCCGATGATCTGGCGCGGCCCGATGGTGATGGGCGCGCTGGAACAGATGATGGGCCAGGTGGAGTGGGGCGCGCTCGACATCATGATCGTCGACATGCCGCCGGGTACCGGGGATGCGCAACTTACAATGGCGCAACGCGTGACGCTGACCGGCGCGGTGATCGTCTCCACGCCGCAGGACATCGCGCTGCTGGATGCGCGGCGCGGCGTGAAGATGTTCGAGCGCACGCGGGTGCCGGTGCTGGGGCTGGTGGAGAACATGAGCTTCTTCTGCTGCCCGAACTGCGGCCACCGGACCGAGATCTTCGGCCATGGCGGGGCGCGGGAGGAGGCGGCGAAGCAGGGCACCGAGTTCCTGGGCGAAATCCCGCTGCTGCTGGACATCCGCACCGCAGCCGATGCCGGCACGCCGATCGTGGCCAGCGCGCCGGACAGCGAGGGTGCCCGCGCCTATGCGGCGCTGGCGGCGCGGCTATGGGAGAAGGTGCAGACCGGCGCGACGAAGGCAGCCGGGCCGCGCATCGTCATCTCCTGAGCGAGAGGGCTGCATTGGTCTCGGCGGCCTGGGGCATGCTGCCCTGGGTGCCGGGGCGGGTGCAGCAGAGCGCCGCGGCAGCCTGGGCGCGGGAAAGCGCGTCTGGCCAGTCGAGCCCGCGGTCGAGCGCGGCCGCGAGCACGCCGGTGAAGCAGTCGCCAGCGCCGGTGGTGTCGATCGCCTGCACCTGATGGGCGGGCAGGCGCAGCGGGCCGCCGGGCAGCGCTGCCTCCAGCCCCTGCTCGCCCAGCGTGATCACGATGGTGACGCCAAGGCGGGCATGCAGGGCCACGGCGCTGGCGGGGCAGCCGAGATCGACGGCGAGGAAGGCGGCCTCGCCCTCGTTCAGCACCAGCACATCGACGGCGCGCAGGGCCGCCTCATCCAGCGGGGCGGCGGGGGCGAGGTTGATCACGATGCGGCTGCCGGCGGCACGGGCGCGGTGGATCAGGGCCTCGGTTTCGGTGCGCGATACTTCCATCTGGAGCAACACGGTGGTCGCCGGGCCGAGCAGGGCAGGTTCCACCTGGTCCGCGCGGGCGGCGAGGTTGGCGCCGCTGGCGACCGCGATGAGGTTGCGGCCAGCGGGATCGACGCAGATCGCCGCACAGCCGGTGGCGGCCGCGGCGGTGACGACGCGGGAGATATCCATGTCGGTCGCCCGCATGAGGCGCAGCGCGTCCTGCGCCAGGGCGTCGGCGCCAACGGCCCCGGCGAACACGACGGTGGCCCCATCGCGCGCCGCGGCGACGGCCTGGTTGGC
>CAMDGX010000204.1 GCA_945897825.1 Asaia bogorensis | reverse complement strand
ACGCCGAGCTCCTTGGCCAGCGCCTGGGCCAGCTGCGGCATGTTCTCCAGCACCGAGCGCAACTCGTCGCCCTGCAGCACGCCGGAGGCCAGGGCCTGGCCCAGCTGCTGCACCGCCGCGCCAATCTCCTGCGTGGCGCCACCCGAGACGATGCCGGCCTTCTGGACGCCGACCACCAACCGCATCACCTGGTCGTTGGTGGCACCCACCTCCTTGGCGGCGACGGCGAAGCGACTGAACGCGCCGGCAGATTCCGCCACGGCGATGCCGGTCTGCTGCGACAGGCGGAACAGCCCCTCGAAGGCATGCTCGGCCGCAGCGGCGGAGCCGGTGGCACTGACCAGGCGGGCCAGCACCGCGGTGGCGGTATCGCCGGCCTGGGCGATCCGTGTCCCGGCGGCCACGGCGGCAGCGCCCATCGCGGCGAAGCCGGCGGCGAGCCCGCCCGCCGCGACAGACACGCCGCCGAAGGTGCGGCCGACGGTGCCGAGTGAGCCGCCCATGCCCTGGAAGGCCCGCGTGGCGACATCGGAGGCGCCGGCCAGGCGCTGCAATCCAGGCGACACCGCGGTGCTGGCGGCCTCGACGCGGCGCAGGGCCGCCTCGCCGGCGACCCCGAACTGCTCCAACTCGCGACGGGCGCGATCGGCGCCCTCGGTGGAGACGCGGATGCCGACGGTGCGGGCGGCGGCACCACTCATGATTTGACCCCCCGCAATTCGGCGATGGCGTTGCGCGCGAACCAGCCCGGCACGCGCGAGCGCACGCCGCCGACGTCCAACCGCTTGCGTAGCGTGACGCGGCGCAGAAGCAGGAACATCGGCACGAACCCCTGGGCCAGAACCTGCTGGCGGCGCGGCGCCTGGCCCTTGCGGTGGCCGGTCAGCACTTCCGTGCCGCTACCCACGAACAGTCGCAGCCGGTTACGCGTGCGGCGGCTGGTCCCGGTGGCCGCGGCCACGCGCAGGCACCACAGGGCGGTGCCGGGCCGCGACTTGCTTGGCAGCACGAAAGCCTCGCCCCGTTGCCCTGCCTTGATCATCTGCGCCGGGGTGACGCGCAGCCCGCCACGGCGGCCCGATCTGCGGCCACCGATCGCATTGTAGCCGGTGGGGATGGCCATGTAGGTGCGGCTCCTGGCAACGATTGTGGCACCGCGATCGAAGCCGGTGACGACGGTCGGCATCCGCGACCAGACCAGTGCCGCAGGCTTAAATGTCGTCGGAGCAGTCCCGCCAGCCGGATAGAGGTTCAGCCGCCAGGCATTGGCGATGCTGCGGCCGCCATCCTTGAAGCCGGCGGAGCGGGCCTGCGCGCGCAACTCGGACTGCACCTCGCGGCCGGTGGCGGCCACGGCCCGGCGCAGACCGCCGGCCACCGCACGCACCTTGGCCTGCATGGCCTCGCGCAGGCGGCCAAAGACGGCGACGCGGAAGAACATAATGCGGCTCCTGGCGGTCGTATCTATCGCGCGGCTCGGGCACCTGCGCTCCCGCAATCGACATCAGTGGCAATCACCGTGGTGCTGCATCGGGCTGGGCTGATCCACGTAGTCTCGACGGGGAGCGCGCATTGCCAAGAGAAACAGTGTTTGGCATTCTGCTAGCCAATAATAGGTGGATACTAGCGAAGATGTTCACAGTGAAAAGCCTTGAAAACCCATATTTGTCTGAAAAATTCGCGAATGTTATATGGCGCGCTCTCACCACGTTCAATCTTGATGGTAAAGCGATTAGGGTCCAGGACCTGATCGATGCCTCTATCTTATCAATGACAGCTTCGAAAAAGATCGATAACCCTCTGCTTAATCACCTCTATCACGTGGTGTTTGGGAAAGAGATGACCACTTGCCAAGCGCTGATGGATCATGATCGCCATTGGTATCACCTGGGGATCGATGTGGTTGTCGGCGTGCCCTACGATAGCGCACAGGATATCCGTGTGCATTTTTGGTCGAGGATGGAACAAGCAACGTACAGCATTGCTGTGGATTATCGTTTCTCCTTTTCTTGCGATCCTGTTGTAGCTGACGGTACATTCTATAGTAAAGATCTTCAAAATTTTGAACTGCGTCAAGCGAAGCAACCACTCGACGAGCAAGCGTCAGTGTCGATTTTCTCCAGCAATGCGGCAGTGAACCGGGCTTTGGCAGCTGCGCCAGGGAAAATGGGTGTGGCAAAAACCCAAGCTGAACAAATTGAGTTAGCTGCGAGACGGGAAGGCTATGAATGGCTGATGCAGCACCTCGACGCGCATGAACGCACATATGGGTGGCCACAGGGTATCACTGGCCTCCCTGGCCCAGACAGGTGCTGGTGATTAGACCTGTTACAGAAGTCGTCGTTCAGTCGGGGAGTGCCAGCAACCATTTGATATCGCTAGCCTTCAACCCAAGGTAGAATTTCGCGTTTTCAATGGGTTGGCGGCGACATCGCGTTCGCTTCCGACTTCCGCAACAGGTAAAATTTTCGGAAAGATGGCTGTGCTGCATCGTTGGAGGGATCGAGTGTGGCGTCTCTTGATGAGTTGACCGATGCCGGTGCTGTTCGCTTGGCGATGGCCCGTTTCGATGAAATGGGTCGCGAAGAATTCCTGCGCACTTATGGCTTCGGACCGGCTCGGAAATTCTGGCTGGCTGCGGATGGGAAGCAATACGACTCGAAGGCCATTGTGGGCGTCGCCTGGGGCATTCAGAACAGCAAGGGTCTGACTTGGCTTCGAGCTGAAGATTTCTCAGGCGGTGAGGCTACGGTTCGGCGAAAGCTCGAGTCTCTCGGGTTTTCGGTGACCGATGCGACCAGCCCCACGCCAGGGGAGCCGCAGACCTGGATCTTTCAGGGCAATCCGAAGGTCTTCGATGCCAGCGGCTTCCTGGCGACATTGCCTAGCGACTTCCTATGGCTTGCCAATCAACAGCCCCGCAGGATGGCCCCTGGCGACAAGGTGTTCATCTGGCAGGCGATAGGCGGCGGTGATCGGGCGCGCAGTGGCATCTTGGCTGAAGCAGAGATCATCGAGCCTGCGCGTCAGCAGGCTGACGATCCAGCTTCCCGGCCCTTCTGGCGGAGTGCGGACGCTGCCCGGAGTGTCACAGAGCTGGTCGAGCGCATTCGGCTGCGGCTTCTGTCGGTAGCGAAGGAGGACGGCA
>CAMDGX010000203.1 GCA_945897825.1 Asaia bogorensis | reverse complement strand
CGGTGGAAGCCTTCGAACCCGGCATGATCCTTTATCGCCGCGGCAGTGGCTCGGTCGAAGTTGTGAACCCGTCCGGTGGCGGCAGCCACACAGCGTTTGCACGCCGCGCCCTGGAGGCGGCGTCGGTCGGAGCCGGCCTGACGTACGATCAGGTTTCCGGCGATCTGACCCAGGCGAACTACTCCAGCCTGCGGGCCGGCAAGATCGAGTTCCGCCGGCTGTGCGAGCAGGTGCAGTACGGCATGCTGATCCCGATGCTCGTGCGCCCCATCGCCGACCGTTTCCACAAGCAGGGCGCGTTGCTCGGCCTGTGGGGCGCCGACATGCCCACCGCTGTGGCCCATGTCCCGCCGGCGCACGAGATGATCGACCCGCTGAAGGACACCACGGCCCTGATCGCCCAAGTGCGCGCAGGTTTCGTGCCGCAGCCGGAGGCGGTCGGCTCCTTCGGTTACGATTTCCGCCAGGCGGTCGAGATGATCCGCGAAGCCAACGCCCTGCTCGACGATGCAGGCATTTCGCTCGACAGCGATCCCCGCCGCGTCGCGAAGTCGGGCTCCGCGCAGGACGCGGCGCAGATGGCGGCGGTCGAGATTGCTGCCACGGGTGCCGCGATGCCCGCACAGGAACCGGCTCCTCAACCGCAAGGCTGACATCATGACCGAACCTATCGATCCGGGCGGGAGCGATCCCGCGCCGGCGACGACGCATGCCGATCGACTTCCCACCGGTGGGCATTCGATTACCGCGGCACGTGCCGTCTCGGCACCGGCGACCGTCAATCGTGCCGCTCGCACCGTCGAAGTGGTGTGGTCGACCGGCGTCCGCGCCCGCAACTTCGTCCCGCCCCTCGGCCTGATCACCGAGGAACTCGACATGTCGCCCAACGCGGTGCGCATGCAGGGTCTGACTGGCGGCGGCGCCCCGGTGCTCAACACCCACCGCAGCGGTGACGCACGCGATGTCGTCGGTCGGGTCATCGCCGCCCGGCTCGATGCCGGACGCGGCATTGCCACACTGCAGTTCTCGTCCGCGGCCGATGTCGAACCGCTGTGGCAGCGCATCGCGGACGGTACCCTGCGCAGCGTCAGCGTCGGCTACCGCGTGCACCGCTACGAGCCGATCGCCGATCCCATCGCAGGCACCGTGCACAGGGCCGTCGACTGGGAGCCGTACGAGATCTCGGTAGTGCCCTTGCCTGTCGATCCCGCCGCCGCCGTGCGTGGCGCCGGAGATGTTCCGCCCGTGCCGGCCGTCGAGCCAGCAATCGCTGATTCCACCCTCATGCCCACCCAGGAGACGACCATGCCGGACACGGCAGACGCCGCCACGACCGCCACAACCACGGGCCAGGAGACCAACCCGACAATGACCACCACCCCTGCGACTGCACCCGCGGCGCCGCCGGCCAGTGCCGTGGCGCCGCCTCAGCCGCCCGACCTCGACGCCATCCGTGCCGAGGCCGACCGTGCTGCCACCGAGCGCATCGTCAGCTACGACCCGGTGCTCGCCGCCGCCCGTGGCCTGCTGCCCGACGACCAAATCGATGCGCAGCGCCAGGCTGCCGTCCGCGAGCGGGTGTCGGCCGATGCGCTCCGCGGCCGCCTGTGGGACGCCTTCGCCCAGCGCGGCCGCGCAGCGACGCCGACGCTGCCGGCCAACCCGACTGCGGGTCCGGCGTCGCAGGATCCGGAGGTGATGCGCGATGCCATGGCCGAGGCGCTGGCCGTCCGCGCCATGCCCGGCTACCAGGCGCCCGCCTCCGGCCGCCATGCCGAGTTCCTGGGCTGGCGTCCCTCCGAGATGGTGGCCGAACTGATGCGCGCCCGCGGGGAGAAGAACATCCCGCGCGACACCGCCAAGCTGGCCGAACGTGCCTTCCAGACCACCAGCGACTTCCCACTGCTGCTCTCGGCCGCGGCCAACAAGATGCTGCTGGCGGCCTACGCGCCCGCCAACCCGACCTATCGGCAGATCTTCCTGCGGCGGGACTTCCGCGACTTCAAGCCGCACCGCCACCTGCGCGTGGGCGACTTCCCCAACCTGGTGCCGCTGTCCGAGAGCGGCGAGATCCAGGCCGGCACCATGTCCGAGAGCCAGGAACTGGTGGCGCTGACCACCTTCGCCCGGCGCATCCGTGTCACCCGGCCGATGCTGGTGAACGACGACCTCGGCGCCTTCACCGACTTCGCCGCCATGATCGGCCGGCGCGTCGCCGACTTCGAGAACGTCACTGCCTATGGCCTGCTCAACACCGCCAACGGCGACGGCCCGACGCTCACCACCGGCGCCACGGCGGTGTTCGCCACCGGCGCCGCGCGCGCCAACAAGGCGGCTTCCGGCACGGCGCTGGACCTGACCAACCTGGCTGCCGGCCGGGCGGCGGTGATGAAGCAGAAGACGCTGGATGGGCTGCCCATCTCGGTCGGCTCCAGCATGCAGCTGGTGGTGGGTCCGAACCAGGAACTGGCTGCCAGGCAGCTGACCGTGTCGGTGCAGGCCGCACAGACCAGCAACGTCAACATCTACGCCGGCTTCATCCAGCCCCTGGTGGAGCCGCTGATCCCGTCCAACCGCTGGTATCTGTTCTCCGATGCGGTGTCGGCCCCGGTCTACGTCTACGGCTACCTTAATGGCGCCGAGGGACCGCAGGTGACGACGGGTCCGGTATCCGGTGTCGATGGCGTCGAGGTGTCGGTGATCTTCGACTTCGGCGTCGGTGCCATCGACTGGCGCGGCGCCTGGTTCAACCCCGGTACCTGAGCCTGCGCCGGCCAGGTCCGGCTGATCCTCGCCTCCATCCTTAACGTCTCGCGGACGGGCGGCCTTCGGGTCGCCCGTCGCGTTTCTGGAGCTCCACAGCATGAAGAACTTCGTCCAGCCGGGTCTCTCGGTCCCGCTGCCCATGCCCTACGACCGAACCTCCGGGCAGGGCGTGCTGGTCGGCGCGCTGTTCGGCGTCGTCGCCGTCGATGCGCTTTCCGGTGTCACCGCAGAGGTCGCGGTGAACGGCGTGTTCGACATCACCAAGGAGGCGCCGCTGGTGATCGCCGTCGGTGCCCGGGTCTTCTGGGACAACACCAACCGGCGGGTCACCACCACGGCGACCGCCAATACCGCCATTGGCCATGCCGTGGCCGCCGCGGCCTCCGCCGACACCA
>CAMDGX010000202.1 GCA_945897825.1 Asaia bogorensis | reverse complement strand
CCCGTTCGCCGCCGCACCCTGCAGCAGGGCCAACATCTCCTGGTAACTGACCGTATTGTCCGCGATAGCCAAATCGACGCGACTTCTGATCTCGGAATCACCCAGGATTGAGGTCCAGCTCATGCCAACGCATCCTTCGCCTGTGTCTGATGCCCGCTCGGCGCCCAGGTTGATGGAAGCGTAACAGACGCGCCATCAGCACGAAAGCACGGGAAGAGGCGCAATCTGAACCTTGAGGTCACCACGATGACCGCCGACAGGACTGATCTGAGCCCCGCAAACTGGATCGCTTTTGGGTAGAGTTTTCCGTGGCGTTTCCCTTGGCCGGGAGGAGCGGAGAACGATGAAGGCATCGAGGTTCACGGACGCGCAGAAGGCGTTCATTCTGAAACAGGGCGATGATGGGCTGGCAGTGGGGGAGATCTGCCGGCAGGCTGGGATCAGCCAGGCCACCTACTTCAACTGGAAGAAGAAGTATGCAGGCCTGCTGCCGACGGAGATGCGGCGGCTGAAGCAGCTCGAGGACGAGAACGCCAAGCTGAAGCGCCTGGTGGCCGACCTGTCACTGGACAAGGAGATGCTCCAGGAGGTCATCCGCCGAAAGCTATGAGGCCTGCCCGCAAGCGCGAGCTGGTGAAGGTGGTACGGGGCGAATGGGGCGTGTCGATCCGGCGCGCCTGCCGGGTGTTCCAGGTCGACACGTCGACGTACCACTACCGGCCTCGGCGCCGTGGGCAGGCCGTCCTCGAGACGCGGATCCGGGAGATCTGCGAGACCCGCGTGCGGTATGGCTACCGGCGCGTCCATGTGCTGCTGCGGCGGGAGGGCTGGATGGTCAACCAGAAGCGGACGCGACGCATCTATCGCGAGCTGGGCCTGCAATTGCGCAACAAGACGCCGAAGCGGCGGGTGAAGGCAAAGCTGCGGGACGACCGCCGGCAAGCGGTGGCTGTGAACGAGACCTGGGCAATGGACTTCGTGCACGACCAGCTGGCCACCGGGCGCAAGCTTCGGGTGCTGACCATCGTGGACACGTTCTCGCGGTTCTCGCCGGCACTGGAGGCCCGGTTCAGCTATCGCGGCGAGGACGTGGTGGCGACCTTGCAGCGGGTGTGTAGCGAGGTGGGCTATCCGAAGGCGATCCGCGTCGATCAGGGTTCGGAATTCGTCTCCCGCGATCTCGACCTCTGGGCCTACCGGCACGGGGTGACGCTGGACTTCTCCCGGCCCGGCAAGCCAACGGACAACGCCTATATCGAAGCGTTCAATGGCCGGTTCCGGGCGGAGTGCCTGAACACCCACTGGTTCCTGACGATTGCCGACGCGCAGGAAAAGCTGGAGGCTTGGCGTAGATACTACAACGAGGACCGACCACACGGCGCGATTGGGAACAAGCCCCCGGCAGCGCTACGCAATCCCGGCGGCATTACCGGCCAGCCGTCGTGAGGAAGCCCGAAAACTCTACCTTCGGGTGATCCAAGGTTGGGTCTCGGATCAGAAGCCCGAAAACTCTACCTTCGGGTGATCCAAGGTTGGGTCTCGGATCACCTGCCGGAAAACTCGCATTCAGAATGGGCGGATTTCCAGGGGTAGGGTCAATTTCCAGGGGTAGGGTCAGTAGATGAGGAGGGCAGAGGGCCACGCTATGCTGACCTCCAGGAGCTTTTGCGCCAGCGACGAGTGAAGTCCGGTCAGAAGGCATGATACGAGTGGGAGCGATCGATGCAGCCGGAGGCATCGAGGGCGGGATTTCGCTCCCAGTCGCCACTGCCCACCCAATCGAAATGCGAATTAACGGTGCGGAACAACATCGGAAAACCGCGCATTTTCAATGAGTTCGAACTCGGGTCCGAAACCCCCATAGCCCCAGGTCGCGGAGAGAATTGGCCCTTCGGAGAGAGATTCCGGCGTTCGTTCCATTCGCGGAGCCCCGAGTGCGTCGGGTAAACCTACGGAAAGCTTGGGGTTTTCCAGGCCGCCTCCTCAGCGGAGAGCGGTTCGCCCCTAGGGTGGTGGCGTAGGATAGGGAACTGGAAGCGAAAACTCTCTGTGCGCCGGGAGGTTGGCAGGAAGTCGAGGATGGCCTACATGGGCTTCCTTGCCCAGCATCGCGCCAAGATCCTCTCCACCAACCCGATCGAGCGCCTCAACGGCGAGATCACGCGCCGCAGCGACGTCGTCGGCATCTTCCGGAACGAGGCGGCCGTGATCAAGCAGATCGGGGCACTGCAGCTCGAACAGAACGACGAGTGGGCCGTCCAACGCGCCAGATACATGATACTGGAAACCATCGCCACACATTGGTGATGATCGCCACGCCAGCTTGCCGCCCTTGGCAGCCTGATCGAGCAGCCGACACATGCTCAGCATGCCGTTGCTACACCACGGGCTGGGACACGACCGACCGCGGGCGGCGCGCCACGTTACGGCGCGCGTTCGGCCGAAGGCGCGAGGGTGTATTCGTCCGCACGCGCGCGGTAGATAATACCACGGCGGCTCGCCCAGGCGGCCTGCTGGAAATACAGCGGCAGCAGGCCACGATCGACGATCGCCATCTCGGTTGCCCGCGCCAAGCCCCGCGCGCGCGCGCCGGCATCAGGTTCGCGCAGAGCGGCAGCGAGCGTTGCCTCGAAATCCTCGTTGACATAGCCGTGCCAGTTGTATTGGCCCCAACCGGTGGGCCGCCCAGGGGCGCCCACCAGTGCACGCAATGCCAGCGAGGCATCGCCGGTTTCGGTCGCCCAGCCCGTTAGCGCGAAGCTGGCATCGCCGCGATCGATCAGAGCGCGATGCACCGAAAAGGGCGCCACCACAGGCTCCACCGCCAGCCCGACGCGCCGCAGCATGGCCGCGATCGCCACCAGCACCATCTTGTCGTTCAGGTAACGGTCGTTGGGTCCGTGCAGCACCAGCCGCGCGCCCTCGGGGATGCCGGCCTCGCGCAGCAGCGCGCGTGCCCTGGCTGGATCGTACGGATCGGGCGGCAGGGCGGGGCTGGTGCCAGGATGGCCGGGAGGCATCAACTGGCCGGCGGGCATGGCGCTGCCGTCCATCATCTGCGTTGCCAGCGCCTGCCGGTCGATGGCGATGCTGATCGCCTCGCGCACGCGTTTGTCGCGCAGCGGATTGGGCACCAGCGGTTGGCCGCCAGCGTCGGTGAAATGCGGCGTCTGCGCCCGCTGCATGTCCAGGCCGAGGAAGATCAGCCGGCT
>CAMDGX010000201.1 GCA_945897825.1 Asaia bogorensis | reverse complement strand
ACCGGTAAAGCGGGCCCGTTTGGTCCGTGGCCTGGGGCGGGCGACCAGCAGGTAG
Organism: Asaia bogorensis; assembly: GCA_945897825.1. Classification (GTDB taxonomy): domain Bacteria; phylum Pseudomonadota; class Alphaproteobacteria; order Acetobacterales; family Acetobacteraceae; genus CAMDGX01. The sequence goes on along the minus strand of CAMDGX010000201.1, from coordinate 3,177 downwards.
GAGTAGTCGGCCTCGCCATGGCGGCGCTGGACCAGATGCGCCTTGCCCTGCTCGGCGAGCCGGTCCTGGTCCCATTCCACGCGCTTCGGCAGGTCGGCCACGATGCTGACGTCGCCATCCGTGAAGCGGACGGAGCCGGTGTCCTTGCGCTGCTCGGCACGCAGGGCCACGGCACGCTGGTCATAGCGGGCGGCGATGACGGCCTCGACCCAGTCGCGATTGCGCTTGGCGTCGTCCAGCGCCGTGGCGGCGTCCTCCTGCAGCAGGGCGAGGTGTGCGGCCGGCAGAGCGAGAACCTCGTCGACGGGCAGGCGCAGCATGTCGTCCAGGTGCGGACGGTTCGGGCGGGCGTGGTTCATCACGCGACCTCCAAGGTGCGGTGGGGGATGGCGGGGGTGGCGGCGCCGGCAGTGCCAAACACGGCACCGGTAAAGCGGGCCCGTTTGGTCCGTGGCCTGGGGCGGGCGACCAGCAGGTAGGAGTAGTCGGCCTCGCCATGGCGGCGCTGGACCAGATGCGCCTTGCCCTGCTCGGCGAGCCGGTAGGCACGGGCGGCGACGCGGCCCAGCTGGCGCCGGTCATCCGGTTCCAGCTTGGAGGCAGTGGTGCTCGCATCAACGGCGAGGAAGCCGCGCCAGTATTCGATGCGGTCGCCGGCGGCGGCTGCGCCGAGCCAGGCCATGAGGGCCGCCTCGTCGAGCAACGGCACAGCGGGGCGGTAGAGGGGGGCGGGGCTGATTTTCTGCATGACCACGACTACTCACCGACCTCGAAATCCGTATCAGGCGACCGGGCCTAATCCGGCGGCGAGCAGACGCAGGCGCATCTCGCGGATGCGCCGGTAGATGCGCATGCGCGGCATCGTCCCCAGCTCACCGAACTCATGCGGCGTGTGCTCGGTTAGGGCGGCGCAGAGGGGGTAGTCATCCGGGTCGATATCCTCGCCGGCGCGCGCCAGATCGAGGTGCCGCTCCAGCGCGGCGATGTCGTCCGTGGGCTGGCCGCACCAGGCGGCGTAGCTGTCGGCGTTGCCGATGGTGCAGCCCAGCGTCATGCCCTCGGTGCCCGGCAGTACGTCTTCCAGCGACAGGGGGTGGCGGTTGGCGCGTTCGGTGCGCACGCGACGGGCGATGCGGGTGCCGGCATGGCGCATGCACACCATGGCGAAAGCCGCGAGTTCGGCCTTGGCCGGGTCGTACGCCGGCAGCCGCCTCAGAAAGTCGGCCAGCAGGTCCTGCTGGATGTCGTCCTGCTCATGGCGCGGCAGGCCGAGGCTGCGGCACAGCCGGAGCGCCTCGCGCTTGGCGACGTGGTATGCGGGGGACAGGTCGGGCAGATTGGGGCGGGGGGCCATCGGGGCGGACTCCATCGGGTGGCGATGGCCTCACCCTGGGGAGCATTCCGCGCCCGATCCTCTCGGTTTCCTCCGGAAACCTCCCGCAATCCTCCTGCGTTGCAGTCAGTCGACCTGGATGCGGTCGCCCGGGATGTCGAGCCGGTAGCCTTCTCCGCGCACCGCCACGAGAATCTGCCGTCCATGCGTCGCCGGCTCACCGGCTGCTGCGCACAATGCGCTGCGCACTCTGCTGACGGACTTGTCCACCTGTTCGTCGCCGATCGGCGCATCGGCATCGTCGCGCCCAAGGAGCGCCCTGTAGAGATCGTCGCGTGGTGAAGCGGCGCCGCCGTCGCGGGCATCGCGGACCAGCACGCCCAGCAGCCCGAAGTCTCGTTTGCTCAGTCGGACCGCGGCGCCACGATAGAAAGCGGTGAATGCCATCCTGTTGATGGCCAGCAAGGGCGGCTCCGCCATGCCGCGCGCCTCGCGAAGCAGGTCCATGTCCAGCCTGATGGGCTTCTGCGGCAGGCTTGGCAAAAAAACGTCACCTGGCGCAATGACATCAATGCCGCGCTCGGCCAGCGCAGCGATCTCGGTCGCCGATGTGATGCCGGCGATCATCGTAAAGCGCGCAGCCCGTTCGATCGCCCGCAGTCGTTCCAGCGCCCCGGCGTGTTTGAGGGCCGAGGTCGACATGGCGAGGACCAGCGTCCGATCGGCGGCGATCCGACCCAATAGCCAGAGGCCCGGCACAACCAGTTCGGGCGAGCCGTCGAGGCCGGCAGCCTGAGCAACCTGCGCCGCAAGCTGACCCGGCCGCAGCCGGTAGGTGATGATCTCGCTGGCGAGCAGCACCGTGTCCTGCGCGGCATCAACAGGGCAACAGGCGATGGGCTGGTTTCCCTTCCATCGGATAGGCCGTTCTACGGCGCCGCAATCACAGTCGGCGCATGAATCCCAGGAGGTGATGTCTTCCTGGCGATCCAGCACACCCAGCTCGACAAGCCGGGAGAAGGCGCGAGCATCCGCCGAGCCGGGTTCTGGCCCGTGCGTCAGTGCCGGCTCGCCACCCTCACTCAGCCGCAGCAGCTGCGATGCCAGGTTCACGGGCGCACAGAATGCCGTTGGCCCGAAGCAGGTCCATCACCAGCTTCTCATGCCGATGCCGAGGAAAGCTCACGACCTCCGGGGCCTTGATTTTCACCGCGATGACCGGCGGGCGCGGCTTGTCCGACTGCAGCACCACCTTGATGACCAGATGCGCGAGCTGCCAGCCCCCGCCGCCATAGGCAATGTCGGGCCGGCTGGCGTGCAAGGTTGCCAGGGCATCGCCGGCAGGGTCACGGGCCATCAGCGAGAGCGCCACCTTTTGTCCGCCGCGGCGGCCCGCAACGAGGCGATTCACCTGCGCCTCGTAGATCAGCACCTTGTCGATTCGCCGGTCATGCGCATGGCGGAAGGCAAACGAGCCGCCGCTTCCCTCCACCAGGTCCAGCGTGCAGATGCGGCGCGATGTCCCCGCGCTGAACAGGCCCGGACTGTCGAGGACGATTTCGGCATAAGCTCGGGCCAGCTTGTCCCTCATGGGCTTGGCGCAGCCCCACACCTTGAGGCGCCCCTCCTCGGCCGAGTAGGCCAGCACAGCGCTGGCGATCTCACGAAAGCTGCGGGTTACCTTCCGCCCCTGTTCGACGACCTCAGTGATGGTGAGTTGGGCGCCGTGGCGAATCAGGACATGATCTTCCCCGTCATCGCGATACGGGATCACCTCGCAGAACTCCTCCCGCAGGTCCGCCTGGAAGATTTCACGGGCACGCTCCACGAGGTGGCGCAGCCGA
>CAMDGX010000200.1 GCA_945897825.1 Asaia bogorensis | reverse complement strand
CGGGCTTCGTCGTTCAGGCGATCGACGCGGGCCTGGTAGCCGTCCTTGCTGGCGACGCAGCCGGCGACCTTGAAGATGCTGGTGTCCCGCCTGGGGTCGCAGTCCTGGGGCGCGCCGCAGCCCGCCGCGAGGAGCGGCAGGGCGACGGCCAAGGCGAGGCGGGTGGCTGTCCTCATGCCTCGATCTTTCCGAGCGCGGTGTTCATGCGGTCCAGCGCGCCCTGCAGGCGGGCGTTGCTGGCGGCGAGGTCGCGGCCCTCGGCTTCGAGCGAGGCGGTGTTCTGGCCCTTGGCCTTGAGGTTGGAGACCGTGGTGGTGATCTCCTGCGAGGCCTTCTGGCCGGCTTCCAGCTTGGTCTTGATTTCCTCGCGGTCGGCACGGGCCTTCTGCAGGGTGGCCTGCTGCTGGTTGTTCAGGCTGCGGCCGGCGGCGACCTGCTGGCTGAGCGGAGCGAGGCTGCGCTCGTAGGTGGTGGCCGAGGCGCGGGCCTTGTCGGCCTCGCCGCGCTGGGTGGCGGCGATGGAGCGGGCGCGCTCGGTGCGGACGCGGAGTTCCTCCTCGGCGGAGGCGAACTGCTCCTGCTGCGAGCCGAGGTAGTAGCCGGTGCCGGCGCCGGCGACGCCGCCGATCGCAGCCCCGAGCAGCGCGCCCTGGCGGCCGCCGATCAGGCCACCGATCACGGCGCCGCCGACCGCGCCGACGCCGGCGCCCTGGGCGGTGAGCGACGACTTCTGGTCACCGCAACCGGCCAGCGCCAGGGCGCCGACCATCACCACGGTCACGGGAGTCCAGCGAGCCATTGAAATCATGTGAATACGTTCCCTCGTACGAAATTCGTCGTGTAGCGACACGTTACCACAGTGCGCCGGGACCGGAATGGGGTGCCGGGCGGAAGCGGAGTGTTCACGAAATCGTGAAGCATCACTGTCGCGCGGCGGTCAGGCGGGTGCGGGCGGCCTCGGCGTTCACGGCGCGGCCGGCGCGGGTGTGGTTCACCTCGGCGACGAACATGGCGGCGAAGCGGCGCAGCAGCTCGAACTCGGGCTGGGCGTTGTCGGCCTGCCAGACCTTGAGCTGGGCTTCGAGCAGCGGCTGCGGCAACTCGGCCTGTTGCAGCAGCAGGCTGGTGAGCGAGGCCCAGGTGGTGTCGCGCGAGCGGGTGAAGAGCTGCATGGGTTCGCGGGTTTGCTCGAGGCGGCGCTCGCTTTCCTCGCGCAGCTTGGTGTCGCCGGCCTTGCGGGCGTCGGCGATGACGGTTTCCAGCGTGGCGACCAGGGTCTGGTATTGGGCGAGCTGGAAGTTCTCGTTGCGGAAGGCGCGCACCAGCACGGCGCCGGCGCCGATGGCGCTGCGGGCGGCGCGCTCGTCGGCCTGGACGCGGCGGCTGCGCTGGTCCTCGACGGTGGCGCGCAGGGTGGCGACGGCGCGTTTCTGGGCGGGGTCGACGATCTGCTGCTCGAGCTTCTCGGCGAGCGCGCGCGGGTCGGCGCCGGCGTCGGTTTCCTGCTGGGCGAGCTCCTTTTCCCAGGCGGTGCGCAGGGCGCCGGAGGTGCCGATATTGGCGATGATCGGCATGCCGAGGGCGACGCGGAAGCCGAGCGTGGGCAGCACGCGGGGTTCGCCCTCGGCGGTGTAGGGGGCGAATTCGGTGCGCTGGCTGGAGCGGATCTGGTCGGCGCTGGAGGTGACGTCGCCGCCGCGGGCGACCATGCCGCCGGCGCGCCCGCCGCTGCGGCCGCCGCGGGTGAGGCGGTAGGGTTCGGCGACGAGTTCGGCGACGTTGCCGAGCATGTCGTGCAGGCCGAGGCGGTCCGGCGCCAGGAAGCCGACCGGCATCGGGGCGGGGCGCTGGCCGGTGCGGCGGAGCTGGGCGACGGTGGTGACGGGGCCGGCCATGGGCGGCAGGCGCTGGCGGAACTCGTCGTCGGTGACGGCCGCGCCGCCGCGGACGGCGAACTCCCACTCGGCCTCGGTGGGCAGGCGGAGATAGGCGCGGGCGTCGTCGTCGCCGGGGAGCGCGGATTTCTTGAGCTTCAGCACCGCGACGGTGGCCAGTTCGGCGAAGCGCATGGCGTCGGCCTGGCTGATGTTGCCTTGCGGCAGGCGGCGCTGGTTGGCGGGCAGGGCGGTGTAGGCGTCGCAGCCCTGGGTGACGGCGGCGTACTGGCCGCGGGTGACTTCGTATTTGCCGAGCCAGTAATGCGCCTCGGCCCCGGCGCCGAAGCCGCCGGCGACGTGGGATTCGCGGACGAACTCGGAATAGGCCTGGCCGGCATCCTCGTCGCCCAGCACGACGCGGCGGTCGGCGAGCGGGCTGTCGGCCATGGGGGTGCCGACGCGGCGGAAGACGATGGCGGTGTCGCAGGGGAGCGGCAGGACCATGTCGCCGTCGGCCGGCTTGGGGTTCCACTCGGGTGGGGTCGGCGGGGCGGCGGGAGCCTGGGCTTGGGCCAGGGTGGGGGCGAGCAAGAGGGCGGCGAGGAGGAGGGCGGCTCTCATGCCTCGCGCATGCCCTCCGAGGGGGCGATGCGCAGCACCGGGCGGACGGCGGCCAGGCTCGCCAGCAGGGCCATCGCCACCGCGCCGGAGATGGTGACCAGGATGTGGGTGGGCGCGATGACGCATAGGGGGCTGCCCTCCAGGTAGGCGGTTCCGTAGGCGGCGTTGATCATGGCCGCGACGGCCAGGGCGACGCCAGCGGCAAGCACGCTGCCGATGCCGGCGACCAGGGCGCCCTGGACCAGCGGGAAGACGATGAGCGCGCGGGCGGGCAGGCCGAGCAGGCGCAGCAGCGACAGGGCGCGGCGTTTGCGCGCGACGTTGCCCCAGAGCGAGAGGGCCAGCGTGACGGCCACGCCGGCGCCGCCGCAGGCGCTGAGCACGGCGAACAGGGTGCCGAGGTTGCGGTCGATCGACAGCGTCCAGGTGATGCGGGCGACGTCGGTGCGGACTTCCAGGCCCTCGGCGAGCAGGTCGCGCTCCAGGGTGGCGACGTCGGTGATGTCCTTTGCGTAGAGGCGGAAGCTGGGGAATTCGTGGCGGGCGGCGTCGCTGCGGCCGGTCTCGCGTTCCTGGAAGGCCTCCAGCGCCGCGGCCATCTCCAGCGGGCCGAACACCACGGCGTTCTGGGTGGCGCTGGGCGGCGCGATGGCGGCGACGCGGGCGCGCGCGTCGATGCGCTGGTTGCCGGTGGTGGCGCGGCGGATGGCCCAGACGGTGACCTCGTCGCCGGGCTTGAAGCCGCCCTGCTGGGCGAGGCGCTGGCTGACGACGACGGAGCCGGGCCCGATGGCGCTGGCCTGGGCGCGGAGCAGCGGGTCGGCGGGGCCGGAGACGACGAAATCGGCGGCGGTGCCGCGGGTGGGGGTGGCGGCCATGCCGACATCGACGGTGTGGGCGAGCTGGCGCATGCGTGGGGCGATGAAGGCGACGTCGGGGCGGGCGCGCATGGCGGTGAACCACTCGGGCGGGCGTTCCTTGTGGCCGCGCAGGACGATCTCGCGCACCGCTGGGTCGGCGCGCAGGCCGCCGATCATGTGTTCCACCACGCCGGTCTTGAGGCCGAGCAGGACCAGCAGGGGGGCGAGCACGGCGGCGACGGTGAGGGCGACGCCGGCGAACAGGGCGAAGTCGTGGCGCATGTCGGCCAAGGCCAGGCG
>CAMDGX010000199.1 GCA_945897825.1 Asaia bogorensis | reverse complement strand
AGGAAGCCGCGCCAGTATTCGATGCGGTCGCCGGACGCGGCGGCGCCGAGCCAGGCGGTGAGTGCGGATTCGGTGAGGGGGTGGCAGCTCGTGGGGATCGGCGTGCGCCACGCGATCGTGGACATCGGAATTGTCGTCCTCCATTGATGTTCTCTCATCTATTCTTTACGGAGCAGCGCGGATTTCTTCTCACGGACTCCGCGCCGTTCGACCGCACGCCGACATGCGAGCCGGCGCGTCGATGGCCTGGCGTCAGTGCGTGCGGCGCAGGATGGCTTTCGACAGAGGGGCGCTGATGCCGGACAGCATCTCGCCGAGCGTGTGCAGGTCCTGCGGGACCAGCCGGCTGCTCAGCCACTCCACCACGTCATCGGTGCGCCGGGCCGCGATCACCTTGTCGGCCTCGCGGTTCGACCGCTGTGCGTCGGCTGTGCCCTTGTCGCGCGCCACGTTGAGCAGCCGCTCCTGCGACCAGCGTTCCTCGCGGGCCTGGTCGCGGACTGCCTGCGGCAGGCCGGCGATCGCCTGCGCACGACGGACGGTCTCGTGGGATATCCCAAGGGCAGAGGCGGTCGCTTGGTGACCCCGAGACGGGCGGCCCGGTTTACCCACAGGTTGTGGGTTATTCTCTCCGACCGTCAGCTGCCGCCATTCGTCGATGTGCTCGGCGCGCTCGACGGCGGAGAGATCGGCGCGGTGGAGGTTCTCGCTGATCTCCCACAGCCGCGCATCGCGCTCGTCGCCCTCCAGGTAGATCGCGTCGATCTTCTCCCAGCCCAGCTGCTCGGCCGCCTTCAGCCGATGGAGCCCGGCGACGAGAACCGGCCACTCGCCATCGTCGCGCACCGTGATCGGCGTCTGCAGGCCGATCTGCGCCATGCTCTCGGCGAGCCGCGCCACCGCCGCCGCATCCAGCCCCCGAGCGCGATGCTCGGGGACCTTCACGTTGCTGACGAACAGCGCCTCGCGCTCCGGCTCCTGCCTGCCACGCGCCTTCATGCCAGCACCGCCGGCAGGATGGTGACGTCACGCAGTCGCAGCGAGCGGACATTGCGGATGCTGCGCCGCTGCCGCCAGAGGTTCCACGCGATGATCACCGCGTACACCTCATGGATCCGGCGGTCGTCCGACATGCGCATGGACTTGCCGAACTCGCCGGTGCGCAGCCCTTCCCGGCAGACCAGGATCGGGCTGGTGGCCGCCAGGTTGGCACCGGATGCCAGCGCGTCGGCGAAGGCGCGCATGTTCACCTCGGCGGCGCCCGCCTCCGCGAGGAGGTAGAAGGCCGCGCCGACATTGGAGGGCGACACCCGCGACTTGATGGCGTTCACCACGCCGCGCCCGTAGCCGACCGCCTCGCGCAGGGCGTCGGTGTTCGTCCTTGCAAAGGCAAGGATCTCGTATTTGTAGGCGGCCCGCATCCGCTCCTGATACGGACCGCTGGCGCGCAGGCCACACAGGAAGCGGGCGATCGAGGCCGCGACAGAGACGGTGTTGAGGTCCAGCTGTGCCAGTTCGAGCAGCGTGCCGGTGTTGCGCGGGCGGATGACCTGGTCGATCACCTCGAAGGTGCTGCGCGGCTGGCCGAAGGTCATCAGTACGTCGATGGGACGACCGGCGGCCCGCACGGCGTGGATGCGGTGCTGGCCGTCATTCACCACCCCGTCCGGCCCGAAGGCGATGCCCTGGTGGGTGTTGCTGTCCCAGTCGCCGTTCTGGATCGCGGCGGCCAGCACGCTGACATGGCGGCTGTTGAGCCGGCGGTTGCTGCCAGCCGGCATGAAGCTGCTGACCAGCAGCTCGGCCAGCGCCGGCGTGAGTGGCGCCTTGACCGTGAAGGCGCCGACGCGGCGTCCGCGCTGGAGCTGCGCCTGGAGCCAGCCATGTGCTGCGACCGTCTCGGGCGGCGGGGCGCTGGCCAGTAGGTCGGCGCCTCCGCGGGTGAAGGCAGGCTTGAAGGGGGTGGGCATCGGCAAGTCCTCCGTGGGACAGGGGGGAGAGGTCAGAGTTCAGGCGGGGGAATGGCTCTGCGCGTGGCGCGGCTGGAGCGCACAGGGCGGCCGGCCGGCTGGCGGCGCGGCACCGACCATTCGCAGCCAGCACCGCAACTCATTGAGCCGGCGATAGAAGGTGGCGGGGGAGGCGCCGCAGCTGTCTCGCGCCGCGAGCAGGTCGGCGTGCTGGATGATGTCGTGCAGCAGGGCGCGCGGTTCGTCCGGCAGAGCGTCGAACGCGATGCCGAATTCCACGGCATGGCGCTGGTCGTCGCTGGCGGGCAGCATCTGCGCGAACCTCTGCCCCTCGGGGCTGTCGAGCGACAGCATTCGGGGCTCGGCGGGGCGCCTGGCGCGGTCGATGACGGCGCGGCGTGCCAGCACGGTGACGAAGGTGCGCCAGCTGCCGCGCGCGGGGTCGAACTGGGCGCTGCGCTCCAGCAGGATCAGCAGGATGTCCTGTTGCAGGTCATCGCGGTCCGAGGCGGACAGGGAGAGATGGCGCGCGCCGGAGCGGGCATAGCGCGCGGCGGTGGTAAGGGCGTTCTGGAGGTGTTCTGGGCTCCAGGGGGGGAGGTGCGGCGGTGCGTTGGTGCCTTGTGCGATCACTTTGATCTCCTCGGTTCTGACACCCCCAGGAGAGCCGCATTGGCCAAGGTCAAGAAAGCAATAAAGGCAATAATTCCTGGGCAATAAATGCGGAATTGTTGTCCTTCACTGGAATGCCATTTGTCACCAATGGCTTATTGCGACCCCAGCCAGCGCTGCATGTCGATGCATGCAATTATTGACCGGATCACTGTCCGCGCGCTGGACTCCAGTCCTTTGGAGAACATAAAAGGAACTCGGCTTAAGCCAACACGCAAGCAGGAGCCCCGTCGCCATGCCAGCACCCATCTCCTACCCCCACATCCCCGACACCGCGCAGCCGTTGCCCCTCGCAGCGGACGTGCTGTGGGGCGTCGCCGCCCAGCTGCGCGCCGTGGTGACGCGCCAGCAGAGTCCCTGGGCGTTGGATCCCGACGCTCTGGTCCGGACGGCCAGCCATCTCGACGTCAACGGGCGCGCCATCACCGCCACCTGGGATCTGTTGACCGCCGTCCGAGACGACGCCGGGCGCGACGTGCTCGGGATCTGCGAGACCGACCCGCAGCTGCCCGGTATGGCCCTGGTGTCGGTGAACGGCGCCATGGTCAAAGGGCGGCCCGATCTGGCCCTCAGCACCATCGCCCATGAGATCGGGCATATCGTCTTCGATGTGCCGGGCACCGTCGATCAACCTGCGCGCCGCTACCGGGCCATCACCGTGGGGCCCGACTGCCTGTCCGGGGCGCAGGCACGCTCTGAGCGCCGGGCCAATGAATTCATGGGGGCGCTGCTTGTGCCGCCACACGCCCTGCATCTGCGGCTGATCCAGTGCGCCCGTGCCGAGGGGGTGCGCATGGTTCACGCGCCGCATCGGGGCCGTCCAGGCCTGCGGGTTCTGGCAGCCGATACGCATCCGGAGGTGCTCGCCGGGCTGACCGCGGTGCTGGCCGGTGATTTCGGCGTGTCCGACCGGTTCATCGCAGTGCGGTTGTGCCGGTATCGTCTCATCGCGGGAGACGGCCGATGAGCTTCGGCGCTGCGATCCGGGCGCGTCGGACGGAACTCGGCATCGGACTGATGGATATGGCCGAACGTCTCGGCGTCTCCGCGCCCTACTGGTCA
>CAMDGX010000198.1 GCA_945897825.1 Asaia bogorensis | reverse complement strand
GATCCGACCGCGTTCCCGGTGTTTATGGGCAGCTTTCTATTCCTATTCGCCGCCAGCGGGGTTGGCAATGCGTCGACGTTCCAGATGATCCCGGCGATCATTCGCAACGAAGTGGCGCGATTGGAACCAGGACTTAAGAGGCTGTCGCGCAATGGGCGCCGTGGGACGGTTTCGAGCATTGCCCGCACCTGGGGCGGCCTGAGGCGGCCCTTCCTCCGGCATTTCAGGCCCTATTCTCCTGCTTTTCGTCCATCCGACTGCCTGCTGCCCGGCGCCGGGCATACTCCCGGTGCAGCTTGCGCAGGTTATGCACGGCGGCATGGAGATGCCACTCGCCCCGGCACGCACCGAGGCCGCGCATGGAGAACTGTCCAGCACCCTGGCGGTCCTTCATCTGGCCAAAGACCGGCTCCACCGACGCGCCGCGCTTGGCGTAGATGGTCCGGCCCCGCCTCGTCCTCAGCTTGCGTTGCATGCGCTGACGCGCTGAGATCCCTGCCGGTATCCGCCCGCGTGGCGACGCCGCATCGCGCAACTCGGCCCGCTGCTTGCGGTCCTGGCGCGTGGCGATGAACAGCTCGCATTCCTCCGTCTGGCTCGCCGCGTTCTCCTCCGACCAATAGCCGGCATCTGCCGCCGCGGCCCCAAGCACCGCATCCTCGCCCAGCACCAGCTCGACCATGACCTGCGCCTCGGTGAGCATCGGCTGCAGCTGTTGGACGTCATTCGCCTCGGTGGTCACCTCGGTCGCCAGGATGATCTGCTGCGGCGTCACCACCACCTGCACGTTGTAGCCCTGCACCCAACCCCGGCGCGTCTTCATGATGCTGCTGTCCGGGTCGGTCGGGTTGGCCACACGCTCAGGATCAACGCTGCCCGCCGCGGGCTTCGGCTTGCGCCCACGGCGACGCTTTCCGCTGCTCTGTTCCTCGGCGGCACGGGCATCGATCTTCGCCTGCTGGCGCGCCCCGGCAGCCTCGGCCTCGCTCTCCAGCTTCGCCTTGCAGGCGCGCAGCCGCGCCAGGCGATCCTTGCGCCGCGACAGCGCCCGCGGCAATCCTTCCCGACCCTCGGGACCGAACTGGCGATCCTCGCGTTGGTCCATGCTCTCCGCCTCGGCCAGCATCCGCGTGACCTGCTCATCGATCGTCACCGCGCTGCGGTTCGCGTCCAGCGAGGCGTTGGCCTTCACCTTGGTACCGTCCAGCACCACCAGGCCGAGCCGGATCAGGCCGGCATTGCGGCACATCCGCAGCACCGTCGCGAACACCGCCTGCAACCTAGCGATGTGGCGTCGGCGGAACCGCGCGATCACCGAGTGGTCGGGCACATGCTCGCCCACGATGTAGCGGTAGCCAGCGTCGCGGCGGCAAAGGCGTTCGATCGCCCGGCTCGACTTCACCCCGTGGCTATAGGCATAGATCAACAAGGCCAGCAGCATCGAGGGCGCGAAGGGTGCCTGGCCCACACCGCCTACCCGGTGGTCTTCCTCGTACTCCGAGAGATCCATCAGCGACACCGCGTCCAGGACGAGATGCACGATGTCATCCTGCGGCAGCCAATCCTGCATGTCCGGCGGAAGCAGGAAGGCCTGACGGCGTTCGGGCCTGCGGAAATCTCGTGCCATGCCTCACCTCACTGCGGGGAGCCGCAGGGAATCAGACGTCGATCGTGGGCTCAAGTGTGGCACCCATTGGGAGAGTGGCACATTCCGAAGACCCATTGAGCAACAGCCTCCGAGGCGCGGATGTCTCCGGACCTGTGGACTGGCGTGATTTAGTACGCTTCTAGAAAGTCATGACAATTCAATGGGTTGTTCGTAGTCGGCGGGGCGTCGAATTCGATAAACCCATCGACCGTGCGAGAGCGGCTGGGATCGAACGGTGGACTGGATAGGCAGAAATGCTCATCGCCAATGCCCTGAGGATCGCGTCGACGGCGACGCAGTCGGCGGCGCTGTGGTTGATGAAGACCTGGCGGGTGGGTGTGGGTTGGGTGATTCGGGGAGGCCGGCTTTTTTGGTTTTTGCAAAAAAGAACGCTTCTCTTTCTACGATTGACACCAGCCTCGCCGCGCGCTCCGTTGGCTATATGACCCGACGCGAACGATATCTTGTACTGACCAGCTGCCTGTTCGCACTCGGGCTTTATGCCGCGATCAGCGGATTTCGACCGTGGGTAGCGCCGGACACGCCGGGGTATCTGGCGATCGCGGTGGCGGACGAACCCTGGGCGGGGATGCGGCATCCGTTGTTCGGCTGGCTTTGGGCGCCGTTCTTTTCGAGCGGCCAATTGCGGTTGTCGGTCGGGGTCCAGGTTCTGGTTTTCCTGGGCAGCGTGATCGGCCTGTATGCCGCGCTGCGGCGGCTGGGAGTATCCGTGACGGGCGGGGCGGCGGTTGCGGTGGCGCTGCTGGGATCGAACTCGGCGCTGATCTGGCACAACGCGATCCATCCGGAGCTTCTATCGACGGCGATGATCTTGGCAGCGTTGGCGGCCGTGCTGGCGGCGGTGGAGGGGCGGGGATGGTGGGCGGTTGCCGTCTATGGGCTGTGCCTGGGGGCAGGGATCCTGCTGCGGCCGATCTTCTTGCCGGCGATTCTGGTATTTCCGCTGCTCGTGCCGGTGCTGCGGCGGGTGCGGGATGGAAGGTGGTCGGCGGGGCTGATGGTGGCGATCCTGTTGGCGGGGGTGGTGCCGGTGGCGGCCCAGGCTGGCTACCGGGCGGCACGGGTCGGCGATTTCAACATCGTGTCGTTCGGCGGGTTCCAGATGGCGGGGATGGCGGGGCTGATGCTGTCGCCGGCAATCGTCGAACGATTGCCCGCGGAGCAGCAAGCCCTGGCGAGACGGATCATCGAGGTGCGGAGCACGGCGGAGCAGGCGGGACGCGTGCTTGCGACGCCGCTCAACTCGACCGGTCAGCGCTCGTTTCCATCCGCGGCGGTGGGGTATTTCGACATCTATGCCCGAACCTATGACGCGCTGCTGTGGGAAGAGATCGCGCCGTTGCGGGGGATGGAGTCATGGGTGGCGTTCAACAGGACGCTGATGCGCCTGTCGGTAGCGACGATCGTGGCCGCACCGGTGGAGTATGCGGCATGGGTCGCCGGGGCGACGGCGCGGATGGCGGGTCGGGCCACTGTGACCAACCTGGTTTTCATGCTGGGGCTGGCAGGGCTGCTGGGCGCGATCGGCGTTTCGATGCTGTTGGATCGGCGGTTTCCGGCGCTGGGCTTGGGCGATGGCGGGGTGCTGGTGCCGGTGGTCGTGGCTTATACGGTGGCGGCAGGGGCGCTGGGCGTCGCGACATCATTTCCGGCGGCACGGTATATCGATACCGCCGCGCTGTTGCTACCGGTGCTGACGATCAGCCCAGCGCTGGCGGCGTGGCGGCAGGTCCTGGCGCGGCGGCGGGGCGATTGACCGCGCCGGTGGCGCGCGCTCCGCTTGTCGCAACGACAGGGAGCAGCGCCATGACCGCACGTCAGCCTTTGACCGGGCCCAGTGTTTGGTCCAGGCCAGAGCTGGCCGCCAGCGATGACTGAGTGCGGCGGTTCGATGACGGGCAGCTGGCGGAGATCAAATATGCGGCCTTTGGTGAGGTCTAGGGAGGCCGTCGCGCAATGAGTGCGCCCTGTCGGTTTCGAGCGCCACCCGCGGCGCGGGCGGCGTGAGGCGGCCCCTCCTCCGGCATTTCAGGCCCTATTCTCCTGCTTTTCGTCCATCCGACTGCCT
>CAMDGX010000197.1 GCA_945897825.1 Asaia bogorensis | reverse complement strand
GCCAGCGCCTGCCGGTCGATGGCGATGCTGATCGCCTCGCGCACGCGTTTGTCGCGCAGCGGATTGGGCACCAGCGGTTGGCCGCCAGCGTCGGTGAAATGCGGCGTCTGCGCCCGCTGCATGTCCAGGCCGAGGAAGATCAGCCGGCTGGTCAACGCCTTCACCACAATGACGTCGTCGCGCCTTTCCAGCATCGCGAGGCTGGCGGTGGGCACCTGCTCAATTAGGTCAACCTCGCCGGCCAATAGGGCAGAGACTCGAGTTGCGTCTTTGGCGCGCGACAGCAGGCGCACCCGCTTCCATTGCGGCTTCGGCCCCCAGTATGCGTTGGCCCGGGCGAGTTCCAGCACCTCGCCGCGCCGCCAAGCGACGTGGCGATAAGGCCCTGTGCCCACGACCATCCCGCCCGAGACGAACTCCTCCGGTGCTAGGTCGGCGGCGCGGCGCTGCACGATCATCACGGCACTGAGGTCGTAGGCTAACGCGGCATGCGGGGCAGCGGTGCGCAGTTCCAGCGTCCGGTCGTCAATGGCCTGGGCCGCGGTTACCTGGCGCAGGTAGGACGCGTATCCGCCCATGCCGCGCGGCATGTTCACCGCCCGTGCGAGCGAGGCGACGACATCGGCTGCACCCAGGGGCTGGCCATCGTGGAACGCCACCCCGGCGCGCAGTCGGATGCGCCAGCGCGTGGCATCCGCCGGGTCCATGGCCCAGGATTCCGCCAGGCCCGGCACCAGGTTCTGCGCCGCGTCGTGGGCGACCAGGGGCTCGAAAATGTGGCGCAGCGCCTGGACAGTGGGACCACTGCTAGTCAGGTGCGGGTCGAGGCTGCGGGTTTCCACCGCCACGCCTACGCGCAGCACAGTCTCGGCCCGCGCCGCCCCCGCCTGCGCCAACCCGGCGGCCAACATCCCGGCTGTCAGCAGCGTAATCCTCCGCAGCACTCGCCTAGCTCCCTCCATACCGCCGCTCCTGTTCGGCCCACATCCGGCCGACGACACCGTCCCATTCCGGATGGCGCCATCGCAGCGTGCCCCCGAGGGTGTAAGGCGTCACCTCGCCGATCATAGGACCGTCCGCCGTCAGGTAGAAATCGACGCGCAAATGGCTGAACCCGGCACTGACGGTTTCGGCCAAGGCGAACAGCTGGTGGAGCACTTCCGGCGCCGGCCGCACGTCGCTCGGCTGTCCGCGGAACGTCATGGGTAGGAGGGCACCCTGCGCGTTGAAGCAGGCCTCGCGGCGGCCACCGCCCTTCAGTCCGACAAGCACGCGCGCGATGGCCGCCCGGCCGTGGAAGGTGAACACCTGAGCCTCGACCGGCGCGGCGCCGTCCGGCCCGCGCAGCAACGGCTCGGCCAGCAGCCGGCGCGGCAGGTTGCGGTAGCCCCACTCCAGTGACGTATCGAAGTAATCCGCCGCCAGCCAGCCGCGCACCAGGGCGGAAAGCTGAACGCGATCCAGATCGGCTTCGGTCCGCACAAAGGCGACAGGTCCAGAGGAATGGCTCGGCTTCAGCACGAACGGTACGCGCAGCCGGTCCCAATCCACCAAAGCGGGGTCGCGCCAGACGCCCAGCAGGGGCACGACGTATTCCGCACCAACCCGCGCGCGGATGAAGTCGCGCACGGCCAGCTTGTCGTTGACCACTTTCAGACGCGGATCGCGATCGAACAGGATGCGGTGCAGGATACGCTCGTTGAAAGCGATCGGCGGATCCAGCCGTGGCGCGGTCCCATGCACCGTGACATGGCGCCGGACCAGCGCGTTGCGGATCAGCCAGGGCCCGATCACCGGGGCACGGCGCAGCCACCGGAGCCCGCGGGTGCGCAGCGGGGACAGCCACCGGGCAAGATCGCGCAACGGCGCGGTTAGGCGCTGGCTGGAGGAGCCAAGCAACGCCTGGTGGCTGGCCTGCAGCGCGGCCAAGTCGCCCCCCCGCAGCCGTGCCAGCTCCGCGCCCGCGTCGGCGGCGGCATCATGTCCGGAAGGGGCATCAGGCGGTAACGGGGGGAGCGGTCGCGTTGTGGCCAAGGTCGCCCTACAGAATTACGGCAAAGCAGAGAAGCGCCATCGCCGCCGCACCAACGAGCCCAGCACCTGCTACGGCTTTGTAGACCCTGGCACGGAAATGAGCGCGCTGCACAACACGGCGCAGCGACTCCAGTTCGGCCAACGCCGTGCGATACGCCGCCTCACTCGTCGTCGCCGGTGTGTCCGTGTGCAGGGCGTTAGCCACCAGCACTTCGGTAAAGCCCGCTAGGCGCGCGTTGGCATCAACGTGGATCAGGTCGGGATAACGCAGCCTGTGCACTGTGGTGGCCAGCGGCGCCGGCACCGGCTCGCCGCCGCCGGCATCGAGATAGGAGCCCGCAAGTCGGGCGAGCCGCTCGGGCGGCATGTCGATGCCCAGTTCCCGATCGGCCGCCAGGGCGCGCCAGTGGCGGGACTGATGCTTGGTGTAATCCGGACTCAGGCGACGGGCCAGCGCCCCAATGCGAACCTTGCTGACCAGTTGCTGCGCGCTGCGAACCGGGTAATGCGCCAGAAAGATACCAACGGCAGGCTGTTCCTGGATCTCCCGGCCACTTCGGCTGAGAAGATGGTGGTTGCCGTCTGCCAGGTAGGTGTCATCCCCGTCCAGCAACGCCGCGCGGAAGAACACCTTGCGCACGGGATGTGGGGCCGCCAGTCGGTTGCGGATGCGGGTCAGCGGATTGGGGTCACGCGGATCGTCATCGGGCTGCGGGACATAGGAAAGCCAGGGCACCGCCAGTGCGCCCGGCTGCTGCACCCCGGCCAGTTCGGCCTCCAGCGCGTCTCGGCTGTCGGCAACGATGAACTCGTCGGCGTCCAGCGGCAGGACATGGTCCCATGAGCCTTGTGCCGCGATGCGCTTCACCAGCGCGTCGCCGAGATGTTCGCGGCGCATCACCGGGGTATCGCTATGTTCGGCCGAAACCGGCAGGCCTTCGGCGATCAGGCGTGCGACAATATGGGGCGACGTATCGTAGCAATTGTGGAATTGCAGATGGACGTGATCGACATAGATCAAGTTGTGGCGGACAAAAGCCTCGATGACGTCGCACTCGCTGGCGACCATCGCAACGGCAATAAGGGCCAGGCGGGATGGGTTGTGTTTCTCAAAATTTAGGTGTTTGCCGCCTTCGACTTGGCCAGGAATGTCCTTGGTGCCAGTTTTGAAGCGTGAATTTTGCATAAAATTTTCCACCTTAGTCCTACTATTTTACATTTTTCAGTTTATAAATCATATCGGAACAGCCGCAATAGAAAAAATTTCTATAGTTGGAAATAATATATATAATATTTTATCATAAAATATACTGTGCAAAAACCGTATCTGCTCAATCTCGGTGCGAGGACGGATTGGCCTGACAGTAGAGATGGCTCGGGAAATTCGGACAGCCCGGTAGGTAGATTTCCTGCCTGACAGCGGCGATGTTGCCGCGGATCAGGAGCGAACATGACGAAACGCACACGGCGGACGCACAGCCCGGGCTTCAAGGCAAAGGTGGCTCTGGCGGCGATCAAGGGCGAGAAGACGCTGGCGGAATTGGCCAAGCTGTTTGACGTGCACCCGCACCAGATCACGGCGTGGAAGGCGCAGTTGCAGGAGGGGGCGGCCGGGGTCTTCGGTTCTGGTCCTTCGGCGGCCGATGCTGTGCCTGTGGTCGACTTGAAGGTGCTGCATGCGAAGATCGGAGAGCTGACGCTGGAGAAGGATTTTT
>CAMDGX010000196.1 GCA_945897825.1 Asaia bogorensis | reverse complement strand
CCCCCGCTCGCCCCGCGCCACCGATGCCCAGTTCCTGCTCGCCCAGGCGCTGTCCGGCAAGCGCGACTGGCAGGGCGCCGCCGTCGCGTACGACGACGCCTACAACCGCAGCAAGACCGGCACCCACGCCCAGCCCTCGCTGCTCGGCCTCGCCAACGCGCTGACCGCGATCAACGAGAAGCGCGCCGCCTGCGCCACGCTGGACAAGCTCAACGCCGAGTTCCCCACCATCCGGGCGGATTTGCGGGCGAACGTCGCCACGGCGCGGCAGCGCGCCGGCTGCCGCTGAACGATCCGGATCCGCCGGCCGCCTTCGCGGCGGCAATGGCCCGGCTGGGCCCGTTCGAGCCCCGTCCCGCCCTGGCCATCGCCGTCTCGGGCGGCGCCGACAGCCTGGCGCTGGCGTTGCTGGCGCGCGATTGGGCGGCGGCGCGGGGCGGCGCGGTGCTGGCCCTGCTGGTCGATCACGGCCTGCGTGCCGAATCGGCAGCCGAGGCGGCACTGACCCGGGCGCGGCTCGAAGGGCAGGGGATTGCATCCCGGGTGATCGCTCTCGAATGTTTGATGCGCGGCCCCGGCCTTGCCGCGCGCGCCCGCGCCGCCCGCTATGCGGTGCTGGCGGACGCCTGCGAAGCGGCCGGCATCGTGCATCTCCTGCTCGGCCACCACGCGGCCGACCAGGCCGAGACGCTGCGGATGCGCCAGCGCGCCGGCAGTGGCCCGCTCGGCCTCGCGGCAATGGCGGCCCTCACCGAGGGGCACCAGGTGCGGCTGCTGCGCCCGCTGCTGGCGGTGCCGCCGGGGCGGCTGCGGGCCATGCTGCGCGCGCGCGGGCTCGCCTGGGTCGAGGACCCTTCGAACCAGGACCAGGCAACCCTGCGCGCCCGGCTGCGCGTCGAGTTCGCCGACCCCGAGGGCGACGGCGAGGAAATCGCCGCACTGGTGGCCGAGGCGCGCCACCACGGTGCCGCCCGGTCGGTCGCCGAGGCACAGCTTGCCGCCGAACTGGCGCGGCACGTGCGCCTGCATCAAGCGGGATGGGCGGTGATATCCGCGGGAACCCTCTCTGCGGCGCCCCTGTCCGCGCTGTTGCGCACGGTGGCCGGGCGCGTCTACCCCGCGCCGCGCGCGGCCGTCGCCGCCCTGGCGGCGCAGCCGCGTGCCGCAACCCTCGCCGGCGTCCGGATCCTGCCGGCCGGGCGGGCAGGGCGGCCGGGCGACTGGCTCCTGGTGCGCGAGGCCGCGGCGATGGCACCGCCGGTGGCCGCCCGCCCAGGTGCGGTCTGGGATGGCCGGTTTCGCCTCGGCGGGGATCCGCCGCCGGATGCCACGCTGGGCGCGCTCGGGCCGGAGGCCGCAGCCCTGCGCCGCCTGCGCCCGGACTGGCCCGCCGCCCTGCTCGCGACGCTGCCCGCCCTGCGCCGCGACGGCCGGCTGGTCGCGGTACCGCCGCTCCTGTTTCCCGATGCCGCGTCCTGTGCGCGCTTTCCGGTCGCATTCGCGCCCGCCCTGCCGCTGTCCGGCGCCGCTTTCCTTGAGATGTGAGGCGAAATCGCCCGCATTGCGGCCTCTGCGGCAAAGGCAGGGGTGCAAGGACTGCGTAAGCATCCTATGTTATACGTCATCGGTCGGCCGCTTGCCGTCCGTCGAAAGGCCGCGGCACCCGCCGGGGCGACGGCCCGCCTCCGGGCGGGGACTGACAGGCCATCTGGGCCAGGGAATGGAATGAGCAATTTCGGCCGCAACCTTGCGCTCTGGGTGATCATCGCACTGCTGCTGGTGGTGCTGTTCAACCTGTTTCAGCCGGGCTCCAGCCGCTCCCCCGCGGCGCAGCTGGCGTATTCCGACTTCATCGCCGACGTGAATGCCGGCCGGGTCCGCGATGTGCAGATCCAGGGCCGCATCGTCAGCGGCACGCTGGCCGACGGGCGCCAGTTCCAAACCTACACGCCCGAGGACCCCACGCTGGTCTCGCGCCTGACGGAGAAGGGCGTTCGCGTCATCGCCAAGCCCGAGGAGAGTGACGTGAACCCGCTGCTGCACTACGTGCTGAGCTGGTTCCCGATGCTGCTGCTGATCGGCGTCTGGATCTTCTTCATGCGCCAGATGCAGGGCGGCGGCGGCCGCGCCATGGGCTTCGGCAAAAGCCGCGCGCGGCTACTGACCGAGAAGCAGGGCCGCGTCACCTTCGACGACGTCGCCGGCATCGACGAGGCGAAGTCCGAGCTGCAGGAAATCGTCGAGTTCCTCAAGGACCCGCAGAAATTCCAGCGCCTCGGCGGCAAGATCCCCAAGGGCGTGCTGCTGGTCGGCCCCCCCGGCACCGGCAAGACCCTGCTGGCGCGCGCCATCGCCGGCGAGGCCAACGTGCCCTTCTTCACCATCTCGGGTTCCGACTTCGTCGAGATGTTCGTGGGCGTCGGCGCCAGCCGCGTGCGCGACATGTTCGAGCAGGGCAAGAAGAACGCCCCCTGCATCATCTTCATCGACGAGATCGACGCGGTCGGCCGCCATCGCGGCGCCGGCCTGGGCGGCGGCAACGACGAGCGCGAGCAGACGCTGAACCAGATGCTCGTCGAGATGGACGGCTTCGAGAGCAACGAGGGTGTCATCCTCATCGCCGCCACCAACCGACCCGACGTGCTCGACCCCGCCCTGCTGCGCCCTGGCCGCTTCGACCGTCAAGTCGTCGTGCCGAACCCCGACGTGAACGGCCGCGAGAAGATCCTGCGCGTCCACATGCGCAAGGTGCCGCTGGCCTCCGATGTCGACCCGAAGGTCATCGCGCGCGGCACGCCCGGCTTCTCGGGTGCCGACCTCGCCAACCTCGTGAACGAAGCCGCCCTGCTCGCCGCCCGCGTCGGCAAGCGCGTGGTCGCGATGTACGAGTTCGAGCACGCCAAGGACAAGGTGATGATGGGTGCCGAGCGCCGCTCGCTCGTCATGTCCGACGCCGAGAAGGAAATGACCGCCTATCACGAGGCCGGCCACGCGCTCTGCGCCATGAACCTCCCGGAATGCGACCCGGTGCACAAGGCCACGATCATCCCGCGCGGCCGCGCGCTCGGCATGGTGATGAGCCTGCCGGAGGGTGACCGCTACTCCAAGTCCAAGGCCAAGTGCCTGGCCGAACTCACCATGGCCATGGGCGGCCGGGCGGCGGAGGAGGTCATCTTCGGCGCCGACAAGGTCTCCAACGGCGCTGCCGGCGACATCAAGATGGCCACCGACCAGACGCGCCGCATGGTCGCGGAATGGGGCATGAGCGACAAGCTCGGCATGATCGCTTACGGCGACAACAGCCAGGAAGTGTTCCTCGGCCACTCGGTGACGCAGAACAAGAACGTCTCCGAGGCCACGGCGCGCGAGATCGACAGCGAGATCAAGGCGATCATCGACAACGCCTATATCAGCGCGCGGCGCATCCTGACCGAGAACCTCGAGCAGCTGCACATGCTGGCCAAGGCGCTGCTCGAGCATGAGTCGCTTTCGGGCGACGAGATCCGCACCATCCTGCGCGGCGAGAAGGTGATCAAGGTGGTGGTCGACGATCCCGCCCACGAAAACCGCCGCGCCTCCGTGCCCTCCACCGGCCGCCCGATGCCGCCGCCGGCGCCGGGTGGCCTGGGGCCGGCGCCGCAGCCGGGCTAGGCGCTTGCACCTCGTCGAGCCGCTCGGCCTGTTGCACGGGCCGACGGCGCGGCAGGCGATCCAACGCCGTCTGGCCCTCCCGCTCGCGGGTGGCCCGGCGGCGTTTTCGCTGGTGCGGCTGCTGGGCGATCCCCAGGGGATCGTTCCCGCCAC
>CAMDGX010000195.1 GCA_945897825.1 Asaia bogorensis | reverse complement strand
TCCGGGCTGATGTCCCAGATCATGGCGGCGCGCTTCTTGAGGTCTTCCACCACGGCCTGGGCGGCCTGGGTCACGGCCATGCCGGTGGCATAGGTGACGCGGCTGCCGCCGGTGACGTGGGTGAAGCCGATGCTGGCGGTATCGGGGATGACAGCGCGGACCTTCTCGTAGGGGATGCCGAGGACCTCGGCCGCCATCATGGCCATCGAGGCGCGCGAGCCGCCGATGTCGGGCGAGCCCGTTACCACGCTGGCCGTGCCGTCTTCGTTGATGAAGACGCCGCCGGTGCTCTCACCGCCGATGTTGAACCAAAAGCCGGTGGCGAGGCCACGGCCCTGGTTCTTGCCCAGGGGGGCGGTCCAGTGCGGATGCGCCTTGGCGGCGTTCAGCACTTCCTCGTAGCCGATCACGCCGTGGGTGACGCCGTAGACCGTCTTGGAGCCCTGCTTGGCGGCGTTCTTCAGGCGCAGGTCGATCGGGTCCATGTTCAGCTTGCGGGCGAGATCGTCGATGGCGCTCTCGGCCGCGAAGGACGAGATCGGCGCGCCGGGGGCGCGATAGGCGGCGACCTTCGGGCGGTTGCTGACCACGTCGTAGCCGAGCGTGTCCACGTTCGCGAGGTCGTACATCGCGAACGCGCACATCAGCGCCGGGTTGATCGGCGAGCCCGGGAAGGCGCCGGCCTGGAGCTTGATGATGGTTTGGGCGGCGGTGATCTTGCCGTCCTTGGTGGCGCCGACCTTCACCCAGATGGTGCCGCCCGAGGTGGGGCCGGTGCCGCGGAACACGTCTTCGCGGGTCATGGTCATCTTGACCGGGCGGCCCGACTTCTTGGAGAGGGCAACCGCCAGCGGCTCAAGATACACGACCGTCTTGCCGCCGAAGCCGCCGCCGATCTCGGCGTTGGTGACGCGGATGTTGGCGATGTCGATGTTCAGCAGCTTCGCGGTGTAGGCCCGGATCATGAAATGACCCTGGCTGGACGCGGTGATCAGCACCTGGCCGTCGGCGGCGATGGCGGCCACGCAGGCATGCGGCTCGATATAGGCCTGGTGGACCGGGGCGGTGGTGTAGGTCTGCTCGACGATGACGTCGGCCTGCTTGAAGCCGGCCTCGACATCACCGATCGTGAAGCGGACCTGCTTGGCCACGTTCGACGGGGTGGTGGGCTTGGGCGTGACGCCGGCGGTGAAGAGGTTGTCGTGCAGGATCGGCGCGCCGGGGGCCATCGCCTCCTCCACGTCGATCACGTGGGGCAGGACCTCGTACTTCACGTCGATCAGCTTCAGCGCGGCATCGGCGACGGCATCGTTGATGGCGGCGACGGCGGCGACGACATGGCCTTCATACAGCACCTTGTCGCGGGCCATGCAGTTGAGGCTGAGGTCGCGGAAGTTCATCGGGCCTTCGCCGACGAAGGCTTCCTCGGACGGAATGTTGGGGATGTCCGCCGAGGTGATGACCCCCTTCACGCCGGGAAGCTTCTCGGCCTTGGAGGTGTCGATCGAGATGATCTTGGCGTGGGGATGCGGGCTGCGCAGCACCTTGCCGATGATCTGCCCGGGCATGGTGGCATCCGCACCATAGACGGCGCGGCCGGTCACTTTATCCACGCCATCGGGCCGCACGGGGCGGGTGCCGACGACGCGCAGGTCGGATTTGTTGCCAATGAAGGTCATGTGTTCAGGCCCCTCGCATTTCAGCGGCCGCGTCCTGGACGGCGCGGACGATCTTGTCATATCCGGTGCAGCGGCACAGGTTCCCGGCCAACCAATAGCGGATTTCGGTCTCGGTAGGATCAGGATTCTTATCGAGCAGCGCCTTGGTGGCGACGATGAACCCCGGGGTGCAGAAGCCGCACTGCAGCGCTGCCCCTTCCAGGAACTTGCGCTGGATCGGGTGCAGTGATTCGCCGGTTGCGATGCCTTCGATGGTGGTGATCTCGTGCCCGCCGGCCTCGGCCCCGAGCATGAGGCAGGCGCAGACCAGGCGGCCGTCGACGATGATGCTGCAGGCACCGCAGTCGCCGGAGCCGCAGCCTTCCTTGCTGCCGGTCAGGTTCAGGGTGTTGCGCAGGACGTCGAGCAGGGATTCCTGGGGATCGGCAAGGAACTCGACGGGCTCGCCGTTGATGGTTGTGGTGACGTGGACTTTGCTCATTTCAGCGTGCTCCGGCGGTCTTGTTCAAGAGCGCGCTTGCGCGCGAGCGACCGCGATGGCCGCTGTGCGGCGGGCCAGGACACCCGCCACCTTCGTACGGAACTCGATGGTCCCGCGCTTGTCGTCGATCGGGTTGCAGACCGCCTGCGCCGCAGCGTCGAGCTTGGCCAGGGCCGCATCGTCGAGCTTGGTGCCGATGATGGTCGACGCATCGACCATCACCTGGGTCGGGGCGACGGCGCCGAGGCAGATCCTCGCCGCGCTGATCACGCCCGACCGGTCGAGCGTGACGCTGACGCCGCAGCCGACCACCGCGATGTCCATCTCGGTGCGCGGGATGAAGCGCAGGTAGGCGTCTCCGCTCATCGCCGGCAGCGCGGGCAGGTGGAAGGAGACGATGAACTCGCCCTTGGCCAGCGAGGTGCGGCCGGGGCCGGTCACGATCGACTCGACCGGGGCGGTGCGGGTCCCGTTGGGCCCGGCGATGGTGACCGTGCCGCCGGCGGCGATCACGGCCGGCACCGAGTCGGCGGCCGGCGAGGCGTTGCACAGGTTGCCGGCCAGCGAGGCGCGGCCCTGGACCTGGGTGGAGCCGATCAGGTTCGTGGCCTCGACCACGCCCGGATAGGCGGCAACCAGCGCTGCATGCTCGCCGAGCAGCGCGCCGGAGGTGGCGGCACCGATGGTGAAGCCCTCCGCGGCGCTGCCGGAGATCCCGATGATGCCGGGGATCTTCTTGGTGTCGACGATCAGCTCGGGCTTCAGCCGGCCGGTGCGCAGCTGCACCAGCAGGTCGGTTCCGCCCGACATGACCCGGGTGGGACCGCTGGCAGCCGCCAGGATCTTGACGGCATCGCTGACCGTGGTGGGTGCGACATAGTTCAGACTGGGCATGTTTGCTCCCTCGTTGCGCGCAGCCTCGGCGGCTCCACGGGGCGTTCCGCGCCTCGCGACAGCCTGTCCGCTCGGCCAGCCGACGCCATTCGATACTCTAGTGTGCCGGCTGGCAGGGGCAAGGGCAACCTCCCCCCTGCCGATTCCTTCGCCCGTCGCGCCAGGCGGGCTATGCCTTCTCCACCTGCCAGAACATCGGGTACGACGACTCGATGAAATTCTTCAGCGTGTTGCGGTAGCCGGCGGGGCGGGTGAACTGGCCCCACATGACGGCGGGGGTCAGTTCGTAGGAGAGCTTCTGGATCTCTGCGGCGATCTTGCGCTGCGCTTCCAGCCCTTCGGCCTTGGTGAACGCGGACAGCAGCTTGGGAATGCGGTCGTCGCAGGACCAGCCGGGGAAGTCGCCGCAGGTGGCCGCGACGTAGAAATGGGTCAGCGGGTTCAGCATGTCGGTGCCGTTGGAATAGACCGGGAACATCGACCAGCCCTCCTTGCGGGCGCGCCGGGCAAGCACGGTCCCCCAGTCCATCTGCTGCGGCTGGACATTGAATCCGGCCTCCTTCATCGCCTGCTCCAGCACGCGCCCGGCGGTCTCGCTGATGGAGCCGGCGACGTTGAGGCTGATGACCGGCTCGCCCTTGTAGCCGCTGGCGGCCAGCTCCGCCTTCGCGGCGGCGATATCGTAGCGCGCGGCGCCGGCACCTTCGAGCGTGCTGTACGGGGTGTCGCACATCCAGAAGCTGTCGCAGCGATCCACACGGTATTTCGCGGGGATGCCGATGCCGTCGAGGATGCTGGCCTGGTCCACCAGCTTCCACATC
>CAMDGX010000194.1 GCA_945897825.1 Asaia bogorensis | reverse complement strand
GGAGTCGGCTCCGGTGCCTGGACGGTCGCGGGCGCGGGGGCCTCGACCTGGTTGAGGATCGGCGCCTCGCTGGGATCGCCCGGGATTTCGGCGAGTTCCACCGTCACCACGTCCTCGGGTTCCTTTGGCAGGCGCAGCGACAGGCCGAGCAGCAGCCCGGCCAGCACCGCGGCGTGGACGGCGCCGGAGACGATCCCTCCACGCTTGAGCAGCGGCGACACCGCCGGCTCCCCGTTGCGCGCGGTCAGCCCCGCCCCTGCGGCCGGGCCGGCGCGGTGGGGACGGGGGCGGGCGGAACGGCGGGGACAGGCGCGGGGGTGACCTGGGGTGCCACTGGGGCGGCGCGCTGCCCGGAGGGGTCGGTGAGCAGCGAGACCTTGGTGTAGCCGCCCTGGATGATGACGCCCATCACCTCCATCATCGTGCCGTAGCTGTTGCCGCGATCGCCGCGCACGAAGATGCGGCGGTCCTTCTGTTCCTTGGAGATGGCGGTGAGCTGCACGATCAGCTCCGCGAGCTGGACCGGTCGGTCCTGCAGGAACACCTGCCCCTTGGCATCGACCGACACGTTGAGCGGCTCGCTGTCCTGGTTGACCGGGCTTGCCGTTGCCTTGGGCAGGTCGACGTTCACCGCGGTGTTCATCAGCGGGGCTGCGACCATGAAGATGATCAGCAGCACCAGCATCACGTCTACGAAAGGCGTGACGTTGATTTCGGACAGCGGCTGGTAGCGGCCGCGCCGCTTGCCGCCGCCTCCGCCGGGCATCGCGCCGGCCATGTCAGCGCGCCCTGGGCTCGTCGGCCGGCGTGGCTTCGGCCATCGCTTCGGATTGGCGCGAGAGGATGGCGCCGAACTCGGTGGCGAACCCCTCCAGCCGTGCGGCGAAGCGCGCGAGGTCGGTGCTGATCTTGTTGTAGGCGAGCACGGCCGGGATGGCGGCGATCAGGCCGATGGCGGTGGCGAACAGCGCTTCCGCGATGCCCGGCGCCACCACGGCGAGGTTGGTGTTCTGCATCTGCGCGATGGCGGAGAAGCTGTTCATGATGCCCCAGACGGTGCCGAACAGCCCGATGAACGGCGCGGTGGAGCCCACGGAGGCCAGGAAGATCATCCATTTCTCCAGCGCCTCCATCTCGCGCTGGATGGTGACGTTCATTGCCCGCTCCACCCGTTCGCGGGCGAAGCCGCGGGCGATGTCGGCGCCGGCGGCGCGGGTGCTGCGGCGCCATTCGGTCATCGCGGCGCCGAACACGGCGGCCATCGGGTGCGCGGGCTTCGCACCTTCGATCTCATGCAGTTCGTCGAGGCTGCCGCCGGACCAGAACCGGTCCTCGAATGCATCGGCCGCGCGGCTGGCGCGGCGCAGGCTGGTGACCTTCTCGAACACGATCGCCCAGACCCAGACGCTGGCTGCCACCAGCATCAGCATCACCAGCTTCACGACGATGTCGGCCTGCAGGAACAACCCCAGCAGCGACATGTCGTGGGTCGCACCCAGCTTCACCGCCTCGACGGCACGATCCACGGCCCAGTCCCTTCAAACCCGCCTCGACCCTGCGCGCGGATCGTGGCCCCACTATGAACCCGCCACGGCCGATTCGTGGCCGTGACGGTCTATGCCTGCTCCAGCCGCCGCATCCCGTCGCGGAAGCGGGGCGGAATCCGGGCGGGGCGCTGGTCGGCGATGCGGCCGCACACGAGTTGCAGGTCCAGCCGCGCCATCAGCACCCCATCGCGTTCCCGCACCACATCCTGCCGCAGATCGACGGACGCGGCGCCGACCGCCAGTGTCGTCGTCTCGACCACCAGCGAGTCATCCAGCCGCGCCGGTGCCAGATAATCCACTTTGACGCGCCGCACCATGAAGAATAGGCCATGCAGGGTCGACATTTCCGCGTGCGGAATGCCCAGCTCGCGCAACGCCTCGGTGCGTGCGCGCTCGGCGAAACGCAGGTAATTGGCATGATAGACGATGCCGCCGGCATCGGTGTCTTCGTAGTACACGCGAACCGTGTGGCGGTGCGCGTTCATTGTTTTGCTCATTCTTCCTCGGGCAGCAGATCGAGCGTCGCCTGGGGGCCGCTTGGTGGCGCCAGGCCCAGGTGCCGCCAGCCGCGCTCGCCCAGCATCCGGCCGCGGCTGGTGCGCAGGATGAGCCCTTCCTGGATCAGGTAGGGCTCGATCACGTCTTCCAGCGTGTCCCGCGCCTCGGCCAGGGCTGCGGCGAGGGTTTCCACCCCGACCGGCCCGCCGGCGTGATGCTCGGCCATTCGGCGCAGGTAGCGGCGGTCCATCGCATCCAGGCCCAGGCTGTCGACTTCCAGGCGCAGCAGCGCGGCATCGGCCAGTTCGCGCGTCACCGGCCCGGCCTTCTGCACCAGCGCGAAGTCGCGCACCCGGCGCAGCAGGCGGCCGGCGATGCGCGGCGTGCCGCGCGAGCGGCGCGCGATTTCCCGCGCACCTTCCGGAGTCAGTGCAAAACCAAGCTTCTGCGCGCCGCGGCCGACAATCAGCTCCAGCTCCTCCGGCGTGTAGAACACCAGGCGCAGCGGGATGCCGAAGCGGTCGCGCAGCGGGGTGGCCAGCAGTCCGGCGCGCGTCGTGGCACCCACCAGGGTAAAGGGGGCGAGGTCGATGCGCACGGAGCGCGCCGCCGGGCCCTCGCCGATGATGAGGTCGAGCTGGAAATCCTCCATCGCCGGATAGAGGATCTCCTCGATCGCCGGCTGTAGGCGGTGGATCTCGTCGATGAACAGCACGTCGCGCGGCTGCAGGTTGGTCAGGATCGCGGCGAGGTCGCCGGCGCGCTGGATCACCGGGCCGGAGGTGGCGCGGAACCCGACGCCAAGTTCACGCGCCACGATCTGCGCCAGCGTGGTCTTGCCGAGCCCCGGCGGGCCATGAAGAAGCACATGATCAAGCGCTTCGCCGCGATGGCGCGCCGCCTCGATGAAGATCGCCAGGTTCTCCCGGCTGGCCTTCTGCCCGGTGAAATCGGCCAGAGTCTGCGGACGCAGCGTGGCCTCGGCGGCATCCTCGTCGGCGCGCGCGGGCGAGACGGTGCGCTCGCTCACCGCGCCAGCTCCTTCAGCCCGTCACGGATCACGGCGTCGAGCGACGCATCGTCGCCCAGGCGCTCCAGCACCTTGGCGACGGCCGCCGAGGCTTCCGCCCGGCGGTAGCCGAGGTTCACCAGCGCCGACAGCGCATCCGCCTCCACGCCCCCCACCGGCGGCGGCAGCACCGGGGAGAAGCCGATCCCGGTTGGCATGCCGCCCGCCTTCTCGCGCAACTCGGTCAGCAATCGCACCGCGAGCTTCGCCCCCACGCCGGGGGCGCGCGTCAGGGCGCCGCGATCCCCGGCCTGGATCGCGCCGATCAGGTCGCGCGGCGACAGGGCCGAGAGGATGTTCAGCGCGACCTTCGCGCCGACGCCCTGCACCGTGGTCAGCAGCCGGAACCACTCGCGCTCGGCGGATTCGAAAAATCCATAGAGAACAATCGCATCCTCGCGCACATGCATTTCCACCAGCAGCGAGGCCACCTGCCCCGCCGGCAACGCTGCGAGCGTGCGCGTGGAGGCCTGCACCAGGTAGCCGACGCCGTTCACGTCGACGACGCAGCGATCCGCCTCGATCTGCTCGATCCTGCCGGTGAGCTTGGCGATCACTGCGCAACCGCCCACTTGAGTCGGCTGGCGCGGTGATGGGCATGGCAGATCGCCACCGCCAGCGCATCCGCCGCATCGGCGCGCTTCAGGATCGCGCCGGGCAGCAGGCGGCGGACCATCATCTGCACCTGGTCCTTGTCCGCGCCGCCGGTGCCGACCACGCTCAGCTTGACCGTCTTGGCGCCATATTCCGCCACCGTGATCCCGCGCAGCGCCGGCGCCAGCAGTGCAACCCCCCTCGCATAGCC
>CAMDGX010000193.1 GCA_945897825.1 Asaia bogorensis | reverse complement strand
TGGGAACTCGTCGCCCCCAGCGCCCTGCCCGGCGGCGAGGGCGAGCCGACGCCGCGCGCGCTGACGCGCGACGAACTTCCGGGCGTGGTGGCCAACTGGCGCTCCGCCGCCCGCCGCGCGCATGAGGCCGGCATCGAGGTGCTGGAGATCCACGCCGCGCACGGCTACCTGCTGCACCAGTTCCTCTCGCCGCGCGCCAACGTCCGCAACGACGAGTACGGCGGCAGCGAGGCGAACCGCATGCGCCTGGTGATCGAGATCGTGGAGGCCATCCGCGAGGTCTGGCCGGCGGAGAAGCCCTTGTTCCTGCGGCTTTCCGTGCAGGACGATGCCGGCTGGGGCCCGGAGGAGAGCGTGCGGCTCGCCCGCATCGTCGGCCCCAAGGGCGTCGACGTCATCGACTGCTCCGGCGGCGGCATCACCGGCCGCCCGACCACCGGGCCTGGCGGCTACGGCTACCAGGTGCCGTTCGCCGACCAGCTGCGCCGCGAGGCGGGGATCATGACCATGGCGGTCGGCCTCATCGTTCATGCCGACCAGGCCGAGGCGATCCTGCAGGAGGGCCGGGCGGACCTCGTCGCCCTGGCGCGCGAGATCCTCTACAACCCGAACTGGCCGCTCGACGCCGCGCGCAAGCTGGGGGCGGACATCGGCTACGACGCCATCCCGCCCCAGGGCGGCTGGTGGCTGGGCAAGCGCACCCGCGAGGTGGTGCCGTCGACCTTTGGCAAGGGCATCGACGCATGAGCCCGCCGCTCCGCTTCGCCGACCTGCCGCAATCGCGCTGGCCCAACGGCGCCGGCCGCCGCGCCGACGTCGCATCCGGCCCGATGGGCGACGACGGCAAGCCGGAATGGCTCGTCTCCTGGGCGTGGCTGGAGGGCAACGCACCGTTCTCCGACTACAGCGGCCACGACCGCACCATCACCCTGGTCAGCGGCGTCGCCTTTGCGCTGCATTTCGGCGACGCGGCCGCGCCGCTGGTGCTCGACGCGCCGTTCCAGCCGACGCCGTTCGATGGCGGGCTGGAAGCGACCTGCCTGCTGCCGGCCGGCAACTGCCTGGTGCTGAACGCGATGTCCCGCCGCGGGCGCTGGCGCCACCGGGTCACCGCCGTCTCCTCCCGCGTGGCGCTGCCGGCGGTGGAGGGCGAGCGGGTGATCGTGGTGCTGCGCGGCCGCTGCGCGCGGGCGGGCGTCATGCTCAACCCGCGCGACGCGCTGCGCACCACCGAGGCGATCCAGCTCGCCGCCGCGTCGGATTGCCTGCTGGCGGTGATGCAGTTCGAGCCGGCCGCCGGCTGAGAATGTCCGGCCCCACCCTGCCGGCGATCGCCGCCGGCCTGCTGGCCGCCTTCGTCGGCTTCGCCAGCTCCTTCGCCGTGGTGCTGCGCGGCTTCACCGCGGCGGGCGCCACGCCGGAACAGGCGGCCTCCGGGCTGATGGCGGTCTCGGTCGCCATGGGCATCGGCGGCATCTGGCTCAGCCTGCGCAGCCGGATGCCGATCAGCGTCGCCTGGTCCACGCCGGGTGCGGCGCTGCTGGCCACCACGGGCGTGCCGGAGGGTGGGTTTCCCGCCGCCGTCGGTGCCTTCATGGTCACCGGGCTGCTGATCGTCGCCGCCGGCCTGTTCCGCCCGCTCGGCCGCGCCGTCGCCGCCATCCCCGCGCCGCTGGCCAACGCCATGCTCGCCGGCGTGCTGCTGAGCCTCTGCCTCGCCCCGGTCCGCGCCGTGGCCTTCGACCCCACGCTGGGCCTGGCGATCGTCGGCACCTGGGCGATCGTGGGCCGGTTCAACCGCCTGCTGGCCGTGCCCGCCGCCGTGCTGGTCACCGCCGCCGTGGTGGTGGCGACCGTGCCGCTGCCCTACCACGGCGTGGAATCGCTGCTGCCCGTCCCGCAGCCGGTGATGCCCGCCTTCGTGCCGGCGACGCTGCTGGGCATCTCGCTGCCGCTGTTCCTGGTCACCATGGCCTCGCAGAACATCCCCGGCATCGCCGTGCTGAACGCCAACGGCTTCCGCCCGGAACCCGGCCCGCTGTTCACCCGCACCGGCATCCTCAGCCTGCTGGCCGCCCCGCTCGGCAGCCATGCCGTCAACCTCGCCGCCATCACCGCCGCCATCTGCGCCGGCCCCGACGCCGGGCCCGATCCGGCCCGCCGCTACTGGTCGGCCGTCGTCGCCGGCCTCGGCTATATCGGCTTCGGCCTGCTGGCCGGCGGCGCCACCGTGCTGATCGCCGCGGCCCCGCCGGTGCTGATCGAGGCGGCCGCCGGCCTCGCCCTGCTCGGAGCGTTCGGCGCCGCCCTGATGGGTGCCGTGTCCGACCCGGCACGGCGCGAGGCCGCCATCATCACCTTCCTCGTCTCCGCCTCCGGCCTGACCATCCACGGCATCGGCGGCGCCTTCTGGGGCCTGCTGGCCGGCGGCGCGATGCTGGCGCTGGGCCGTATCGGAGCGCGATGACGCCCTTCCGACCAGCAACAGTCACGGGGATTTGAGCATTCTGGCGTAGGAGACATTCAGCAGTTATTCATATTCTGCTAATGCTACGAGGGAGCGTTCATCCTGACAGTTCGCGATACAGCACCCCGGCACGCGCCCATCAGCGCTTTGTCGCGGCCGTCAAGGATGCGTCCATGACCCAGCCCGCTTCCTCTGCCCCCGCCCCCTTCCCGATTGTCGGAATCGGCGCCTCGGCCGGCGGGGTGGAAGCGCTCGAGGGCCTGTTCCGCGGCCTGCCCGACCGCCCGGGCCTCGCCATCGTCGTCGTCACCCACCTGAGCCCGCAGCGCGAAAGCCTGCTGCCCGAGATCATCGCCCGCTTCACGCCCCTGCCGGTCCTCGTTGCCGCCGACGGGCAGGAGGTGGCGCGCGACCATGTCTATGTCCTGCCCGCCGACGCCTCCATTGGCATCGCCCAGGGCCGCCTGCGCCTGTTCCGCCCGGCGTCGCAGGCGCGCGAACGCAAGCCGGTGGACATCTTCCTCAGCGAGCTCGCCGCCGACCAGGGCGAGCACGCCGTCGGCGTCATCCTCTCCGGCGGCGACGGCGACGGCACGCTCGGCATCAAGGCGATCAAGCAGCATGGCGGCCTGGCCATCGCCCAGGTGGCCGACGGCCATGGCCCCCGCCACCCCGACATGCCCGACAGCGCGATCGGCACCGGTCTGGTCGACTTCGCCGTCCCGGCCGACGCGATGGGCGCCAGGCTGGTGGAGTTCGCGCGCACCTTGCACGCCCCCGACGGCGGCCCGGATGGCGTCGCGACCCTCGACGACGCGCGCGCCGAGATCTGCGCCATCCTGCGCAACCAGGTCGGGCACGACTTCGCCGCCTACAAGCCGCGCGGCTTCATGCGCCGCGTCCAGCGCCGCATGCACGTCAACCACACCGCCACGCTCGGCGCCTATCTCGAGCAGCTCCGCCAGGACCCGCAGGAGGTCGGCGCGCTGTTCCGCGACCTGCTGATCAGCGTCACCAATTTCTTCCGCGACGCCGAAGCCTTCGCGGCGCTGGAGAAATCCGTCATCCCCCGCCTGTTCGAGGGCCGCGGCGCGCAGGATGTCGTGCGCGTCTGGGTGCCCGGCTGCGCCACCGGGGAGGAGGTCTATTCCATCGCGATCCTGCTGCGCGAGCACATGGACCGCCTCGTCGCCGTGCCGCAGGTGCAGCTCTTCGCCACCGACATCGACGAGCGCGCCCTCTCCGTTGCCCGCGCGGCGCGCTACCCGACCCCCCTGCTCGACGGCGTCTCCCCGGCCCGGCTGGCGCGCTACTTCGTGGAGGACGGCGGCAGCCATGTCCTGGCCAAGCAGGTGCGCGACCTGTGCGTGTTCTCCGCGCACAACGTGCTGCGCGACCCGCCGTTCTCGCGCATCGACCTTGTTTCGTGCCGCAACCTGCTGATCTATTTCGGCAGCGAGGCGCAGAACCAGGTGATCCCG
>CAMDGX010000192.1 GCA_945897825.1 Asaia bogorensis | reverse complement strand
GAAGCGCGGCCAGCGCGACGAACAGGCCGATCAGCACCGCGCCGGTCTCGCCGAGCGCGAGGCGCATCACGTCGGTGCCGACCGCCGGCGAGTCGCGCAGCGCACCCAGCCCCAGCACCCACAGTATCGCCGCGTTGGCCGCGACGTAGAGCACGGTCAGCGCCGCGGAGCCGATCAGCAGCACCCGCACCATGTTGCGCCGCGCGTCGCGCAGTTCGCCCGACAGGTAGGTGACCTCGTTCCAGCCGCCATAGGTGAGCAGCACCAGGATCATCGCCATGCCCAAGGCGCCGGCACTGGCGCCGGCACTGGCGCCCGCACCGGCATCGGCCGGCGGCGGCGGGGCGGACGGCGCGGGGCCGGCGGCGAACCCGGCGGCGATGACCGCGAGCACGGTGAACACCAGCAGGGCGCTCATGACATTCTGCAGCGCCGAGCCGTGCGGGGTGCCGAGCACGTTGACCGCCGTCAGCGCCAGGATCGCCAGCGCGGCATGGATCGCGGCGCCATGCGCGCCCAGCGGCAGGAAGGTGTTGGCGTAGTCGCCGAACACGAAGGCCACGGCGCCGATCGCCCCGGTCTGGATCACCGAGCCGCGCGCCCAGCCGAACAGCACGGCGAGCGGGCGACCGAAGGCGCGGGCCAGGAAATGGTATTCGCCGCCGGCATTGGGATAGGCCGAAGCCAGTTCGGCATAGCACAGCGCGCCGATCAGGGTGACCGCGCCGCCGGCCACCCAGACGGCGATGAACGCCCAGCCGGTCTCGACATTGGCGGCCACCAGCGCCGGGGTCTTGAAGATGCCGACGCCGACCACGGCGCCGATCATGATCGCCACGGCATCGAACAGGCTGAGCGTCGCGCGCGGAACCGCCGCTGCCCCATCCGCCATCCGCGCGCCCTTCCCGTCACTCCGCCCTGCCGGGGGGATATTGGGACCGGGCGGCGGACTTGCCACAACGTCCGGCGATATTTGATCGTCGCTCACGGCGGGAACGCGCGCCTGCGGAGGGCCGGGACGGGGAGCTAGTCGAGCGTGATGAACACGGAATGGCGCATCTGCCCGCCGATCGCCTGGGAGATGTGGCCCTTGCCGCTGGTGTCCTCGACCAGCAGGATCTCGCCGGCGCCGATCTCGCGCACCTCGCCGTCGCTGGCGGTGACACGCACGCCGGCATCGAGGTTGATGATGTACTGGCGGCGCGGGGCGGGGTGCCAGTCGTAGTCGTAGCTGCCGGGGGTTTGGCGGAACACGACGCCGGTGGCCTTCTCGGTGGCGGAGAGCTTGCCGCCCGGGCCCTCGCGGGTCCATTCGACCTCGATGTCGCGGAAATGGGTTTCGCCCTGCTCGTCGACATAGAGATTGTGGATGCGCATGGCGTTGCCTTTCGTCATCGGGGGGCCGCCCGGGGGGCCACAAGGGGGGGGCCGAGGTCGGAACCGCCGGCGCACGGGCGCCGGCGGCCGGTCGTGGTGGGCTATTGCGGCTGGGCGTATTTGCCGGTCAGCTGCGGGGCGGTCGCCGAGAGGCTCTTCTCGGCGCGCTCCAGGCGGGTGTCGCGCGCCCAGGTGCGCTTGAGGTCGTCGCGCACCTTGAAGCTCAGGCGGCCGAGGCCCTCGGTTTCCAGTTCCACCGTGTCGCCGTCCTGGAAGCTGGACAGGCCGCGGTGGTTGGTGCCGGTGGCCAGGATGTCGCCGGGCTCCAGCGTGTGGCAGTGGCTCACCCACTCGATGCAGCGGGCGATCTTGTGCGCCATGTCGTCGGTGTTGAAGTCCTGCTTCAGCGTGCCGTTGACCCACAGCTTGATGCCGAGCTTCTGCGGGTCGGCGATCTCGTCCGCGGTGACGAGCCAGGGGCCGATCGGGGCGAAGGTGTCGCGCGACTTCATGTGGAAGAAGCTCTGGGGCGCCAGGCCGCGGGCGGAGCCGTCGATGAAGTTGATGTAGCCGAAGATGTGCTTGAAGGCGTCGGCCTGGGAGACGTTCTTCGCGCGCTTGCCGATGACGATGGCCATCTCGGCCTCGCCCTCGAAGATGCTGGCGGGAACGTCGGGCAGCACCATGGTATCGCCCGGGCCCATGATGGCGGTCGGCGCCTTGTGGAAGGCGTTGATCGGGGCGGCCTCCTTCAGCGTGCCGTTCTCCATGTAGTTGACCGCCATGCACACGATGTTGCCCGGCTTGGGCAGCGGCGCGCGCAGGGAGACGGAGGCGAGCGGAACGCCGGGGCCGGCATCGGCGGCGGCCTGGAGCTTGGCCTTGTAGGCATCGAAGCGGGCGATCAGGCCGCTCATCAGGTCGCCGGGGCCGACATGCGGGATATCGGCCACGGCGGCGGAGACATCCACCACCTGCTCGCCCTTCAGCACACCCAGACGATAATCGTTGAAATAGACCAGCTTCATCGCGCGTCCTCCCGCTCGGTTGGCGCCACCGTGCCGCAGCCCGGGGCGGGATGCAATCGCACGCCCGCGCCCCCGCGCGGGCGCCGCCGTCAGAGCGCCAGCGGCAGCTCGATGCGGCATGCGAGGCCGTCGGGGCCGAAGTTCATGTCGGAGCGCGCCTGGGCGGTGTAGGCCAGGGCGCGCTCGATCAGTTCGCGGCCGAAGCCGCGCGGCGGGGTTTGCGAGGCCATGGCGACGCCGCTTTCGCGCCAGTCGAGCACCAGGTGCCGCTCGCCGTCGGTGACCAGCCGCCAGGTGACCGAGAGGCGCCCGCCAGGGGCGCGCAGGGCACCGTGCTTGACGGCATTGGTGGTCAGCTCGTGCAGCGCCAGCGCCATGATCTGCACATGCTCGGTGGCCAGCGCCAACTTCGGGCCGGCAATCTCCACCCGCCCGTCGGTGCTGTTGGCATAGGCTTGCAGTTCGAGGTGGACCACCTCGGCGATGTCCACCGCCGCCCCCTTCGCCTCGCTGATCAGCCCCTGCGCCCGGCCGAGCGCGGCGAGGCGCTCGGTGAGCGCCTTGGGCGTGCGCTCGCGGCCGAGGGTCTGGACGACGATCGCCTGGACGACGTTCAGCAGGTTGCGCGTGCGGTGCTGCAATTCGGCGACCAGCAGGCGCTGGTGGCGCTCGGCGGAGGTCAGCGAGGTGACATCGACGAAGCTGACCACCACGCCGTCGGTGCGCCCGCCGCCGTTGCGGTAGGGGGCGAGGCGGACGAGGAAATGCGCCTCGCCTTCGTCGTGGTCCAGCCGGCGCTCCAACGGGGTGCCGCTCGCCAGCACCGCGTCGATATCCGCCGCCAGCGTGGGCAGGCTGAGGCGGCTCGAGAGATCGGTGATCGGGCGGCCATGGTCGGCGGGGAGCAGGTTGAAGATGCGCGTGGCGGCGGGGGTGAAGCTGCGGATGCGCAGCTGCGGGTCGAGGAAGACGGTGGCGACGTCGGAGCTGTCGAACAGGTTGTGCAGGTCGTCGTTGGCGCGGTCCAGCGCCTCCACCTTGGTGTGCAGCTCCAGGTTGACGGTCTGCAGCTCCTCGTTGACCGATTGCAGCTCCTCCTTGGAGGCTTCCAGCTCCTCGTTGGTGGATTGCAGCTCCTCGTTCAGCGAGACCAGCTCCTCGTTGGAGACCTTCAGCTCCTCCAACGCGCTTTCGTATTCCTCGATGGTGGATTGCAGGCGCTCGCGGGTGTCGCGCAGCTCCTGTTCCAGGCGGTTGAGGACCGCCTGGGCGCCCGACCGGGCATCGTCCGGGGCCGCTGCCTCGGCGGGGTGGCCCTCGTCGGCGAACACCACCAGGAACAGCGGGTCCTCCCGCCCGGCGTCGCGCAGGCGATCGACGGTCAGCGTCACGCGCTGCACGCGCCCATCCTCCTCCTCCAGCGCGGCGCCCTGGCGGACCGCAGGGCGGCCGGCTTCCACCGCGTCGCGCAGGGCGGCGCGCAGCTCCAGCCGCAGGCTCTTGCGCGCCATGGTCAGCAGCTGGCGGCTGGGGGCACCCGCCGCCGCCTCCAGGTAGCGGCCGGTGCGCGGGGAGAAGTAGGCGACGTCGCCCTCGGCGTTCACCACCACGTAGGCCGGCGCGAAGCGGTCCAGCACCTGGCCCTCGACGGCCTGGCGCAGGGCGATGCCGCCCAGCGCGGTGCCGCGCAGCGACGCTTCGCCGGGCGGGCCTGCGCGCTGGCGGCCGATCGCCAGCGGAAGGCGGACCGAGGTTGCGGTGTCGGACCGGCGGCGGAAGATGCGCTGCTTCTTGTCGACCGGCAGGAACAGGTCGGAGA
>CAMDGX010000191.1 GCA_945897825.1 Asaia bogorensis | reverse complement strand
CGGCTACCGCGTCACTGCGGCCGGCAGTGCCACGGAGGCGCTGCGCCTGCGCGATGCCGGGGCAATGTTCGATGCGGTGATTTCCGATATCGAGATGCCGCAGATCGACGGCCATGCCCTGGTCCGCCAGATCCGCGCCAGCGGCCCCTGGGCTGACCTGCCCGTCATCGCCCTGACCAGCCACGCCAGCCCTGATCACATCGATGCCGGACGCGAGGCAGGCTTCACAGACTATGTCGCCAAGTTCGAGCGCGAAGCACTGCTTGCCAGCCTACGGCAATGCCTCGTCGCGGCCGGACGCTCGGCCGCAGCAACATCGCGTCGCCGCCTGGAAGCCGCCGCCTGACGGCAAGGAGCCATTCATGAGCACGAACCTTCTCGACCGTCCTGCCTCGTCGCGGCAAGACCCAGACGACCAAAAGGACGGCGATTCGACCTTCGTCACCTTGACGGTGGCCGACCAGCTCTGCGGCATCCCGGTTCTCGGCGTGCGGGATGTTCTGGGCGAACAGATAATCACCCGCATCCCCCTGGCTTCGCGTGAAATCGCCGGCAGCCTGAACCTCCGCGGTCGCATCGTGACGGCGATCGACCTGCGCCGACGCCTCGGCCTGCCGGACGCCCCCCAGGGCACGCCGCCCATGTCCGTCGTGGCCGAGCAAGGAGGCGAACTCTATGCCCTCCTGGTCGATCAGGTCAGTGAAGTCATGACCCTGCCCCTCTCGTCCTTCGAAGCCAACCCCCCGACTTTGCCACCGCACTGGGCCGAGTTCAGCGCCGGCATCTATCGCCTGCAGGACCGGTTGCTCGTGGTGCTGGATGTCACGCGCTTGTTGTCTCTTGGTCCCACGTCACGCGGCCCCGTGTCGCATGGGAGGTCGTAATGCCAACGTGTCTCGTAGTCGATGACAGCCGGGTCGTGCGCAAGGTTGCACGCCGCATCCTGGAGGGCCATGGCTTCAGCGTGCAGGAGGCCGAGGACGGTCAGCAGGCTTTGGATGCCTGCCGACGGGACATGCCGGACAGCGTTTTGCTCGACTGGAACATGCCCGTCATGAACGGCATCGAGTTCCTGAAGGCGCTGCGGCAAGAATTCGGGCCGGGCAATCCACCCGTGTTGTTCTGTACCACAGAGAACGACATTTCGTTCATCGAGCAGGCAATCGAACATGGTGCACAAGAATTCATCATGAAACCTTTTGACGCCGACATACTGATGGGTAAGTTCGCACAGGTGGGCCTCGCGTGATCTCTGCAACAGTCGCGCCACCGCCGCGTCGCATACTGGCGGTGGCGCGGGTGATGCTGTGCGATGATTCCGTGGTGATCCGCGGTGCGATCGCCCGAATGCTCGATGGCGATCCCCAGATCGAAGTTGTCGCCCGCGTGGGCAATGGACGCCAGGCAATCGACGAAGTGGTGCGCCAGTCCAAGGCAGGAACGCCGATCGACGTGGTGGTGCTGGACATCGAGATGCCGGTCATGGACGGGATGACGGCGTTGCCCCAGATACTGGCCGCCGAACCCGGCATTCGGGTCCTGATGGCAAGCACGCTCACAACGCGCGGTGCGGACATCGCGCTCAGAGCGCTGCGGCTGGGAGCTGCCGACTACGTCGCCAAACCTGGGACCCAGCAGATTGCCGACGACAGTTTCCGCGCCGACCTGCTGGCGAAGATCAAGGGTCTGACCCGCGTCCGCCTTCGGCGCGGCTCACCACCTCCACCTGGCACGCCGGTCCTCCTGCGGCCAGCGCCAACCCGCTCCCCTCACGTGCTCGCGGTCGGCAGTTCCACTGGTGGCCCTCAGGCCCTTTTCACGCTGATGCAGGGATTAGGTCGACAAATCCCCGTGCCGGTCGTTCTGACGCAGCACATGCCGCCCGCCTTCACCCCGATCCTGGCCGACCACCTGAACCGCATCGAGGGGATCCCGTGCGCGGAGGCAAAGGACGGACAGCTTTTGGAGCCCGGCCGGGCTTACCTGGCGCCGGGCGACCGGCATCTCCTTGTCGAAGGCACACACGGCGCCCTACGCGCCCGCCTGTCTGATGGACCGCCGGAGAATTTTTGCCGACCATCGGTCGACCCAATGCTCCGCAGCGCTGCCCAAGCCTGCGGGGGCCGCGTGCTGGTGGTGATGCTGACTGGCATGGGCCATGACGGCCTCGCTGGTTCGCGCCAGGTGGTAGCCGGCGGCGGTGGCGTTCTCGCGCAGGACGAGGCTTCAAGCGTTGTGTGGGGCATGCCGGGCGCTGTCGCGCAGGCCGGCCTGTGCTTCCAGGTTCTCCCCATCGCCTCGATCGCCGCCAAGGTGACCGAAACGCTCAGGACAGTCCGCCCATGAAACACAATAGCTTCGAAACGCTCGCGGCACTGCTCCAGCGCGGCTCCGGCCTCGTCATCGGGCCGGAGAAGCAGTATCTGCTTGAAACGCGCCTCGCCACTGTCATGCGCGACAATGGCGTTCGCGATCTGGACGCCCTCGCCGAACGCCTCCAAGGCCATTCCGCCGGCTCCACCGAGATGGAGAGGCAGATCATCGAGGCGATGACGACGAACGAAAGCTTCTTCTTCCGCGACGACAAGCCGTTCACCCACGCCCGCAATGTGGCACTGCCGCGACTCCATTCCAGCCGCCCACCGGGTGCGAAAATCCGGATCTGGTCTGCTGCGGCCAGTTCCGGTCAGGAAGCGTATTCGCTGGCTATGATCGTCGCCGAGTTGCGCCCTCAACTCGGGGCCCGGCAGGTCGAGATCCTCGGCACCGACCTGAGCCGAGAACAGGTGCAGCGCGCCCGAGAGGGCGTCTATACCCAGTTCGAGGTTCAACGTGGTCTTCCAATGCAGCATCTGGTCAAGTATTTCCGCAAGGATGGCCTCAACTGGCGTATCAATGACGCGATCCGCGGGATGGTGACATTCAAGGAGTGGAACCTCTTGGCGGATCCACGCTCGCTCGGTGAGTTCGACCTTGTATTCTGCCGCAACGTGCTGATCTATTTCGATCGTCCGACCAAGACTCGCGTTTTGGAAGCGATAGCCCGCCAGATGGCGCCCGATGGTATGCTCTATCTCGGCGGCGCTGAAACGGTGCTTGGAATCACCGATCGGTTTGAGATTGTCCCCGACAACCGTGGCGTTTACGAGTTGGCGAAGCAAACGGTGCGGCCTGCGCTCGCCACCGCTGCGACGGGGCGTTAACGTCCTGTCCCAGCGTCGGCCCGTTGTCGATGCGGGGAGCGGGCACGATGAACTATCAGGCGGAGTACGACAACGGCG
The DNA here is from genome assembly GCA_945897825.1 of Asaia bogorensis. Taxonomy (GTDB): domain Bacteria; phylum Pseudomonadota; class Alphaproteobacteria; order Acetobacterales; family Acetobacteraceae; genus CAMDGX01. The sequence continues at coordinate 992 of CAMDGX010000191.1, read as the reverse complement.
CGAAGGTCCCGACCTATCCGGCCATAGCTGAGCGTTGGCTTGAGCAAGCCGCCTCCTTCCGTGCACACCATGAGCAGTCCGAACTGGCCATATCCTATGGCCCCACCGAGCGGCAGGCAGTCGACCTGTTCTGGCCCGGAAATGGGCGGGAGTCGCCAGTTGTGGTCTTCATTCATGGCGGGTACTGGCAGCGTTCGCATCGCCTAGCCTTCAGCCACCTTGCCCAGGGACTGTTGGCCCATGGCGTAGCAGTTGCCATGCCCTCCTACGATCTGTGCCCGAACGTCACATTGGCCGTGCTCGTGGAGCAGGTGCGGACTTCCATCGCCTTCCTGCACTGCCGCCTTGGCCGGCGCTTTCTGGTCAGCGGCCATTCTGCTGGCGGCCACCTTGCGGCCATGTTGATGGCAACCGACTGGGCGGCCCGCGGTGCCCCGAGCGACCTCGTCGCCGCCAGCATGCCGATCAGCGGCCTGTTCGATCTTGAGCCATTGACCCATACAACCGTGAACACGGCCCTCGGCCTCGACCCCGTCGAAGCCCGCCGCCTCTCCCCCCTCTTTATGCAGAGGCCAAACGGCCGCCTGCACGCTTACGTCGGCGGTGAAGAAGGCGAAGAATACAATCGCCAATCGCGATCAATCGCAGAAGCCTGGGGCGGCAGTTGGGACAGCCTGCCAGGGCTAAATCACTTCTCGATCGTTGAGCAGCTCCAGAACCCCGCATCCCTCATGGTGGCCAAGGCGCTGACATTGATTCCGAAGCGCTAGATGTATTTCGGCATGGGAGAAGGACCCCGTTTGAGGGGTGATCGGCGTCCAAACGGGACCCCTCTGCTGATGGTGTGCTTGCGCGACCTGCCGGCTTCGACCTTCAGCCAGTGCGCCAGCTTGTCAGCAAACCGGTCCAGCTTGCTCAGCCGCTCGGGAACCTTGAACTTCGGCTCCACCGCGCCGGAGCGCAGGTATTTGCGGATGGTATTCCGCGACAGC
>CAMDGX010000190.1 GCA_945897825.1 Asaia bogorensis | reverse complement strand
GCCGCCCCACTCACCAGCAACAACGCATTGATATAACGTCATTTTCAAGAAGCGTACTAAATCACGCCAGTCCACAGGTCCGGAGACATCCGGGCCTCCGAGACCCGATTTCGGCCCTCGTTGCACCCCTGGCGGTCAACAGGTTCACTCGGAAAACCGCAGGAAACCTGCGCTTCTTGTGGCCGGGCGAACGAACGGAGAATGAGTTGCATTGGGAAGTTGGCGGAGGGAGAGGGATTCGAACCCTCGGTACGCTTTCACGCACACACGCTTTCCAAGCGTGCGCCTTAAGCCACTCGGCCATCCCTCCGGCGCGGCGGGCTGAATAGCAGCGCACCAAGCCGTCGTCTATGCCTAGGCGTCCATCTTCAGGGCGGCCAGGAATGCGCTCTGCGGAATCTCGACCTTGCCGAACTGCCGCATCCGCTTCTTGCCTTCCTTCTGCTTCTCCAGCAGCTTGCGCTTGCGGCTGATATCGCCGCCGTAGCACTTCGCGGTGACGTCCTTGCTCAGCGCGCCGATGGTTTCGCGCGCAATCACCCGCCCGCCGATCGCGGCCTGGATGGCGATCTTGAACAGCTGCTTGGGGATCAGGTCCTTCAGCTTCTCGCAGATGCTGCGCCCGCGGCGCTCGGCCTGGCTCTTGTGCGCGATGAACGACAACGCATCCACCGGGTCCTGGTTCACCAGGATCGAGATGCGCACCAGCTCGCCCTCGGCATAGCCGTCCATCGCGTAGTCGAAGCTGGCATAGCCGCGGCTGACCGATTTCAGCCGGTCGTAGAAATCGAACACCACCTCGTTCAGCGGGAGGCGATACACCGCCATCGCCCGGTTGCCGACATAGGTCAGGTCCACCTGCTGCCCGCGGCGTTCGCTGCACAGGGTGAGGATGGAGCCCAGGTATTCGTCCGGCACCATGATCGTGGCCTTGATCCAGGGCTCCTCGATATGGTCGATCTTGGTGGGGTCCGGCATGTCGGCCGGGTTGTGCAGCTCGGTCATGCTGCCGTCGTTGGCGAACAGGCGATAGACCACGCTGGGGGCCGTGGCGATCAGGTCGAGGTCGAACTCGCGGGAGAGGCGCTCCTGGATGATCTCCAGGTGCAGCAGGCCGAGGAAGCCGCAGCGGTAGCCGAAGCCCAGTGCCGCGCTGCTTTCGGCCTCGTAGTGGAAGCTGGCGTCGTTCAGCCGCAGCTTGGCCAGGCTGTCGCGCAGCTTCTCGAAATCGTCGGCATCGACCGGGAACAGCCCGCACCACACCACGGGTACCGACGGCTTGAAGCCCGGCAGCGCCTCGGCGGCCGGTTGGCGATCGTCGGTGATGGTGTCGCCGACCGCGATGTCCGCCACCGTCTTGATCGCCGCCGTGATGTAGCCCATCTCGCCCGGGCCGAGGTCGTCCACCGGTACCAGCCGCGGCGTGAACACGCCGACCTGCTCGACCGGGTGGGTGATCCCGTTGGCCATCATGCGGATCTTCTGGCCCTTGCGGATGCGCCCGTCCTTCACGCGGATCAGGATGATCACGCCGAGATACTGGTCGTACCAGCTGTCCACGATCAGCGCCTTCAGCGGCGCATCGGCGCGCCCGGTCGGCGGCGGCAGGCGGGTCACCAGCGCCTCCAGCACCCCCTCGATGTTCAGGCCGGACTTGGCGGAGACCATCACGGCCTCGGAGGCGTCGAGCCCGATCACATCCTCGATCTGCTGCTTCACCCGGTCGGGCTCGGCGGCCGGCAGGTCGATCTTGTTGAGCACCGGCACGATCTCGTGGTTCGCCTCGATCGCCTGGTACACATTGGCCAGGGTCTGCGCCTCGACGCCCTGGGACGCATCGACCACCAGCAGCGAGCCCTCGCAGGCCGCCAGCGACCGGCTGACCTCGTAGGCGAAGTCGACATGACCGGGCGTGTCCATCAGGTTCAGCACATAGTCCAGCCCGTCATTCGCCTTGTAGGCCAGGCGCACGGTCTGGGCCTTGATGGTGATGCCGCGTTCCTTCTCCAGCTCCATGTTGTCGAGGACCTGCTCGGTCATCTCGCGCGCGGTCAGCCCGCCGGTCGCCTGGATCAGGCGGTCGGCCAGCGTGCTTTTCCCATGGTCGATATGGGCGATGATGGAGAAGTTGCGGATGCGCGAGAGCGGGGTGTCGGTCATGGCGATCAGATAGGCTGTTTGCCCCCCAATGTCAGCCGCGCAATACCGCGCCGGTGGCCTTGGCGACCGCGACCACCACTTTCTGCCCGGCCGCCTCGATCTCCTGATCGGTCAGCGTGCGTTCGCGCGGCTGGAACACCACCTCGATGGCCACGGATTTCTTGCCGGCCTCCATCTTGTCCCCCTCGTACACGTCGAACAGCGAAACCCCGGCGATCAGCGTCCGCTCCGCCCCGCGCGCCGCCTTCAGCACCGCCTCGGCCGCAACGCCCGCCTCCATCACGAAGGCGAAATCGCGCCGCACCGGCTGGAACGACGGCAGGTCGGGCGGCGACTTCTTGCGCCGCTTGGGGTCCTGGATGGCATCGAGATAGACCTCGAACGCCACCGCTGGCCCGGCGAGATCGAGAGCCGCCAGGACGCGCGGATGCAGGGCGCCGAACGTCGCCAGCACCGTCTTCGGCCCCTGGCGCACTACGCCGGACTGGCCCGGATGGTAGAAGCCTGGCGCATCGGCGGTCACGCCCAGCGAGTCCATCGGCACGCCGAGCGATGCCAGCAGCGCCCACACGTCGGCCTTGGCGCCCATCGCGTCAACAGCCACCGACCCGCCCTGCCAGTGCCGCGCCGACGCGCCCGCGCGCAGCCCGGCGGCGACAAGGCGCTGCCCGTCCACTTCCGGGAAGGCCGGCCCGATCTCGAACAACCCGACATCGCCGTAGCCGCGCGCTGCGTTGCGCTGGGCCGCCATGGCCAGCGTCGCCACCGGCGTCGGGCGCATCTGGTCGAGGTCGGATGCGATCGGGTTGGCCAGCCGCAGCCCCTCCGGCGCCGTTCCGAACAGTGCGGCGACACCCGAGGGCATGAAGCTGAACGTCACGCATTCCGCGAGCCCCGCCGACGCCAGCATCCGCCGCGCCAGCGCCGTGCGCTGCTGCCGCGCCGAAAGGGTCGGCCCCGGCACCGCGCCCGGCACCGGCAACGACACCGGCGGCACGTTGTCCAGGCCCTTCAGCCGCAGCACCTCCTCGATCAGGTCGCATTCCGGCTCGATCAGCGCCCGCCCTTCCGCCGCCAGCCGCGCCGTCTCCGCCGGCAGGCTGGGCGAAGGCTCCAGGGCGGAGGACCCGGCCACGTCGTTGCGCCACGACGGCACCGACACGGTCACCTGCGTGTCGCTGCGCGCCGCCACCGCGAAGCCCAGCCGCTCCAGCAGCGACACCGCCTCGTCCGGGGCGACGTCCATGCCGCCGAAGCTGCGAACCCGCTCGAACCGCATCGTCGCGGTGCGCTGCCAGGCGGGTTCGGCGCCGGCCGCGACCACCTCGCTCGCCTCGCCGCCGCACAGCTCCTGGATCATCCGCGTCGCCGCCTCGACGGCGTCCGGCAGCAGCGCCGGGTCGATTCCGCGCTCGAAGCGCTGGCGCGCGTCGCTGACGATCTGGTGCCGGCGGCCGGCCATGGCGATCGACACCGGGTCGAACAGCGCGCATTCGATGAACACGTTGGTCGTGCCCTCGTCGCACCCCGTCGCCTCACCGCCGACCACGCCGGCCAGCGACTGCACCCCGTTGGCATCGGCGATCACGCAGTCATCCTGGGTGACGGTGTAATCCTTGCCGTTCAGCGCCCGAAAGCTCTCGCCCGCGCCGGGCCGGAACACAAGCCGCCCGCCAGCCACCTTGTCGGCATCGAACACATGCAGCGGCCGGCCGAGATCCATTGTGAAGAAGTTCGTGACGTCGACCAGCGAGTTGATCGGCCGCAGCCCAACCGCCAGCAGCCGCTCCTGCAGCCATTTCGGGCTCGGGCCGTTCTTCACGCCGCGGATCGTCCGACCGAGCACCCAGGGGCAGGCATGCTGCATCTCGATCGCCCAGTCGACCGCCGAGGCGCCCTGGCCCGCCACCTTGGACGGCGCGAACGGCAGCAGCGTGCCCAGTCCGGCCGCCGCGAGGTCGCGCGCCACGCCGCGCACCGACAGCGCATCGCCGCGATTGGGTGTCACCGCGATCTCGATCACCGGGTCGTCGAGCCCGGCCCAGACGCTGTACGGCACGCCCACCGGCGCATCGTCCGGCAGTTCGAGGATGCCGTCATGGTCCTCGCCCAGCCCCATCTCGTTCACCGACAGCAGCATGCCGGCACTCTGCACGCCGCGGATCTCGCCCACCTTCAGCGTCACGCCCTTGCCGGGGATGAAGC
>CAMDGX010000189.1 GCA_945897825.1 Asaia bogorensis | reverse complement strand
CGCCACAAGATCGAGATTATGTTCGGCCGCATCAAGGACTGGAGGCGCATCGCCATGCGCTACGACAGATGCGCCCACACCTTCTTCTCAGCCATCTGCATCGCCGCAACTGTCACATTCTGGCTCCTATAGTGAGTCCTGAGCCTAGGTCAGGCGGGATAGCCTGTGCCAGCCCAGGCGCGCGCCCGAATCACGCAGCCGCGATGGCGCGCGCCGTGGCGGTGGCGGAGGTCGCGGGGTTGCGCGGGCGGCGCCGGTTCGCCACGTTCGCGCGAGACACGGGAGGGCATGGCATGGCGCGCATCGCGATACTGGACGACTGGCAGGGGATCGCCGAAGCGGCGACGGACTGGTCGGCGGTGCGGGCCGGGGCGGAGCTGGTGTTCTTCCGCGACCACCTGGGCGGGCCGGACGGCGTGGTCGCAGCCCTTCAGGGCTTCGATGCCGTGGTGGCGATGCGCGAGCGGACCCGCCTCTCGGCGGACGTCATTTCGCGCCTGCCCGACCTGAAGCTGCTGAGCTTCACCGGCGCGCGCAACGCGGCCGTCGATGTGGCCGCGTGCACGGCGCAGGGCGTGGTGGTGTGCAACACCACGACCAAGCGCACTTCGCACGGGACAGCGGAGTTGACCCTGGGGCTCATCCTGGCCTCGCTGCGCCACATCGCCGTGGGCGACGCGGAGATGCGGGCCGGGCGCTTCCAGGGCCATGTTCCGCTGGGTGGCGAGGTCGCCGGGCGCACGCTGGGGCTGGTCGGCCTGGGCAACATCGGCAGCCGCGTGGCGCGGTATGCGCAGGCGATGGAGATGGAGGTGATCGCCTGGAGCCAGAACCTGACCGATGAGCGGGCAGCATCGGTGGGGGTGAAGCGGGTGGACAAGGCGGAGCTGTTCGCCCGCGCCGACGTGGCCAGCATCCACCTGGTGCTGTCGGAGCGCACGCGCGGGATCGTGGGCGCGGCCGAGATCGGCGCGATGAAGCCCGGGGCGCTGCTGGTGAACACCTCGCGCGGGCCGCATGTGGACACTGACGCGCTGCTGGCCGCACTGGAGCAGGGGCGCATCCGCGCGGCGATCGATGTCTACGACCAGGAGCCGCTGCCGCCGGAGCATAAGCTGCGGCGCGCGCCGGGCACGCTGCTGACGCCGCATTTGGGCTATGTCACCGCGGAGAACATGCCGGAGCTGTATCGCAGCACGGCGGAGAACCTGGCGGCATGGCTGGCGGGCAAGCCGGTGCGTGTGGTCAATCCCGAGGTTCTGAACGGCGCTTGACCACCGCTGCTTGACCGGGCGCGTCGCGAAGCCTTTCCTGCGCCAAAGCAACTCCGTTGGGGAATCCACCATGCGCGCCTGGGCCGTCGTCGAGAACGAGAAGCCGCTGCAGGAAATCGAGCTGCCGACGCCGGAGCCCATGGGCACCGAGGTGCTGCTGGAGACCACGTATTGCGGCGTCTGCCACTCCGACATCCACATCTGGGAAGGCCGCTACGACCTGGGCGGCGGCAAGGTGATGACGCTGACCGACCGCGGCCTGAAGCTGCCGGTGGCGATGGGGCATGAGATCGTCGGCCGCGTGGTGAAGCTGGGCCCCAAAGCCGAGGGCGTGAAGGTCGGCGACATCCGCATCGTGTTCCCCTGGGTCGGCTGCGGAACCTGCGAGGCGTGCCTGGCGGAGGAGGACAACATGTGCCTCCAGGGCAAGGCGCTCGGCGTCTACCAGAACGGCGGCTACGCGACGCATGTCGTCGCCCCCCATCCGCGCCACCTGGTCGATCCTGGCAAGATCCCGCACGCGATCGCGGCGACCTACGCCTGCTCGGGCATCACCGTGTTCTCGGCGATCAAGAAGGTGATGCCCATGCCGCCGACCGAGCCGATCGTGCTGGTGGGCGCCGGCGGCCTCGGGCTGAACGCGATCGCGGTGCTGCGCGCGCTGAAGCACGAGAACATCGTGGTGGTGGACACCGATGCCACCAAGCGCAGCGTGGCCGCCCAGGCCGGGGCGACGAAAACCGTCGACGGCACCGGCGAAGGCGTCACGCAGCGGATCGTCGAGGCGTGCGGCAAGCAGCCGCTGGCGGTGATCGACCTGGTGAACGGGACGGCGTCGGCGAAGTTCGCGTTCGAGAGCCTGCGCAAGGGCGGCAAGCTCGTGCAGGTCGGCCTGTTCGGCGGCGAGCTGACCCTGCCGCTGCCGCTGATGCCCATCCGCGCGCTGACGGTGCAGGGCAGCTACGTCGGCAACCCGAAGGAGCTGCGCGAGCTGGTGCAGCTGGCCAACGAGGGCTCGCTGCCGGCGCTGCCGGTCAGCACCGTGCCGCAGCACGAGGCGAACGACGCGCTGATGCGGCTGCGCGACGGCAAGGTGATCGGCCGGCTGGTCCTGAAATCAGAGGTGGCGTGATGGCAAACGACATGCAGCGTTCCGTCGTCCTGAAGAAGCGGCCCACGGGGGAGCCGGCGCCGGAGCATTTCGAGGTCGTCTCCGCCCCGGTCCCGACACCGGGCCCGGGCCAGGTGCTGACACGCACCATCTGGCTCTCGATCGACCCCTACATGCGCGGCCGGCTGCGCGAGGTGCAAACCTATGCCGCGCCGGTGATGCCCGGCGAGGTGATGACCGGGGAAACCATCGGCGAGGTGATCGCCTCCAACGATCCCGGCTTCGCGCCCGGCGACGTGGTGGGCGGCGCCCGCGGCTGGCAGAGCCACATCGTGTCGCCGGCAGCGTCGCTGTATAAGGTGGACCGTGGCGCGGCCCCGCTGTCGGCCTGGCTCGGCGTGCTCGGCATGCCCGGCACCACCGCCTATTCCGGCATGAAGGACATCGGCCAGCCGAAGAAGGGCGAGACCGTCGTCATCTCCGCGGCCTCCGGCGCGGTGGGCTCCGTGGCCGGCCAGTTGGCCAAGCGGGCCGGCGCGCGCGTCGTCGGTGTCGCTGGCGGGCCGGACAAGTGCCTGTGGGTGCAGGAATCGCTCGGCTTCGACGCCTGCATCGACCACCGCGTCGGCAACCTGGACGCCGCGCTGCGCGAAGAATGCCCGAACGGCATCGACGTCTATTTCGAGAATGTCGGCGGCGCCCTGCAGCACGCCGTATTCGCGCAACTGAACGCCTTCGCGCGCGTGGTGATGTGCGGGATGGTGGCGCAATACAACGAGGCCGAAATGCCGCCCGGGCCGAACCTGGGCTTCGTGGTGGGCAAGCGCGTGCGCATCGAAGGACTGATCGTGTCCGACAAGCCCGAGCGCTTCGCCGAATGGCGCGCGCTGGCCGCACCATGGGTGAAGGCGGGCACGCTGCACTACCGCGAGACGGTGCTGGATGGGCTCGAGAACGCACCCGAAGCGCTGGGCGGTATCCTGCGCGGCGACAATTTCGGCAAGATGCTGGTGCGGGTCGGGCCGGACAGGGAGTAAGGAAGAGTCTTCTTTTTGTGAACAAAAAGAAACAAAAAAACTTTTCCCTTATGTGGCGGAGAGGCCTCGCCTCCTTGACCTAGCGCGTGCAGTGGCCCGGGAACACCCGGTGTCATGGATGAAGTCTTTTTGCTTCTTTTTGTTCACAAAAAGAAGAATCCTTCCTTGGGATTCCCCGCATGCCCCCCGCCGACCACGCCCGCCCCGCGGTGCCTTTCCTGGTGGCCACTGCCGCGATCATGGTCTTCACCACCATGGATGCGGTGGTGAAGGCCGTGCCGTCGGGCTTGCCGACCATCCAGGTGGTGGCAATGCGCTTTGCGCTGGGCATTCCGCTGGTGCTGCTGGCGCTGTGGTGGGCGGGATCGGGCTGGCCGACGCTTGCCTCCTGGAAGGCGAATGCGCCGCGCGGGATCCTGACCATCGCCTCCACCTTCCTGTTCTTCACCGCGCTGCGGCGATTGCCGTTCGCGGAGGCGCTCGCGCTGTCCTATCTCGGGCCGCTGCTGGTGGCGACGCTGGCAGCACTGATCCTCAAGGAAAAGCTGCGCGCCGATGTGCTGGCCGGCGTCGGGCTGGGCCTGGCCGGCGTCGCGGTGATCGCCTGGGGCCCGCTCTCGGAGGCGGACGGGTTCAGCGGCGATGCGGTCGGGATCGCCGCGGCGGTCGGTTCGGCCTTCACCTATGCGCTGAACACCGTGCTGCTGCGGCGCCAGGCCAAGCGGGATTCGGCGGCGTCGATCGTGCTGATCCTGCACATCGTGCCGGCGCTGATCGCCATGCCGTTTGCGGTGGGAGATTGGCATCCGCCCTCGCTGCATCTGTGGGGCGTATTCCTGCTGGTGGCGGTGCTGGGCGTCTCCGGCCACTTCCTGCTGACCTGGGCGTTCGGGCGGGCGCGGGCCGGGATGCTGGCCATCGTCGACTACCTGGCGCTGCCCTATGCGGCAGCCGTCGGCTTCCTGTTCTTCGGCGAGGT
>CAMDGX010000188.1 GCA_945897825.1 Asaia bogorensis | reverse complement strand
ATCCGCGCGTGTTCGCGATCATGCTGGGCGGCGTGCGCACGCCCGAGCAGGTGGCGCGCGAATTGGCCGAGGACATCGCCTTCTGGGGCCAGCACGGTGTCGGCATGTGGACGGTCCGGTCAGCCGAGGATGAGCGGTTCCTCGGGCTGGTCGGCCTGCATGGCCGGCCGGACGGGCGCGGCATCGCGTTGCGCTTCGCCCTCCACGCGGCGGCGCAGGGGCGCGGCTATGCCAGCGAGGCGGCCGGCGCGGCGCTGCGGTTCGCGCATGAGCGGGCAGGGCTGGCGCATGTCGTGGCGGTGGCGCGGGCCAGCAACATCGGCTCGCGCCAGGTGCTGGGCGGCATCGGCATGGTGCTGCGCGAGAGCTACATGCGCGATGGCGAGGAGGTGCTCGTCTACGAAAGCGTCATGCGTCCCTGAGCGGACGGTCGTATGCAACAAATCATTGCCCGACTCGCTCCGCCATCGGCAGCGTGGACCGGCGTTCTTCTGGCCGGCCGGACCTCCGTGCCGCCAGGCGGTTCGGGAGGATGCGGCGATGAAGGCCGAGATTGCCATGCTGGTCGGGGCGTTGGGCCTGGCCGTGCTCCAGATGGCGGTTGCCGCGTTTGGCGCGTACCGCCAGGTGGGGCTGGTGGTGCTTGCCGGCAACCGCGAGAACATGCCGTTCATCCTCGGCTGGGCCGGGCGCGCCGCCCGCGCCCAACGCAACATGCTGGAAAGCCTGGTGTTGTTCGCCCCGCTGGTGCTGGCCGCCCATGTGACAGGCGTCAGCAACACGGTCACGGTGCTCGGCGCCTATGTGTATCTGTGGGGCCGCGTGGCCTATGCGTTCATGTACATCGCCGGCATGGCATGGGCGCGCAGTGCGGCGTGGTTGCTGGCGCTGTGGGGCATGATGATGATCGCCACACAGCTGGTCTGACCTTCGCCTACTCCGCAGCTTCGGCCGGCTCGGGCTTCTTCTTCTCGTGGCGCAGCTTCTCCATCGCCTGCTGCACATGGCGGGAGAACACGAACTCCGCCGGGCGCTGGTTTTCCAGCGGGATGTCCGGCGCCATCGGGCCGGTGGTGCGCACCCCGCGCAGCTCCACCTTCGCCGCCTTCAGCGGGTGGCGGATGGAGTGCGCCACCGCCGTCGCCTCGTAGCCGGAATGCACCATGCAGTCGGCGCACTTCTCGTAGTTGCCGGTGCCGTACTTGTCCCAGTCGGTGGTTTCCATCAGCTCCTTGAACGTCTTGGCATAGCCCTCGCCAAGCAGGTAGCAGGGCCGCTGCCAGCCGAAATAGGTCCGCGTCGGGTTGCCCCAGGGCGTGCAGTGGAAGGTCTGGTTCCCCGCCAGGAAATCCAGGAACATCGAGGACTGGTTGAACTGCCACTTCCTGCGCCCCGGCAGCGCGCGCGAGAAGATGCCGCGGAACAGCTCCTTGGTGGCCTTCCGGTTCAGAAAATGCTGCTGGTCCGGCGCGCGCTCATAGGCATAGCCCGGCGAGACCGAGATGCCGTCGATGCCCATCTCCGTCACGTCGTCGAAGAACCGCGCCATCCGCTCCGGATCGGCGTTGTTGAACAGCGTGGCGTTGATGATCACCCGGAACCCGGCGGCCTTGGCCTTGGCGATGGCGGACACGCAGCGGTCGTAGACGCCATCCTGGCAGACCGACCTGTCGTGGTCCTCGCGGTTGCCGTCCAGGTGGACCGACCAGGTGAAATACTTGTTCGGCTTGAACTGCTCCATCTTCTTTTCGAGCAGCAGCGCGTTGGTGCAGACGATCACGTATTTCCTGCGGTCGATCACCCCGCGCACCACCTCGTCCAGCTCCTTGTGCAGCAGCGGCTCCCCACCGGCGATCACCACCACGGGCGCGCCGCACTCGTCCACCGCGTCGAGGCATTCGGCCACCGACAGGCGCTGGTTCAAGATCTCGGCCGGATAGTCGATCTTGCCGCAGCCGGAGCAGGCCAGGTTGCAGCGGAACAGCGGCTCCAGCATCAGCACCAGCGGATAGCGCTTCCGCCCCAGCAGGTGCTGCTTGACCACGTAGCCGCCGACGCGCAGCGCCTGGTGCAGGGGGATTGCCATGGGGCCGAACCTCGGGCAGGAGATAAATGCGAATGCGACGTCGCGTTCTCGTTTAAGGACCGGCCATGAGCATGTCAACGGCCCCGACCCCGCCCGCCCCCACCCTGCTGCCCCCCAGGCGCCGGCGGGACCCGGTGCAGGAGCGCAGCCACGAAACGGTGGCCCGCATCCACGCCGCCGCATCCCGCCTGCTCGCCGGTGGCGCGGCCCCGCACGCCCTGACCACCGCGCAGATCGCCGCGGCGGCCGGCCTGTCCGTGGGCGCGCTGTATCGCTTCTTCCCCGACAAGCAGGCGGTGGTCGATGCCATCGCCCTGCGCCACCTCGAAACGTTCCAGGAGTCGCTCGCCGCCCTGCTGATGGAGGCGGTGCCCGAAACCCCGGCCGCCTTCCTCGCCGCCGTCGTCGATGCGTTCGCCGGCTATCTCCAGGCCAACGCCGATTTCCTTACGCTTGCCTATGGCGCGCCCGATGCCGCCGCCCCTGGCGCGACCGGCCGCGCCATCAGCCGCGCCCTGTTCGAACAGCAGGCCGCGTCCGGCGACATGACGGCCCTGGTGCGCGAGTTCCTCGGGGTCATGTTCGGCACCGACACCGACGAGAGCTTCGATTTCCGGCTGCGCATCGCCGCCGAAATCGGCGACCGCCTGATCGGCCACGCCTTCGCCCAACCCACACCCGACCGGCGTGCCCGCGTGCTTGCCGAGGCCAAGACGGTGCTGGCGTCCTACCTGTTCGGACCGCATCCCCTCGTCAGCAATGCGTAACAAGCAACCGAATTTTTTATGACAATCTTAATTGTCGCTGTCAGATACAGGAGATTCTTAATGATTCCTGCCTAGACGTCATGTTGCCCCGCGACATAAATGTGGAGCCATCGACACGGATGGGGAAGGCCGCCTTCCCGGATGGAGCCTGATGTGACGACCCACGCCTATCTCCCTCACATCGAGGTCATGCTGCAATCGCTCCGGATCGCCCGCGAAAGGCTCGATGGCCGCGCCAAGGTCGCCGTCGATCCGCGCCTGCTGGTGCACATCGTCCGCCAGATCGCCGCCGCACAGGCTTTCGACGAGGCCTTCTACCTCACCACCTACGACGACGTCGCCCAGGCACACGGCAAGGGCGAGATCGGCGACCTGCATGCCCATTTCATCGAAGCAGGCTTCCTCGAAGGGCGGCTCGGCGCCGACCCGGAGGTCGACCAGGCCTACTACCTCGCCACCTACCCCGATGTCGGCCGCGCCATCGGCGCCGGCCAGGTCACCTCGGCCGCCGAACACTACGTCCAGCGCGGCGCCGCCGAGGGTCGTGCCCCGAACGCGGCCAGCGCCGAGGCGATGAGCCTGTGGATGGCGGTGCTCCGGCCCGACGGCTGAGTCCGCCGCCTCAGGCCAGGTGGCGCAGCGCCGCCACGGCCAGGTCCACCGCCAGCTTCGCCCCCTTGCGCTGCGGATCCCCGGCCGGATCGTAGGCCGCGATCCCCAGGCAGCGCATCGGCACCGCCCGCGCCGCCGCCGCGACCGAATCCTCCAAAGCCGCCGCCGACGGCCAGTGCGGCGCATTGGTCAACTGCCCCGGCACCGCCTCCGGCCCCGCGACGTCCAGGTCGATATGCATGTACCAACCGGGCGCCGCACCGGCACATGGTGCCAGCAGCGCCGTCGTCCGCGCACCAGCGTCGGCCCCCATATCGGCGGCATCCAGCCGCGCGATCCGGTGCGCCGTCAGCGCCGCGTCCTCCTCGGGGTCCAGGTCCGACGCGCCGATCAGCGCCGCCGCCGCGGCCGGCACCGGCACGCGTAGCCCCGCCGCCTCGCGCCAGTCGTCGAACTCCCAGCCCAGCGCCACGGCGAACGGCATTCCGCCCAGCAGCCCGGTCGAGGTCGTGCGCAGCGTGTGCATGTCGCCATGCGCGTCGAACCAGGCGATCCCCGCCCCGCCGCAGGCCCGCGCCACCCCGCCGGCCGGCCCCACCGACTGCGTGCAGTTGCCTTGCAGCACCAGCGGCATCGCGCCGGCGGCGATCGCCGCCGCCACCTGCTCCGACACCCACCCGGCGATGATGCCCAGGTTCGTCACCGGATCGCGCGTCCGCTGCTCCCGCGCCAGCGCGGCCTCCACCGGCACCGCGACGGTATGGCCTGCCGCCTGCAACGCCTCCGCCAACCCAGCCCGCATCATGGCCGCCGGACCATTGGCAGCCCCCCAGCGCGCGACGTCGTTGGCGAAGGGAACGAGGATCGGTTGGATCAGCATGGCAACTCTCAGGCCGGAGGAAGAAAGGACTGCACCGTCGCGCGGAACACCGGCATCGCCTCCAGCGCCGCGCAATGCGCCACCAGGGTCAACAGCCGCTGCTCGGCCAGCAGCCC
>CAMDGX010000187.1 GCA_945897825.1 Asaia bogorensis | reverse complement strand
CAGAGGCGGACCAGGCGCTTGACGGTGTAGTTGCTGCGGCCTTCGGCGCGGGGGAGGTGGCGGACCTCGATGCTGTCGATGCGCTGGGTGACCTCCATGATGAGGCCGTCGATGTAGGGGTAGGGGCCGCGGTAGCGGGTGACGCTGCGGACCACGAGGGCGGACATGCAGCGGAAGGAGGAGAGGTAGAGGCCCTTCGGCTTGTCCAGCAGCCAGTCGGCGACCTTGTTGGCGAACTGGCTGCCGAGGTTGCGCCAGGGGGCGTGCTTCTTGGTGGCGTAGCGGGTGTAGACGACGTCCCAGTTGCCGAGGCGGGCGTGGTCGTAGAGCTTGGTGACTTCCTCGGGCGGGTTCTGCAGGTCGTCGTCCATGGTGATGACGTAGCGGCCGCGGGCGTGGCGCAGGCCGGTCATGACCGCGTTGTGCTCGCCGTAGTTGCGGGCGTGTTCGATGTAGATGACGGGGAGCTTCTGGTCGGTGCCGGCGATGGTGGGCGGGGCGGCGGCGATCTGGCGGCAGACTTCGCCGGAATTGTCGGGGCTGCCGTCGTTGACCAGGATGACTTCCATGCCGCCTTCGGGGCGCAGGGCGGCGAGGGCCTCGACGAGCATGGCGACGGTGGCCGCACCCCGATAGACGGGCACGACGATCGACAGGCCGATCGAGGGGGCGGCGACGAGGGCCATGCGCCCGGCAGCAGCGGGGACGGGCTTGGGCACGTAGCGCATCTTGGGTTTGTCCTCGGGAGTGGTCATGCGGGGACCTCCGGCTTGCGCGCGGTGGCCAGGACCGAGCCGCCGGCTGGCAGCTTGAGGCCCAGGCGCCGCTCCAGCGCCGTCAGCGCGTGGAATGTGGCATCGATCAGGGGCGGAAACGCGGCGACGTCGGACACGGTTTCGCCGCCTTTGCCGCGGGCGAGGACCTTGCGCTGCAGGATCATCAGCGGCAGCAGCACGCCGTTCCAGTAGCGCGCGCGGACCTGCGCGAAGCCGGCGGCGGCGAGGTCGCGGGCCAGGGCGGAGGCGGTGGTGCGGCGGGTGTTGTGGACCTGGTGGTCGTGCGCGCTCATCAGCCACTGGTAGGAGGGCATGTTGAGGACGAGCAGGCCGCCGGGGGCCAGCACGCGGCGCAGCTCGGCGAGGGCGGCGGCGGGGGCGACGGCGGCGTGGCAGAGCACGTCGGCGCTGACGACGGCCTGGAAGCTGGCGTCGGCGAAGGGCAGGGCGTTGATGCTGCCGCGGGTGACGCGGGCGCCGGACTTGGTGGCGGCGCGGGGGGCGGCGGCGGCGTCGTATTCCAGGCCGTAGAGCTCGAGGTTGGGGTGGGCGCGCAGGCGGGCGAGCAGGCCGCCGGTGCCGCAGCCGGCGTCGAGCACGCGGCCGCTGGTGGTGGCGAGCGCGTCGGCGATGCGGGCGTGCAGGGCGCGGTACCACCACATCCTGTCCTCGACGGCATCCATCAGCGTGTATTCGGCCGGCTCCATGCGCGTTTTCTGGCACAGATCGGCGCCGGCGCGGAGGGCAAAAACGGGCGGCCTTGTTCGGCCCGTGGCGGGGGGGGAGAATGGGGGGCATGTCTGCCGCCCCCCCGCTTTCCCAGGCTTCCCGCGCGCGCGCCGCCTCGGCGGGGTGGGGCGTGGTGCTGCTTGCGTGGCCCGCGCTGCTGTTCCTGCCGATGCTGCTGCTGCCGCCGGTGAACCACGACGTGGCGGCGGTGCTGAGCTTCGCCGAGCGGTGGCTGGCGGGCGAGCGGCTGTATGTGGACCTGATCGACGTGAACCCGCCGCTGGTGTTCGTGCTGAACCTGGTGCCGGCGGCGCTGGCGCGGGCGACGGGGATGGACGGGGTGGTGGCGCTGCAGCTGTGCCTGCTGGCGCTGTGCGGTTCGGTGTGGGCGCTGGCGGTGGCGGTGCGCGACCGGGCGCGCGAAGGGCCGGTCGAGCGGGCGTTGCTGGATGGGTTGCCGGGGCTGGTGGCGCTCGGGGCGGGGTATGATTTCGGGCAGCGGGAGACGCTGATGGCGGCGCTGGCGGTGCCGTACCTGCTGGTGGCGGCGGGCCGGATGGAGGGGAGAAGGGCTCGGCTGGGGGTTCTGGCGGCGGTGGTGGCGGCGGTGGGGTTCGCGCTGAAGCCGCATTTCCTGGCGGTTCCGGCGCTGGTGGAGGCGGCGGTGCTGGTGGCGCGGTGGCGGGCGGGGGACGCGAAGGCCGGGCTGCGCGATCCGGTGCCGTGGGCGATGGCGGCGGTGTGGGCGCTGTATGGCGCGGCGTTGCCGGTGCTGTTTCCCGCGTATCTCGGCAGCGTGGTGCCGTTGGTGATCGACTACTACCTGGACAATGGCGGGCAGACGCCGTGGGGGTTGCTGGCGCTGCCGCGGATGGGCACGGCGGTGGCGCTGCTGCTGCCGCTGGTGGTGCTGGCGTGGCGTGGGCGAGGGGCGCTGGCGCGCGTGCTGTCGCTGGCGGGGCTGGGGGCGCTGGCGTCGGCATTGGCGCAGCACAAGGGCTGGTCGTACCACATCATGCCGATCGAGCTGTTCGCCTGCGCGCTGGGCACGGTGCTGGCGGCGCGCTGGCTGGATGGGTTGCGGGCGGGAGGGGCGCGGGTGGCGTCGGGGCTGCTGGCGCTGTTCGCGCTTTACCTGGTGGCCGAGGGGGAGGCGCCGTGGAACCAGATCACCTGGCGGCAGTCCGATGCCTATGCGCTGACGCGGATGCTGCGGGAGCATGCGGCGGGGGAGCGGGTGCTGGTGCTGTCGCCGGGGATCGCGCCGATCTACCCGGCGGTGAACTATGCCGGGGCGCGGATGACGCTGCGGACGATGAACATCTGGCTGCTGGAGGGGGCCTATCACGCGTGCCCGGCGAATGGGCGGCGGTATCGCGAGGCGTGGGAGATGGGGCGGCCGGAGTTCTTCCTGTATCGCAGCGTGGCGGAGGATTTCGCGCGGGCGCCGCCGGCGGCGGTGGTGATCGACAGCATGACGGCGATCCCGGAATGCGGCGGGCAGGTGTTCAGCCTGGAGGCGTATTTCGTGCGCCATCCGCTATTCGCCGAGGTGTGGTCGCACTACGTCGAGGTGGGGCGGCATGGGCGCTATGCGGTGCATGCCCGGCGGGATTGACGGGGCTGGGCGGATGGCGCGGGGCGCGAAGCTTGGGCAGAATGCGGGAAACGCTAGGGGATCCGCATGGCCTTCCTGACCGAACCCGTTCCATCGCGCGGCGTGGCGCTGCCTGTCCTGCCGGGGATCACCCGGATCGTGGCGGACAATCCCGGCCCGTTCACCTATCACGGCACCAACACCTATCTCATCGCCGGCGACGACGGGACGACGGTGCTGGATCCGGGGCCGGACGATGCGAAGCATGTGGCGGACATCGTGGCGGCCTGCGGCGGGCGGGTGGCGCGCATCCTGCTGTCCCATACCCATGGCGACCACCTGGGCGGGGTGGCGGCGCTGAAGGCGGCGACGGGGGCGAAGGTGTGGAGCTTCCATGCCAGCCAGGACCCTTCGCATGTGCCGGACGTGGCGATGCGCGACGGGGACAGCGTGGGCGGGTGGACGGCGATCCACACGCCTGGCCATGCCTCCGACCACCTGTGCTTCGCGCGGGCGGACGGCGTGGTGTTCACGGCGGACCACATCATGAGCTGGTCGACCAGCATCGTGAGCCCGCCGCACGGCAACATGCGCGACTATTTCGCCTCGATGCGGCTGATGCTGGCGCGGGCGGACACGACCTACCTGCCCGGGCACGGGCCGCCGGTGACCGACCCGCTGCCGTTCGCGCGCGCGCTGCTGTCGCACCGGGCGCAGCGCGAGGCGGCGATCGCGGGCGCGCTGGCGAGCGGGCCGAAAACGACGATGGGGCTGGTCGATGCGCTGTATGTCGGGCTGGCGCCGCGGTTGCGGCCCGCGGCGGAGCGGACGGTGATCGCCCACCTGGAGAAGCTGCGCGAGGATGGCCGCGCGGTCGCCGAGGGCGAGACCTGGAGGGCGGCATGAGCGACGCGCGCACCGAGCCCGGCTTCTGGGCGGCCCCTTTCGACAGCGGCACGGTGGAGGTGCGGCCCGAATGGATCGACGCCAACAACCACATGAACCTGGCGTACTACACGGTGGCCTTCGACCTCGCGACCGATGTGATCTTCGACGTGTTCGACTGCTCCTACGCCTACAAGGACCGGACGGGGTTCGGGACCTTCGCGGTCGAGACGCACAACATGTACGAGGCGGAGCTGCTGCTGGGCGAGCAGGCGCGGATCGTGACGCATGTGCTGGGGGTGGATGCCAAGCGGGTGCACCTGGCGCACGAGATGTATCGGTTGGATGATGGCAGGCGGGCGGCGACGCAGGAGCTGATGTACCTCCACGTGGATCTGGGGCTGCGCAAGGTGGCGCCGTGGCCGGAGGCGATCCGCGCGCGCATCGAGGCGGCGGCGCAGTCCCACGCGCAGGTGCCGCGGCCGGACTGGACCGGGCGGCGCATCGCGATGCCCGGACGGTAGGGTAGGCCAGGGCTCCGCCCTGGACCCGCCCGGGGGCCGAGCCCC
>CAMDGX010000186.1 GCA_945897825.1 Asaia bogorensis | reverse complement strand
GTAAGCGCAGCCCTGCGGCCCTTCTTCCCGCCTGCACCAGTATCGTGGTGAGCCCAACGAAACTTTGGGGCTTCGAGCCGGCGTTATGGTCGACGTTACTGACGACGCGAAGGGTGGCATGTATCGCCGGGTGGAGGTCCTGACGGGCCCTGGCCGTCGTCGGAGATGGTCCAGTGAGATCAAGGCGCGGATCGTGGCCGAGGCGCTGGCGCCGGGCGCTGTGGTGGCTGATGTGGCGCGGAGGTGGCAGGTCTGCCCGCAGCAGGTGTTCGGCTGGCGGCGTGAGATGCGGGTCAGTCCGGCGTTGAGCTTCGTGCCGCTCGTCGCCGAACGGTCGGTGGGTGCGCAGGAGGCGTGCGTCGCGCCGCCGGTGGAGCTTCACCTGGCGGGTGGGATGCTGCGGATCCCGCCCGGCACGGATGCAGCCCTGCTGACGACGGTTCTGCGCGCGCTGCGGGCATCGGCGTCGTGATCATGCTGCCGTCGGGGGCGCGGGTGCTGTTGGCCAGCCGGCCGGTGGACTTCCGCAAGGGGGCGCATGCGCTCGCGGCCTTGGCCGCCGATGTGCTGGGTGCCGATCCGTTCTCCGGTGTGGTGCTGGTGTTCCGGACCAGGCGGGCGGACCGGATCAAGATCGTGCTGTGGGATGGCAGCGGGCTGGTGCTGGTCAGCAAGCAGTTGGAGGGCGGGGCATTCCGCTGGCCCCCTGTGGTCGATGGCGCGGTGCGGCTGACAGCGGTGGAGTTCGCCGCCCTGTTCGATGGCATCGACTGGACGCGGGTGCAGGCGACGAAGCGGATTCCCACGCCGGTGGCCGCTGCGTAGACTCAGCGGCGCGATGCACGCCGCCACGCCCGCACCGAGCCTGCCGGAGGATCCCGCCGCCCTGCGGGCGATGCTGCTGGCCTTGCTGGAACAGCGCGACACGCTTGCCGCCGAGCGCGACGCCGCGGTGGCGCAGAACGAGCGTCTGCTGGCGTTGCTGGCGAAGCTGCGGCGGATGCAGTTCGGCCGCAAGTCGGAGCGCCTGCCCGAGGACCAGTTGCTGTTCGCCTTTGAGGAGATCGAGACGACGCTGGCCGAGGGCGCGGCCGAGGCGAGCAAGCAATCGCCGACACTGCGCGCGCAGCAAACGCAGCGCCGCCGCACCAATCGCGGCCATCTGCCCGCGCACCTGCCGCGCGTCGAGCAGGTGCTGCGCCCGGAGCGCGACACCTGCCCGTGCTGCCATGGCGCGCTGGTGGAGATCGGCGCCGATACCGCCGAGCGGCTCGATATCATCCCCGCCCAGTTCCGCGTGCTGGTGACGAGGCGGCCGAAGCTGGCCTGCCGCACCTGTCCCGGCGTGGTGCTGCAGGCGGCGGCACCCGAGCGGCTGGTGCCTGGTGGGCTGCCAACTGAGGCGACTGTGGCCCAGGTGTTGGTCGCCCGCTACGCCGACCACCTGCCTTTGTATCGCCAGGCGCAGATGCTGGCGCGCCAGGGCGTGGCCATCGGCCGCGAGGTGCTGGCTGACTGGATCGGCACGGCGGCCCACGAGATCGCCCCCGTGGTGCGGCGGATGCGCGAGATGCTGCTGGCCTCGCCTCGATTGTTCGCCGACGAGACCACGATGCCGGTGCTCGACCCGGGCCGCGGCCAGGTGAAGAAGGGCTTTGCCTGGGCCATTGCCCGCGACGACCGCCCTTGGGGTGGCCGCGACCCGCCGGCGGTGGTGTTCCGCTACGCCCCCGGCCGCGGCAAGGTGCACGCCGTGGCGCTATTGGCCGGCTATCGCGGCATCCTGCAGTGCGATGGCTATGCCGCCTACAAGGCGTTGGCCACCGGCGACGGCGCAACCTTGGCATTTTGCTGGAGCCATGTGCGGCGCGGGTTCTACGACCTGGCCCGCGGCGGCGCCGCGCCGGTCGCCGTGGAGGCGCTGGCGCGCATCGGGGACCTCTACGCCATCGAGGCCGAGATCCGTGGCAGGCCGGCCCCGGAACGCCAAGCGACACGGGCCGAACGCAGCCGGCCGTTGGTGGAGGCGCTGTTCACGTGGCTCGAGGCGCAGCTCGCCCGCCTGCCGGCCAGCAGCCCGACGGCCGAGGCGATCCGCTACGCGCTGAATCACCGCGACGGCCTGGTGCGGTTCCTGGACGACGGCCGCATCGAAGCCGACACCAACATCGTGGAGCGCGCCATCCGCCCGATCTGCCTCAGCCGCAAGAACGCGCTGTTCGCCAGCGGTGACGACGGCGGCGCCCGCTGGGCCGCCATCGCCTCGCTGGTCGAGACCTGCAAGATGAACGGCATCGATCCCCAGCGATACTTCACCGACCTCCTGACGCGCCTCGTCAACGGATGGCCCAACAGCCGCATCGACGAACTCATGCCCTGGTGCTGGGCTGGAACTGAGCCGGCGCCGTCAACCGGCAGCCCATAGGGTGACGGGGCTGCGCTTACACAAGATTGCGCTTCGCGAACTTCTGGAGAAGGGCTCCGATGCGACGTTCCTGCGCGAGATGATCGGCTTTGCCGCGCAGCGCCTGATGGAGCTGGACATGGAGGCGCGCTGCGGTGCGGCGCATGGCGAGCGCAGCGCCGAGCGGCTGAACCAACGCAACGGCTACCGCGAGCGCGACTGGCAAACACGAGCCGGGACCGTCGACCTGCGCATTCCGAAGCTGCGGCGTGGCGCCTACTTCCCGGCCTTCCTGGAACCGCGACGCACTGCCGAGAAGGCGCTGACTGCCGTCATCCAGGAGGCCTACATCCAGGGCATCTCGACCCGCTCGGTTGACACCCTGGTGCGCTCGCTCGGCATGGAGGGGGTGAGCAAGAGCCAGGTCTCGCGTCTGTGCGGCGAGATCGACGAGCGGGTGCGTGACTTCCTGGCCCGGCCGATCGAGGGCGACTGGCCCTATCTCTGGCTCGACGCCACCTACGTAAAGGTGCGTGCCGCCGGGCGCATCGTGCCGGTGGCAGTCACCATCGCGGTGGGCGTCAATGGCGACGGGCGGCGCGAGGTGCTGGGCATGGCGGTCGGCCCGTCCGAGGCCGAGACCTTCTGGCGCGACTTCCTGCGCAGCCTCACCCGGCGCGGCCTGCGCGGCGTCAAGCTGGTGATCTCCGACGCGCACGAGGGCCTCAAGGCCGCGGTGACGAAGGTGCTGCACGCCACCTGGCAACGCTGCCGCGTGCATTTCATGCGCAACGCCACGGCATATGCCGGAAAGGGCCAGCGCCGCATTGTCTCGGCCTGGATCGGCACCGCCTTCGCCCAGGAGGACGCGCCGGCCGCGCACACCCAATGGCGCAGCGTCGCCGACCAGCTCCGCCCCAAGCTGCCAAGGCTCGCCGGCTTCCTGGACGAAGCGGAACACGACGTACTCGCCTACATGGACTTCCCCCAGGCGCACCGGGCAAAGGTCCATTCGACCAACCCCATCGAGCGGCTCAACGGCGAGATCAAGCGACGCACCGATGTTGTAGGCATCTTCCCCAACGAAGCCGCCATCATCCGCCTCGTCGGCGCCATCCTGCTCGAACAATCCGACGAATGGGCGACACAGCGTGCCCGCTACATGACACTGGAAACCATCAGCAGCGTCAGCGACAATCCAACCGTCAGACTGCCGGCAGTGGCAGACTGATACGGTGGGCCAACCCGCCGGGGAGCAATGCTCCTACACCACGGATGGGGGCACGACCTCGACGGTGCGCTCGCCGACCTTTCGGAGCTTGGCCTTGAGCTTGGCGAAGGCATTCTCGATGGGGTTGAAGTCGGGGCTGTAGGGCGGGAGGTAGAGCAGGCTGGCGCCGGCAGCCTCGGTGGCTTCCCTGACGCCAGCCCCCTTGTGGCTGCCGAGGTTGTCCATCACCACGATGTCGCCGGGGCGCAGTTCGGGGACCAGCACCTGGTCGATATAGGCCTGGAAGAGTTCACCGTTGATCGGCCCGTCGAGCACCATGGGCGCGACCATGCCGCTGGTGCGCAACCCGGCGACGAAGGTCGTGGTCTTCCAGTGCCCGTGCGGGATGGCGGCGCGAAGACGTTGCCCGCGCGGGGCACGACCGTGGGTGCGCGCCATGTTTGTCGAGGCCCAGGTCTCATCGATGAAGACCAGCCGCGAAGGTTCGAGGTCTGGCTGGGCTTCAAACCAATCGCAACGGCGCGTCAGGACATCGGGACGGTTCTGCTCGGCAGCATGCGCGGTCTTTTTTTCCGCGTGATCCGGTGCCGCTTGAAGAAGCGCCGCAGCGTGCCGTAGCCAAACAGGTGGCCGCGCGCGCAAAGAGCCTGACGCAGTTCCGCGATGGTGGCATCGCTCATCTCGTCGAGCAGCTGGAGCACGAGCGCCGCCTGCGCCTCGATCCGTCCCGAGCGCCGGTCGCCACCCAAGGCGCCCGGCCGAACATCGCCCTGCTCCCGGGCCAAGCTTCGCCATCGGCTCACGCTCGCCGCGCTGACACCAAACCGGGCTGCCGCCTGCCGGTGCGTCGCACCCTCGGTCACGGCAGCCAGCACGCGCACCCGCAGATCCGTCGAAAGGGCATACCCCATGCCTGCCGGCCCCCTCTCTCCGGCA
>CAMDGX010000185.1 GCA_945897825.1 Asaia bogorensis | reverse complement strand
GCCGTCGGTGAATGACTGCTCGCGAACCGCGTCGCCCCCAAACCCCCTCAGGGGTGGCTGGAATGCGTCGGAATCAGTGGCTGGCTTCCGTCGGAATCACCGGCTGGAATGGATCGGAATCACCGGCTGGTTTGCGTCGGAATACGCAGGCATGGTGCCGAGGCGGTGCGTGACGCGATCGCCTTGACGATCACCACCTTGCCCGAACAGCTGCGTCGCTCGCTGACCTGGGACCAAGGAGCGGAGATGGCGCAGCATGCCCGGCTGCGGGTCGAGACGGGGCTGCAGGTGTATTTCTGCGATCCCCACAGCCCGTGGCAGCGGGGGACGAACGAGAACACCAATGGGCTGCTGCGGCAGTACTTCCCGAAGGGGACGGACCTCAGCGTCCACAGCGCTGATGATCTCGCCGCCGTTGCCGCGGCCCTCAATAGCCGGCCGCGCAAAACACTCGAATGGCGAACGCCTGCCGAGGCTCTCGACGAAGCGCTGCACGCAGCCCAAGGTGGCGTTGCGACGACCAGTTGAAGCCAAGCTGGCTGCCACGATCGCTGTGGTGCACGAGGCCGCCCCGGTGCATCGGCCGCCGGTCGTGCAGGGCCTGCTCCAGCGCATCGAGCACGAAGCCCGCATGCGCGGTGCGCGACGCGCGCCAGCCGACGATGCGCCGCGCATAGGCATCGATGACGAAGGCGACGTAGACGAAGCCGGTCCAGGTCGCCACATAGGTGAAGTCCGACACCCACAGCGCATTTGGGCGCGGTGCCTTGAACTGGCGGTTGACGTGGTCGAGCGGGCAAGGGGCCGCCTTGTCGCTGATCGTGGTTCTGACCGGCTTCCCGCGGATGACGCCTTGCAAACCCATAGACCGCATCAGGCGCGCCACTGTGCAGCGGGCAACGCCGTGGCCCTCGCGCAGCAACTGGCGCCAGACCTTGCGCACGCCATAGACACGGAAATTCTCCTCGAACACCCGCGATATCTCCGGCATCAGCGTGGCATCGCGCCTCGCCCGCGAACACTGCCTGGCAGGGTCGCGGAGGCGGGCGGCATGCGCGTGGTAGGTGGATGGGGCGATCGGCAACAGCTTGCAGGTCGGCTCGACCCCATGTGCCTGGCGATGATCGTCGATGAAGGCGATCATGGCTTGAACCGGCGGTCGAGCTCCGCCTGGGCAAAATACGCCGATGCCTTGCGCAGGATCTCGTTGGCCTGCCGCAGCTCCCGGTTCTCACGCTCCAGCGCCTTGAGCCGTGCCGCCATGTCGGTGGTCAGCCCCGGCTTGCGACCGCTGTCACGCTCCGCCTGCTTCAGCCACTCGTTCAGCGTCTGTCCGGTGCAGCCGATCTTGGCCGCGATCGACAGGATCGCCTGCCAACGAGATGTGTGCTCCGACTCGTGGTCCAGCACCATCCGCACCGCGCGGGTACGCACCTCAGCCGAAAACTTGTTCGTCGTCTTGCTCGTCATCGCTCCACCCTCTCAGGAGTTGGAGCCTCCGACAAACCCGGGGCGGTTCAGGCTGAGGTAGCCGTTCTTCTCGATCAGCCACTCGGTGTTGTAGCGGACGGCGCACTTGCGGGTGATCTTGAGGTCTGGTGTGCTCAGGAGCGTGAACGCCCACCGTGATGGGGCGATCATCATCCCCCACATATGCACCATCAGGAACTGCTCACGTGAACGACTTCCTCGCCAAGTCTCCAACGCTCGACGCGACTTGGCGGGCGGTGGTGCTCTTCGGTCGGAACGTGGCCTCCTACAAGTTCGCCTTGGCCAAGACGTTGATCGAGCTTGCCGATCGCGATGACGACCGTGTGCTACTGGAGGAACTCGCCCGACCTTTTGCCCGGCACCTCTGTCAGCATCTTAGCGTCGTAGATAAGCAGACCACCTCAAGATCGAGCAAGTTCCTGGATGCCTGCCGCGCATTCAATCGGGGTGAGATCTCTGAGGAGGCCCTTGCGGTCACAACGGCGAAGCTTGGGTTCGTCAATGTGATCGATGCCTTCCACGTCGTTGGCAGAGGTCCCGTCCCCGTTCGGTTCTTTGAGGATGAGAGGAAGGGAAGCAGAGACGGCAGCGGCGGTATCCGCCTCAGCGATGACTTGCGAAGGCTCGCCTCGTCGATCCAGGGCACCTCGCTGGTCGAAGAAGCAGAGTCACGCTGGCGGCTGGTGGAGACTGCTTGGCACTTGGACCTACCGAGAGCGGGGATCGCTGTGCAGGCGGATGTGCCTCATGATCTGCTTTTCGTGGCTGGCAGCACTGGCGCGAGGCGGACAAGCCTTACGCGGGTCCGGGGGGCGCTGCACGGCTACCAGCGCGGCCGGTGCTTCTACTGCCACTGCGAGATGGCCCTTACCGCGACCGAGGTTGACCATTTCTTCCCGTGGCTGCTACTCGAACGAGGTGCGATGCCGGATGCGAATGGCGTCTGGAATTTGGTGCTCACCTGCTCCAACTGCAATCGCGGTCCTCGCGGCAAGTTTGCTGCTGTACCAACACCACGCCTGGTGGCACGCCTCCATGAGCGGAACAATTGGCTTGTCGACAGCCATCATCCGCTTCGGGAGACTATCATGCTGCAGACCGGCGAGACGGCTGACGCAAGGGCATCCTTCCTGCGGCAAAGGCAGCAGGTCGCCCTCGACGCCTTGGTTCATACATGGGAGCCAGGATAGACTGCGTCTATGCCGAATGAGTTCGAGACGATCTCTTACTACGACAAGAACGCGAGTGCATTCGAGGTCCAGACTGCGGACTTGGATATGTCCGCCATTCAGATGCGCTTCCTCGCACATATGCCGGTGTCTGGCACCATCCTCGATGCTGGATGCGGGGTGGGACGAGATGCGCTGTTCTTCGCCCAACGCGGGTACCGAGTGACGGCCTTCGACGCCTCGGCGGAAATGGTTGCCCGGGCTCGCCGGCGCGTTGGTGGGAGGGCGGACGTTCGGCAGATGCGCTTCGAAGATGTCGATTGCATCGACTCCTTCGACGGAATCTGGGCATGCGCGTCACTACTTCATGTGGCTACGGCTGACCTCCCTGGCGTATCTCGACGCTTGCTGATGGCACTTCGTCCTGGGGGGAGGTGGTACCTCTCCTTCAAATACGGGAGCGGCGAACGCTACTCTCGAGGTCGCCGGTTTACCGATCAAACGGAGGAGACGTTGAAGCAAGCGTTGAACGGCCTGGATGTCGAGGTAGTCGACTCCTGGGTTTCCGGGGACATCAGGGCCGGACGTTTGGACGAAGTGTGGCTGAATACCATTTTGCTAAAGGCTCCGAAGCCAGTAGCACGGCAATCAGAGTGAGATGGTTCAGTGAAAGCTCGCCTGAAACATCGTCGCGGTCAGCGAGACGTAGGTATCAAGCGGCGGATGCAATTCGAACGCCTTCGGCTCCCGTGAGAAGTTCCAGAGCCGGAACAGGCACCATTCCGAGCGCCGCTCCTCGGCAACGGCCAGTTCGTTGTGGGTGATGTGGAAGGGCGTCCGCTCCCAACCATTTGTCGTCTTGACCTCGATCAGCCGAGCCCGGCCGTCCGGCGCGAAGCTGGCAATGTCGTAGCCCGCGCCGTCCCCGTCCTCTTCCGACACCCAGCGGACTTGGCGCGCCAGGTCATCGCACCCCGCCGACCGCAAAGTCGACCGCTCATGCACCAGTACGCGTTCCTCGCCGGCTCGGCCGAGGGCGCGGTTGCGCGCGTCTCGGCCTGCGACGTCGAACTTGCCGGCGATGTGCACCATCTGCTCCAGCTCCTGTGGCGGGGGCTGGTTGGATATCATGGGTGGCGGCCCGATCCAGATCTGCGCGGCCTCGCGCAGACCGCCTGCCGACCGCAGGTCAGGCTGGCGTCCAAGCCAAGCCGGGTTCAGCGCCAGCCATCGCGCCACGGCATCAACTAGCGTCATCTGAAAGTTAAAGGCGGGCTTGTAGCCGGGGATCCAGTCTTCACCCAGCCCCTTCAGAACCGCGCTGATGTTCTGGTGCTTGAACTCGACCGCCCCTTCCGACCGGTCGTTCAGCAGCTGCAGCAGCGCTCGGCGGTGCTCAGCCTTGTTGTAGGGGCGCCCGGCGATGTCATCAGCGAGCATCGCGAAGTAACCCGCAACGATCAGTTCGTTTTCTTGACTCGTCCAGGGTCCGGCCGACATCTCGTCAGGCTAAGGACGGGAAGCCCACCTGTCATCAACGTTGTCCGGGGGGCCACAGAGGATGCGAACCGACCGTCCGTGCCATCAAACTAACGCATTGATCAAGAAGGCGTTTCTGTCGCCATACATCATGGCGGCAGGCAAACCGTCCGGAGACTTTGGCCCTCCAGAGACCCAAAATCGGCCTTCCCAGCCGGACGCCAGTCAAACCGGCTTCTGGCAAACCCTTCTGAAACCACGCGATTTTCTGGCGCGCATCGGCCCCAAGAGACGACTTCGCCCTCGGGGGCTGGCTGGGGTGAGGAACCTTAGACGGAATTGTCTCCGGTTCGAGGCGAACGGAAGGCTCGAAGGGGTGTGCCGCACGACACTGAAAATCATTCGTGGCGTGCCGTGGATGGCCACGGCGACGGGAGAGCGTAGGCTAGTCTGCCAAC
>CAMDGX010000184.1 GCA_945897825.1 Asaia bogorensis | reverse complement strand
TGGCCGTGCGCGTCGACGCCGACCGGGGAGATCACCGGGATCAGGCCGGCGCCGGTGAGGGCGTGGATGACGCGGACGTCGACATGGGCGGGTTCGCCGACGAAGCCGAGGTCGATCTCCTCCATGGCGCCGGTTTCGGGGTTCTTGCGGCTGCGACGGACCTTCTCGGCGCGGATGAGGCCGCCATCCTTGCCGCAGATGCCGACGGCAAGCGCGCCGGCGCGGTTGATGAGGCCGGCGACGTGCTTGTTGACGGTGCCGGCGAGGACCATCTCGACGACGTCGACGGTCTGCTGGTCGGTGACGCGCAGGCCGTCGATGAAGGTGGACTTCACGTCCAGCTTCTTGAGCATGGCGTTGATCTGCGGGCCGCCGCCGTGGACGACGACGGGGTTGACGCCGACCTGCTTGAGCAGGGCGATGTCGCTGCCGAAATTGGCGGCCAGGTGTTCCTCGCCCATGGCATGTCCGCCGTATTTCACCACGACGGTGGCGCCGGCATAGCGTCGGAGGAACGGCAGGGCATGGGCCAGGATGCGGGCCTGTTCCTCGGCGGCGGTCTTGCGGGCCTCGGCTTGCGTCGGGTCGGTCATGCTGGCGTCCTCTTGCGGGCGATCGGGCGCCTTGTGCGGCGGGCTGGGCTTTGGGTCAAGGCAGGGCAAGGAAGCACGTTCTTTTTTGAAAAAAAGAACCAAAAAACTTTCATCCATTTACGCCGGTGTCGCCGCGTTGAGCGCGGTACAAATGGAGGAAAAGTCTTTTTGCTTCTTTTTCTTCAGAAAAAGAAGATTCTTGCTTCTATTCCGCCAACGCCGCGAGCTCGGCGCGCAGTTCGGGGATGCCGAGGCCGGTCTCGCTGCTGGTGACGATGACCAGCGGATAGGCGGCTGGGTGGCGGCGGGCCAGGGCCTGGACCTCTTCGAGCTTGCGGGCGAGGGCGGGCGGCTTGAGGGCGTCGGCCTTGGTCAGGACGAGCTGGTAGGTGACGGCGGCGCGGTCCAGCAGGCCCATGACGGCAGTGTCGGATTCCTTCAGCTCGATGCGCGCGTCGAGCAGGAGGATGACGCGGCGCAGGGTGGGGCGGCCGCGCAGGAACTCGAACATGAGGCCCTGCCAGTCTTCCTTCACCTTCCGCTCGGCCTGCGCGTAGCCGTAGCCCGGCATGTCGACCAGGGTGAGGCGGCCGCCGAGGTCGAAGAAGTTCAGCTGCTTGGTGCGGCCGGGGGTGTTGGAGGCGCGGGCGAGGCCGTTGCGGCCGGTCAGGGCGTTGACCAGCGAGGACTTGCCGACGTTGGAGCGGCCGGCGAAGGCGACTTCCGGCCCGGTCGGCGGAGGGAGCTTGTCCAGCTGCTGGGCTGCGAAGAAGAAGCGACATTCGGCGGCGAACAGCAGGCGGCCGGCTTCCAGCGCCGCTGCCTCCTCCTCGGTGAGGGGCGGCGGCGCGGGGGGGCCTTCGGCGGTGGCGTCGGGGTTGTTCAAACCTTCGCCGCCTGGGGCTTGTCCAGCGTGGTCTGGCGCATGATCAGCCATTGTTGCCCGATGGTGAGGATGTTGTTCCAGGTCCAGTAGATGACCAGGCCGGCCGGGAAGGAGGCGAGCATGAAGGTGAACAGCACCGGCATCCAGGCGAAGATCTTGGCCTGGATGGGGTCCGGCGGCGGCGGGTTCAGCTTCATCTGGCCCCACATGGTGACGCCCATGATGAGTGGCCAGACGCCGAGGTGCAGGAAGGAGCTCCACTGGCCGGGGTCGAATGGCAGCAGGCCGAACAGGTTGAAGACGTTGGTCGGGTCGATGTCCGAGAGGTCGCGGATCCAGCCGAAGAAGGGGGCGTGGCGCATCTCGATGGTGGTGAAGATCACCTTGTAGAGGGCGAAGAACACCGGAATCTGGATGAGGATGGGCAGGCAGCCGGAGGCGGGGTTCACCTTCTCGGCGCGGTACATCTCCATCATCGCCTGCTGGAGCTTCTGCGGTTCCTCCTTGTACTGCTCGCGCAGCGCGGTCATCTTCGGCGCCAGGAGCTTCATCTTGCTCATGGAGCGGTAGGAGGTGTTCGCCAGCGGGAAGAACAGCGCCTTGATGACCAGCGTGAACATCAGGATGGCCACGCCGAAGTTTCCGGTCAGCATGAAGAGCCAGTCGAGCGCGTAGAAGAACGGCTTGGTGATGAAATAGAACCAGCCGAAATCCACCGCCTTGTCGAAGCCGGCAACGCCGTGGGTGGCTTCGTAGCGGTCCAGCACGTGGACTTCCTTGGCGCCGGCGAAGGCCCGGGTGGTGGCTTCGGCGGTGCCGCCAGCCGGCGCGGTGATCGGCTCCTTGGCGACGAAATCGACCTGGTAGCGGTCCTGGCCGGCCTCGCCGATGTGACGGAAGGCGGCGGTGAGGGTGGTTTTCTGGTCGGGCAGGAGGGCGGTCAGCCAGTATTTGTCGGTGAAGCCGATCCAGCCGCCGGGGCCGGTCTGCTCCATGGCGAGGCCGGCCTTCTTCTCGCCGTCGCTCTTGGCGCCGCTGTAGGTGGTTTCCTTCAGGCGGCCTTCCAGCACGCCGATCATGCCTTCGTGCAGGATGTAGTAGCCGGCGACGACGGGGGTGTAGTCGCGGCGGATCCGCGCCCAGGGGTAGAGCGCGACCGGGGCGCCGGTGCTGTTGCGCACGCGCTGGCGGATGGTGAAGAGGTAGTCGGTGTCGAGCCCGACCTCGATCTCGAAGACCAGGCCTTCGCCGTTGTCCCAGGTGAGGGTTGCGGTGGACTCGCGGGTGACGGTGCCGGTGCCGGCCCAGGTGGTGTCGTTGCCGGGCAGCTTGGCGGTCATGCCCGGTTCCGGGGACCAGCCGACCTGGATGTAGTAGGGCTGGCGTTCGGAGCGCGGCTCCAGCAGGCGGACCAGCGGGGATTGCGGCTTCACCGTCTCGCGGTAGCCCTTGAGCACCAGGTCGTCGATGCGCGCGCCGAGCAGGCTGAGGCTGCCCTGCACGCGGTCGCCCTCGATGGCCAGGCGCGGGACTTCGCGCGGCACGACGGCGGCACCGGCGGGGCTGGCGGAGACCGTGGGGGCGGCGCCGGCGGGCGGGGCCGGGATGGCGGCTGTTCCGTCGGGGCCGGGGGCGACGCTGGCGGTCGGCGCGGGGGGCGGGACCGGGCGCGGCGTCGGCATCAGCATCTGGAAGCCGAGCAGGATCACCACCGAGATGGCGATCGCCATGAAGAGTCGCTTCTGGTCCATCAGGCTTCCGTCCGGGCTGTGCGGGGCGGGGGCGGCAGGTCCACCCCTCCGGGATTCCAGGGATTGCAGCGCAGGATGCGCCGGGCGGCGAGCGCGCCGCCGCGCAGGGCGCCGTGGCTGGCCAGCACGGCGCAGGCGTAGTGGCTGCACGAGGGTTCGAAGCGGCAATGGGCGCCGATGATGGGCCGCAGCGTCCATTGATAGACGCGCACCGCCCCGGTGAGCACGGAGGCGGCCGGGGTCATGCGCCCTCCGCCGGCGTGATCTCGCGCACGGGGGGGGCGCGCGGCGGCACGCCGGCCTTGGCCAGGGCGCGGCGGAGATCGTCGACGAGGTCGGCGAAACGGCGGCCGCGGGTGGTGTCGCGGCCGATCAGCACGAGGTCCACGCCCGCGAGGGGATGGGCGCGCAGGTGCTGGCGCGCGGCTTCCTTGAGGCGGCGGCGCGTGCGGTTGCGCACCACGGCGTTGCCGACCTTCTTGGTGACGGTGAAGCCGAGGCGCGCGGGAGCGGCGTCCTCGCGAGGCATGGCCTGGAGTACGAGGCCGTGCACCGCCGCACGCCGGCCGCGGGCAGCCACGGCCAGGAATTGCGCGCGCTTGGTCAGTCGGGTCGGCTTGTGCGGGCGATGCGGAGCCGGCGCCATCGTCGCCTCCGCTGGCTGGGTGTGGTCGGTGTCGAGCGGCCGGCGCTTAGGCCGACAGCTTCGAACGGCCCTTGGCGCGGCGGTTGGCCAGCACCTTGCGGCCGCCCACGGTAGCCATGCGGGTGCGAAAGCCGTGGCGGCGCTTGCGGACCAGCTTCGACGGTTGGTAGGTGCGCTTCACGACGTTCTCCGATCTCGCGATGGTCTCAGTTTGCGGCTGGTCTGTCCGGCACGCGCCCGGGCGCCTGCTTCGGGCGAACCCGGCAAGCGACGGAGGCGGGGCCTCGCCGGAGGTCCCGTTGCAGGCCGCGGCTTATAGGGGGTGGGTGGTTCAGGCGTCAACCTCGGCCGTGGGGGAATGTGCCGGCGTGCGGGTGCTACCGTTCTCCGACCGGCCATTGCGCGGGCCGGCGCGCCGCCGCACCATTGCGCGATGACTGTGCCCGAGAGCATGCGGCCGGACGAGCCCCGAGGGGCCGAGCACGCCTCGGCGCCACCGCCGCGCCGGAGCCTGTCCTGGCGGCTGGTCGGGTTCACGCTGGCGGTGATGGCGGGCACCGAGCTGCTCCTGTTCCTGCCGGCCATGCAGCGCGAGCGGCGCACCTGGCTCGACGACCGGCTGGTGGCGGCCCAGATCGCGGTGCAGGCCCTGCCGTCCGGCAGCCTTGCCGGGGCCGGGCTGGACCGGGCCGTCCGGGAGGAGGTGCTGCGCCTGGCCGGGGGGATGTCGATCCGCCTGCAGGAGCC
>CAMDGX010000183.1 GCA_945897825.1 Asaia bogorensis | reverse complement strand
GCGCCGGGTGGCCGCGCGGCCGCCGCCGCGGGCGCAGCGCTCGCTGGAGGTGGGGCCGGTGACGGCGGTGAACCTGCGCACCCTGGCGCTGGCGATCGCCACGACGCCCGAGGAAGGGGCGCGGCAGATGCGCAGCGGGGCGATCGATCGCTGGCTGCGCCGGGCGCTGGGCGATTCGACGACGGCGGTGCAGCTGGAGGAGGTGGTGCGGCGGCGTGCGGCCGAGCAGCCGGCCGAGGACGCGGTGGCGGATGCGGCGATGGTCACGCGGGCGGTTGCGCTGCTGGACCCGCTGGCGCCGGTGGTGTGGCGGGGGGCGGCGCTGTTCCCGGACGGGTTGGGCGGCGCGCTGACGGAGGCGGCGGGGCAGGAGGGCGAGCGGCTGCTGGGCGAGATGGTGGCGGCCGAGGCGGTTGGCAGCTGGGCTGCGATGCGGCCGGAGCGCTGCGATCCCGTGCTGCTGCGGGTGGAGGCGCATCAGAACAAGCACATGCAGCGCGCGAAGGGCCTGGGCGGCGGCACGGCGCGGCTGCGCTATGGGTTGAACCCGCTGCTGCCGTGCCGCAGCCCGCTGGTGGGCGAGGCGCTGGTGGCGCGGCTGGCCGAGCTGGTGCCGGCGCTGGAGGCGATGGCGGCGGACGAGGGGCGGCGGGAGGGGTTGCCGATGGATGCGGAGGTCGCCGCCTTCATCGTGGCGCGCAGCGATACGCCGGTGGCCGGCGAGCTGGCGCGGTTGGGCGAGGCGCGGACGCCCGAGGCGGCGGCGCTGGTGCTGCTGCGGCTGCTGGTGTGGTTGCAGGAGCGGCAGCGGATCGTGGCGCTGCCGAACCTGGCGGCCTGGCTCGGGTCCAGGCTGGAGAAGCTGCTGGACGATTGGCACAACCGACCGCTGCGGGCACGAATCGCCGAGGCGCTGGCGGTGCATGTGAAGTCCGGGGCGCTGCCGCGGCTGCTCGACCTGCTGGACGACCGCGTGGCGAAGGAGCGCGATTCCGGGGAGGCCGCGGAGGCGGCGCGGCTGGTGGCGCGGATCGAGATGGAGATCGGTGAGCTGCAGGCCGGTGCCGCCGGGCGCGAGTCGAGCGCGCGCGAGGTGGGGCATGAGGTGGTGCTGGGCGTGGGGATGACCGCGCTGACGCTCAGCCTGATCGCCACGCTGGTGATGTGAGGGGTGGGGTGATGGCGGCGAAGGGGGCGGTGGCACCGGCCAAGGCGCGGTCGTGGATCTGGGCGCAGGGCCTGGCGTGCGGGTTGCTGGTTGCGACCGCGGCGCCGCTGGCCGTGACGCTGGCGGTGCTCTTCGCGCCGGCGGCCGCGGCGCTGGTTCTGGCGCCGGTGAATGGGCGGCGGATGGCCGGGGTGCTGCTGGTGTATGGGCTCGCGGCCGCGCTGCCGTGGCTCGATGTGCTGTGGAGTGCCGCGCGGGATTGGGCGGCGTGCCTGGACCTGCTGGGCGGGATGCGGCTGGTGGGGATCTGCTGGGGCGCGCAGGCGGCGGGGTGGTTTCTCGCCGAGGGGGTCCCGATGGTGTCGCGGCTGGTGCTGGAGACGCGGGTGCGCGTGCGGATCGCCCGGCTGCGCGAGGCGCGCGGGCGGCTGCAGGAGGAGTGGGGGCTGGTGGAGGAGGGCAAGGCCGACGCCTGAGCACGACCTGTGGCGGCGCCCGGGGCCGGCCCGGTTACCCTCCCCCCGGTTCCCCTCCCCTGGCGGGGAGGGGGCGGTCGGGATCAGGCGGAGGCGCGGGCGGCGGCGGCGCGGCGCTGTTCGGAGACTTCGGTGTGCATCGCCTTCTGCAGCTTCTCGAAGGCGCGGACCTCGATCTGGCGCACCCGCTCGCGCGAGATGGCGTATTGCTGCGACAGGTCCTCAAGGGTGGTCGGGTTGTCCTTGAGGCGGCGTTCGATGAGGATGTGGCGCTCGCGTTCGTTGAGCGTTTTCAGGGCGTTGGCGAGCAGGGCCTTGCGCCCGGTGAGTTCCTGGTGCTCGGCGATCGAGTCTTCCTGGCTCTCGCTGTCATCCACCAGCCAATCCTGCCATTCGCCCTCGCTGTCGGCGCGGACGGGGGCGTTCAGGCTGTGGTCCGGCGCGGAGAGGCGACGGTTCATGTTGATCACGTCCTGCTCCGGCACGGCGAGGACGCGGGCGATCTTGGCGACCTGCTCGGGCTGGAGGTCGCCGTCGTCGATGGCCTGCATCTGGCCCTTGAGGCGGCGCAGGTTGAAGAACAGCTTCTTCTGGGCCGCCGTGGTGCCCATCTTCACGAGCGACCAGGAATGCAGGATGTATTCTTGAATGGCGGCGCGGATCCACCACATGGCGTAGGTGGCCAGGCGGAAGCCGCGATCCGGGTCGAAGCGCTTCACCGCCTGCATCATGCCGACATTGCCCTCGCTGATGAGCTCGCCCAGCGGCAGGCCGTAGCCGCGGTAGCCCATGGCGATCTTGGCGACGAGGCGGAGATGGGAGGTGACGAGCTTGTGCGCCGCCTCCATGTCCTCGGTGTCGCGCCAGCGTTTGGAGAGGGACAATTCCTCCTCGGCGGTCAGCATCGGGAACTTGCGGATCTCCTGGAGATACCGCGTCAGGTTTCCTTCGGGGGCCACGTTGATCACGGCGGCAACCATCTTCAGGCTCCTTCCATCCGAACGCCCTCTCGGCGCCGCGGGGCGGCGCATCCAGGCACGTGCGGGATCATGCGCGCCGCAATCGGCTGCGGCGCTGGTTCAGAAAGTTCCACCGGCCTGGATTGGTTGCCCCGGATGGGCACAACCCGTCCCTGTCGGTGCCGGTTCCCGCTTGGGGGCTCCCAGCATCGGTTGAAGCGGCTGGTCTCGACGAGACGGGGTCGTTCGGCGAATCAGCTTCATTGCAACCGTTGGTATTTCATACCCAAGGACACTGGCAGGGTCAAGATACCGGACCAATGAAGTCGGGATTAACTCGGCGCAAGGTCCAGCCGGTCGAGCAGGGCCTGCATGTCGGGCGGCGGGGGGGTGGTGAAGCGCAGGGTTTCGCCGCTGCGCGGGTGGCGGAAGCCGAGGCGGGCAGCGTGCAGGGCCTGGCGGGGGAAATCGAGCAGGAGGGCGCGGCTTTCGGCATCGAGGCCCTTGGCGGCGGCGGGCAGGCGCTTGAGGTAGACCGGGTCGCCGACGATGGGGTGGCCGCGATGGGCGAGGTGGACGCGGATCTGGTGGGTGCGGCCGGTGGCCAGGCGGCATTCGAGCAGGCTGACGGCGGCTTCGTGGTGGGCGAGGGTGCGGTAGCGGGTGAGCGCCTCCTTGCCGCGGGTGCTGTCGGGGCGGACGGCCATGCGCTTGCGGTCGCGCGGGTCGCGGGCGATGGCGCCCTCGATCTCGCCGGCGGCGGGGTTGGGCAGGCCCCAGCAGAGGGCGAGGTAGAAGCGGTCGATGTCGCGGGCGGCGAAGGCCTGGGTGAGGGCGGCGTTGGCCAGGTCGGTCTTGGCGACGACCATGACGCCGGAGGTGTCCTTGTCCAGCCGGTGGACGATGCCGGGACGGCGCTCGCCGCCGATGCCGGTGAGGGTTTCGCCGCAATGGGCGAGCAGCGCGTTGACCAGCGTGCCGGTTTCGTTGCCGGGGGCGGGGTGGACGACGAGGCCGGCGGGCTTGTCGAGCACCAGGAGGTCGCGGTCCTCGAACAGGATCGGGAAGGGGATGTCCTGCGCCTGCGGCACGGAGGGCGTGGCGGCGGGGAAATCGAGCGTGTAGGTGGCCTGGGCGCGGACCGGCTCGGCGGGCTGGGTGACCTCGGTGCCGTCGCGATGGACGCGATGGTCCTCGATGAGGGATTTCACACGCGAGCGCGACAGGCCGCCGATCGCCTCGGCGAGGAAGCGGTCGACGCGCTGGCCCGCCTGCTCGTCGGAGGCGACGCGTGTGAAGACGGTTGCGTCGGTGGGCAATTCAGCGGACATGGCGCGTGATAGCGCGGATGACGGCGCGGCGGATATGGGGGATGGCATGCAGGCGCTGCGGATTCTCGTGGTGGTGATGGGCGTGATGATCGTGGGCGGGATGGTGACGCTCGTGATGCTGCTGGCGCAGAAGATGGGCGGCGCGCCGGCGGTGGAGGCGGCGAGCGCCACGCTGGACGAGCCGGCCGGGACGCAGATCGTGGCGGCGGTGCCCGGGGGGGAGACGGTCGCGCTGCACCTGCGCGGCGGTGGGCCGGATCGGGTGGTGGTGGTGGAGGCGCGGACCGGGCGCGTGCTGGGGCGGGTGGCGCTGGCGCGATAGGATCACGGGGCGGCGAATTTTGTGCCGGACCCGCTTGATGTCGGCAATCAATCGGCCTAGAAGGCGCGCCTGCCTCGCTGCTGTCCCGTTCGTCTAGAGGCCTAGGACACCGCCCTCTCACGGCGGTAACAGGGGTTCGAATCCCCTACGGGACGCCACCACCCTAGGGGCGAACCGCTCTCCGCTGGTGAGACAGCCCGGAAAACCCCAAGCTTTCCGGGGGTTTGCGGGGAAGGCTCGGGGCTCCGCGAGCGAAACGAACGCCCGAATCTCTCTCCGAAGGGCCGATTCTCTCCGCGACCTGGGGCTATCGAGGTTTCGGGCCCGAGTTTTATCACATTGAAATAGAACAAATTATTGGTGCGGTTGCGCACAATAAGTTCGAAACTCGATCGGGTGGGCATTGGCGACTGGGAGCGAATCTCTGGCCCCAAGTTGTACGTGATCCGGGTTGGATATGGAGCCCTGCGCTACCGCAGGGGTTTGCGATTCGGACAACATCG
This sequence comes from Asaia bogorensis, assembly GCA_945897825.1. Classification (GTDB taxonomy): domain Bacteria; phylum Pseudomonadota; class Alphaproteobacteria; order Acetobacterales; family Acetobacteraceae; genus CAMDGX01. Next base: position 11 of record CAMDGX010000183.1, on the reverse strand, counting down.
CCAACTTCCGG
>CAMDGX010000182.1 GCA_945897825.1 Asaia bogorensis | reverse complement strand
GGGGACCAGCCTGCTGTCGGATGTCGTGGGCGGGAGGTCAGCCGATGCGGAAGGTATCGCCCTCGCCGGCGTCGTTGGCGTCGCCGATGCGGAAGGTGTCGCCCTCGCCGGCGTCGTTGGCGTCGCCGATGCGGAAGGTGTCGCCCTCGCCGGCGTCGTTGGCGTCGCCGATGCGGAAGGTGTCGCCTTCGCCGGCGTCGTTGGCGTCAGAGGTGCGGAAGGTTTCGCCTTCGCCGGCGCCGATGCGGAAGCTGTTGCCCTCGCCGGCGTCGTTGCTGTCGGAGACGCGGTAGGCATCGCCTTCGCCGCTGGCCAGCACGGTGGCGTGGGCCGGGAGCGTGGCGAGCGCGGTGCCGCCCAGCAGGACGGCGGCCAGCGCGGCCTTGCGCAGCGTGGCAAGGGAGAAGGCAGAGAGGATGTCGTGCGACATGGTGGTTCACCTTTTGCAGCCGGGCCCGCCTGGGGCCCTGGTCCGGTTGGCGAAGGGGCGGGGCCGGGTTCGGCCTCCCCTTGCGTCGGAGCCACAGGTAGGCCCGGGCTCGCGGCAGATAAACGCGCCTGCAGTTGACAGATTGTCTACGGGGAGTAGCCAGTGCGGGCCTTGACGGTGGGTTGGGGCCGGCAGTGTCAACGTGGCGCGCAGATGACGGGAATGCAATGGATCGTTTTGTTGCGATGGAAGCCTTCGGCCGCGTGGTCGAGCGCGGTGGATTCAGTGCTGCGGCGCAAGATTTGCGAATGTCGCGCGCGATGGTCAGCCGGCATGTGCAGGAGCTGGAGCAGCATCTCGGCGCCCGGCTGCTGCACCGGACCACGCGCCGGGTGAGCCTGACCGAGGCGGGGCAGGTCTACTATGAGCGCAGCACGCAGCTCCTGGCCGAGCTGGCGGCGATCGAGGGCGAGGTGGGGGAGCTGCACACGCGACCGCGCGGGACGCTGCGGGTGAATGGGCCGGTGGTGTTCGGGGCGCTGCACCTGGCCTCGGCGGTGGCGGACTACATGGCCGCCTATCCCGAGGTGACGATCGAGCTGACGCTGAACGACCGCACGGTGGACCTGGTGGAGGAGGGCTACGACATGGCGATCCGCATCGGGCGGCTGGAGGATTCGAGCCTGATCGCGCGGCGGCTGGCGCCGTGCCGGATCGTGGTGGTGGCCTCGCCGGAGTATCTCGCGCGGCGGGGGGAGCCGCGGACGCCGGGCGAGCTGAGCGGGCATGACTGCATGCGCTACATGTATGGCGAGGGCGGCGAGATCTGGCATTTCGTGGGGCCGGACGGGCCGGGCTCGGTGCGGGTGAGCGGGCAGTTGCGGACCAACAACGGCGATGCGATGCGCGTGGCCGCGGTGCGGGGGCGGGCGATCGCGGCGCTGCCGAGCTTCATCGTCAGCCAGGAGCTGTCCAGCGGCGCGCTGGTGCCGATCCTGCGGGAGTACGGGGTGGCGGAGATGGCGGTGCACGCGGTGTATCCGGGCGGGCGCAACCCGTCGGCCAAGCTGCGCAGTTTCATCGACTTCCTGGTGCCGCGATTCGGGGAGAACCCGGCCTGGGACGGGTGGATGGCCAAGCTTGCCTGGGTGGATGGCAGGGTGGCGGCGGCCTCCCCTTGACGGGGCGGCTTGCGGCTTCCAGGGATGGCGCGCCCTGCAAGGAGTTGGCCCGGATGGACCCTGTTCTCGTTGAAGTCACGCGCGGCGCGCGCGTCGAATCCGCCCATCGCGGGGCGGCGATCGTGGTCGATGCCAAGGGGGGCGTGCTGTTCTCGGCGGGGGATGTGGACCTGCCGGTGTATCCGCGCTCGGCGGTGAAGGCGCTGCTGGCGCTGCCGATGGTGGAGACCGGGGCGGCTTCGCGGCTGGGGCTGACGGATGCGGAGATCGCGCTGGCGTGCTCGTCGCATTCCGGCGAGGAGGACCATGTGGCGGCGGCGACGTCGATGTTGGCCAAGGCGGGGCGGGACGAATCGGTGCTGGAATGCGGCGTGCACTGGCCGAGCTATGACGGGGCGACGCGGGCGCTGGCGGCGGCGGGGCGTACGCCGAGCGCGCTGCACAACAACTGCTCGGGCAAGCATTCGGGCTTCATCTGCCTGGCGTGCGATCGCGGCGACGACCCGAAGGGGTATGTGAAGCCCGATCATCCGACGATGAAGGTGATCACCGCGGCGCTGGCCGAGATGACCGGGACGGTGCTGGACGGTCGGAACTTCGCCGTGGATGGCTGTTCGATCCCGACCTATGCGATTCCGCTGCGGGCGATGGCGCTGGCCTTCGCGCGGTTCGGCTCCGGGCAGGGCATGGCGGCGGACCGGGCGGCGGCGGCTGCGCGCATCCGCGCGGCGGTGGCGGCCCAGCCGCGCATGGTCGCCGGGACCAATCGGTTCGACACGAAGGTGATCGCGGCGCTCGGCGAGCGTGTGTTCGTCAAGGGCGGGGCGGAAGGGGTGCATTGCGGCACCATTCCGGAGCTGGGGGTGGGGTTTGCGGTGAAGTGCGACGATGGGGCGGGGCGGGCGGCGGATGTGGTGACCGCCGCGCTGATCGCCAAGTTCCTGCCGAACAACGGGCATGTCGACCCGGTGGTGGCGGAGTTGGCCGGGCCGGTGCTGAAGAACTGGAACGGCATCGAGGTCGGCGGGATGCGGGCGGCGGGGCCGCTGGGCTGAGTCACGCGCGGAGGGCCTGCGCGCGGGCGCGGGCCACGAGTGCCGTGCCGAGCGCGCCGAGCAGGGCGGCGAGGCTGAGCCCGGCGGTGTAGCCGCCGGTGCGTTCGACCATCAGGGCGACCAGGGGGGCAGCGAGCAGCAGCGCCATGGCGCGGCCGGTGAACAGCACGCCGATCGCGCTGGCCGCACAGCGGCGACCGTGCAGGTCGGTGGTGAAGCTGGGCAGCAGGGCGACGAAGCCGCCATAGGCGATGCCGAAGCCGATGGCGAACAGCGTGAACATGCGGGTGCCGTCGGCGATCGCCCATAGCAGCGTGAGGCCGGCCACCGCCGCGCAGCTTCCGATGAAGGTGGCGGCGCGGCCGACGATGTCGGCCAGGGCGCCGAGGACCAGGCGCCCGGCGATCGAGGCGATGCCGAGCAGGCTCAGCAGGCCCATCGCCTCGGTGCGCGGCAGGCCGGAATCGGCGGCGGCGCGGGCGAGATGGGCGATGGGGAGCGAGGCGGGCACGGAGACCAGCATGGCGCCGGTGTAGAGCAGCCAGAAGCTGCGCCGGCGCAGCACCTCGCGCAGCGACTGTCCGCCCGGGTGCATGGCGCCCGGGTGCATTGCGATGGGGTGGGCGGTGCCGCCGTCCGGGGCCAGGCCGCGGCTTTCGGGGGAGGAGACCAGCAGCAGCGCGCCGGCGACGCCGAGCACCGCGGCGGCGATGGCGCACAGCACGAAGGCGGCGCGCCACCCGGCCCCGGCGGCCAGCGCGTCGACCGCGGGCGGGACCAGGGCGGTGCCGAAGCCGATGCCCGAGGCGGCCATGCCGGACGCGAGGCCTCGCCATGCCACGAACCAGCGCTGCACCACGGCGACCGCCGGGACGTAGGCGAAGCCGATGCCCAGGCCGATGATCAGCCCGTAGCACAGGTAGATTTCAGCGAGCGATCGGGCCGTTGCCGCGGTGGCCAGGCCGAATGCCACCAGCAGCATGCCGGCGGCGGCGAGCGGGCGGGGGCCGATGCGGTCGGCCAGCGGGCCGGCGACGGCGCTGACGGCGAAGGCGGTGAAGCCGCAGATGGCGTAGACCGCGCTGACCGAGGTGCGCGAGGCGCCGAACGCGCGTTCGAGATCCTCGGCGAAGGCGGCGAAGGAATAGGCGGCGCCGTAGCCGACCAGTTGCACCACGAAGGCGCCGGCCACCACCAGCCAGCCGCGGAACAGGAGCGGCGGGCGGGATCGCGACATGGCGGGGGAAGCCAGTGCGGGTCGGTCCATGGCGCGCCTCCGGTGCCGGCGGTTCGGCACGGTAGGCAGGGCGCGCGGCGCGATTCCTCGTCCGATCGGGGGAGGCCGGTGGGGGAACAGACGGGTATGCGGGCGCACACGCGTTCGTGATTCGCCGGCGTTGCAGTCTGGTTCAACGTGCGTGTAAATAATGATGCGATACCGCGAGGAAACGTCATGGCAACGGTACGGATCCTGGCCGCGACGGACGCGATCTACGACGCTGCGACCGGCGGCACGCCGTGGGGGGAGGTTGGCGGCGCGCTGATGGGGCTGACGCGCGCGCGCAGCATCTCCCTGATGCTGGGCGGTGCGGCGGACGGGCGCAGCGAGATCCTGTGCCATGCCGAGATCCCCGAAGAGGCGGCGGTGGCCTATCGCGCGCATTACCGCCACGTCGACCTGTGGACCAACCGCGCGGCGGGGCTGCTGGCCGGGCGGGCGGCGGGCGGGGCGCGGGTGCTGGCGAGCGGCGAGATGCTGGTGCCGGATGCCGAGTTCCTGCGCAGCGAGTTCTACTGCGATTTCGGCCGCCATTACGGTTTGCGCTACGTGGTGGGCACGGTGGTGCCGCTGGGGGAGGCGGGGGTGCTGCCGATCGGGCTGCACCGGCCGGAGGGGCAGGAGCGGTTCGGGGCTGCGGAGAAGCGGGTGCTGGAGGCGCTGCTGCCGCATCTGCGCCGGGCGCTGCAGATCCGCCATCGGCTGGCCGTGGATGCGAATGCCCTGGCGGTGGGTGGGGCGGCGCTGGATGCGCTGGCGCTTGGCGTGCTGGTGCTGGACGGGGAGAGGCGCGTGGTGCTCGCCAACGCGGCGGCGGAGGGAATGGCGGCCGGGGGGGCGAGCGGGGGGGCGCTGCGGCTGGCGGCCATCCAGGGGGCGGGTGTCGGCCTGGGCGACACGGTTGCG
>CAMDGX010000181.1 GCA_945897825.1 Asaia bogorensis | reverse complement strand
CCCAGGCCGTGGGGGCCGCCAGCGAGCAGCTCTCCGCCTCCATCACCGAAATCGCCGGCCAGGTCGCCCAGGCCGGCCAGGTCGCCCAGCACGCCGTGCGCGAAGGCGACCTCGCCCAGCAGCGCATCCGCTCCCTGTCGGAAGCCGCCAACCGCATCGGCGACGTCGTCCAGCTCATCGGCACCATCGCGGCCCAAACCAACCTGCTGGCCCTGAACGCCACCATCGAGGCCGCCCGCGCCGGCGACGCCGGCAAGGGCTTCGCCGTCGTCGCCTCCGAGGTCAAGAACCTCGCCACCCAGACCGCCCGCTCCACCGAGGAGATTTCGCGCCAGATCGCCGAGATCCAGGCCACCACCGGCGCCGTCGTCGAGGCCGTCAGCGGCATGGGCGCGCGCATCCAGGAGATGTCCCAGGTCTCCACCGCCGTCGCCGCCGCCGTCGAGGAACAGGCCAGCGCCACCCAGGAGATCGCCCGCGCCGTCGCGCAAACGGGCACCGCCGCCGAGGAAGTCTCCCGCCGCATCGCCGAGGTCTCCGCCGAGGCCCTGCACACCGGCGCCCAGGCCACCAGCCTCCAAGGAGGCACCGGCACCATCGCCGCCACCATCGCCACGCTGAACAGCGACATCGTGCGCGCCATCCGCACCGCCACCGACGATGCCGACCGCCGCCTGCAAACCCGCCACGCCATCACGCGGCCCTGCACCGTGATCCTCGACGGCGGCGCCCGCCACAACGCCATCCTCGTCGACCTCTCCCGCGGCGGCGCGCGCATCGACGGCCTGGCGGATCTCGCCCCGGGCACGGCCGGCACCCTGCACGCCGACTCCCTCGGCCGCGACTGCCACGCCCACTTCACCGTCGCCGAATCCGCGGGCCAGGGCGCCGTGCGCGTCCAGTTCGAAGCCGACGCAATGTCCCCGGGCCTGCAAGCCGCCTTCGACCAGCTGGAGAACCGCGGCCGCAAGGCCGCCTGAGGCCCTACTCCTGCGCCAGCAGCCCGCCCGCCACCGCGCGGGCGCGGCTCGCCGCCGCCGCCGCCTCCACCATCAGCGCCGCCTCCAGCGCCCGCCGCCCGGCCATCCCATCCACCAGCACCGCCGCCCCGTCCAGCACCGCGGCAGCAAAGGCCGCATGCTCGGCCGCGATCAGGTCCTCGGCCGGCCACCCCCCCTCCTCCACCGCCCCACCCTCGCGCACATGCCGCAACACCCGCGCGCCGAAATCCAGCTCCAGCACCCCCTCGCGCCCCGCCATCACCATCCGCCGCTCCATCCGCCCCGCCACCCGGCTCGCCGCCAGCACCGCCACCGCCCCGTCCGCGAAGCGCAACCGCGCATGCACCACGTCGAGCCCCCCGCTCGCCACAACCGACCCCACCGCCTCCACCCCCTCCAGCGGTGCGGCCACCAGCGACAGCACCATGTCGATGTCGTGCACCATCAGGTCCAGCACCACCGAAACATCCGTCCCGCGCGGCTTGAACGGCGCCACCCGCGTGCACTCAATCCACGCCGGTGCGGCCATCCGCGCCACGATCGCCGCCCGCTCCGGCGAATACCGCAGCAGATGCCCCACCTGCAGCACCAGCCCCCCCGCCCGCGCCAGCCCGATCAGCTCGTCCGCCTCGGCGAGGCTCGTCGCCACCGGCTTCTCCACCAGCACATGCCGGCCCGCCCGCAAGGCCGCCGCCACCGCCGCGTGATGCGCAGCCGCGGGCGTAGCCACCACCACAGCATCGCTCGCCGCCAGCAGCGCCTCGAACCCCAGCGCCACGCTCCCCGCCTCCCCCGCCAGCGCCGCCGCCCGCGCCGGGTCCGCGTCATGCACCCCCGCCAGCACCGACCGCGCCCCACCCGCCACCTTCAGCGCATGGAACCGCCCGAAATACCCCGCCCCCACCACGCCGATGCGCAGCACGCCGCTCATGATAGAACCCTCATGCCCCAAGGGGTAGCAGCCGGGCCGCATTTCGGCCATTGCCCCCGGCGATGCGCGCGGGCAAACCCCGCCAAGCTTGCCTTGCACCCCGCCCGTCGCCATTCTCCGCCGCCATCCGCCCCCGCCTGTTGGAGCCGAGCCCTGCCGCATCTCCCGCCCCGCCGCCCGCGCGCCCCCGCGCCCGGCTCACGCCGCCACCACGCCACCACCGGGAGCCGCCGGCCATGATGTACTTCACCCGCCTCAAGGCCGCGATCATCGTCGGCATCTGCCTGCTCGGCGCCCTGCTCTGCATCCCCAACCTCATGCCCGCCCCCGCCAGCTGGATCCCCTGGCGCACCATCCATCTCGGCCTCGACCTCAAGGGCGGCAGCTACCTCCTCCTCGAGGTGGACATGGGCGCCGTCATCAAGGAGCGGCTGGACAGCATGGCCGACTCCACCCGCCAATCCCTGCGCCGCGCCGGCATCCCCCGCTTCGTCGTCGCCGTCCAGCACGCCCAGAACCGCATCACCGTCCGCGTCGAAGACCCCACCAAGCTCGCCCAGGCCATGACCCTGCTGCGCGAACTCTCCACCGCCCAGCCCGGCCAGCGCCCCGACATCGAGTTCGAGCAAACCCCCGACGGCACCCTCACCGCCACCCTCTCCCCCATCGGCCTGCGCGAACGCGCCACCGCCGCCGTCGCCCAGTCCATCGAGATCGTCCGCCGCCGCATCGACGAAACCGGCGTCATCGACCCCATTATCACCCGCCAGGGCGAAGCCCGCATCGTCGTCCAGCTCCCCGGCATCGAAGACCCCAACCGCATCAAGCAGCTGCTCGGCCAAACCGCGCGCATGACCTTCCGCCTCACCGACGAAACCGCCAACGTCAGCCAGGCCATCCCGCCCCCGGGCGTCGATTTCCTCACCCTCGAAGGCCGCGGCGGCGGCCGCATCGCCGTGCGCCGCCGCATCGAGGTCGACGGCGCCAACCTCACCGACGCCCGCGCCGGCCAGGACAGCCGCAACGGCCAATGGGTCGTGAACTTCACCTTCGACAGCATCGGCACCCGCCGCTTCGCCGAGATCAGCCGCGCCAATGTCGGCCGTCCCTTCGCCATCGTGCTCGACGACAAGGTCATCTCCGCCCCGGTCATCAACGAGCCGATCATCGGCGGCCGCGGCCAGATCAGCGGCAACTTCACCGCCGCCTCCGCCAACGAGCTCGCCGTCCTCCTGCGCGCCGGCGCCCTGCCCGCCCCGCTCACCGTCGTCGAGGAACGCAGCGTCGGCCCCGAACTGGGGGCGGACGCCATCCGCGCCGGCGCCATCGCGCTCGCCGTCGGCTTCGTCCTCGTCCTGGTCTACATGGTCGTGTTCTACGGCATGTTCGGCCTGTTCGCGAACATCGCCCTCGTCACCAATCTCATCCTCCTCACCGCCATCCTCTCGCTGATGGAAGCCACCCTCACCCTGCCCGGCATGGCCGGCATCCTGCTCATCCTCGGCATGGCGGTGGATTCGAACATCCTCATCAACGAGCGCATCCGCGAGGAAGTGAAGAACGGACGCTCCCCCCTGAACGCGCTCGACCACGGCTTCCAGCGCGCCATGTCCACCATCATCGACAGCAACGCCACCGGCTTCCTCAGCCACATCATGCTGTTCACCTTCGGTGCCGGCCCGGTGCGCGGCTTCGCCATCACCATCACCATCGGCGTCTTCACCTCCGTCTTCACCTCCACCATGGTCGCCCGCCTGCTGATGGCCACCTGGTATGCCCGCCGCCGCCCCGCGGTCCTGCCGGTCTAGAGGAACACCCCATGGCCTTCGGACCCCTGTTCCGCCTCGTCCCGGACAACACCAAGATCCAGTTCATGCGCGGCCGCTTCGCCGGCGTGATCGTCTCCGCCGTGCTCTCGCTCGCCTCCGTCGGCCTGTTCTTCTACCCGGGCCTGCACCTCGGCATCGACTTCAGCGGCGGCATCGTCATGGAGATCCGAACCCCCGGCCCCGCCAACATCCCCGAGCTCAAATCCAGCCTCGCCGCCCGCGGCCTGGGCGAGCCCGCCATGCAGCGCTTCGGCGACGACAACGCCGTCATGATCCGCCTGCCCACCCAGCCCACCGAGGCCGCCACCCAGCAGGTCGTCGCCAGCGTCCGCCAGGGCCTCGAGGCCGCCGCCCCCGGCACCCGCGTCGTCCGCACCGACGCCGTCGGCGCCGCCGTCTCCAGCGAACTCTTCCGCGACGGCATGATCGCGCTCGGCGCCTCGATGCTGATGATCCTGATCTACATCTGGTTCCGCTTCGAATGGCAGTTCGCCGTCGGCGCCGTCGTCACCCTCATCCTCGACGTCACCAAGGCGATCGGCTTCCTCGTCGTCACCGGCCTCGATTTCGACCTCGTCATGGTCGCCGCCATCCTCACCATCCTCGGCTACTCCATGAACGACAAGGTCGTCGTCTACGACCGCATGCGCGAAAACCTGCGCCGCTACAAAACCATGCCGCTGCGCGAGCTGATCGACCTGTCGATCAACGAAACCCTCAACCGCACCATCGGCACGTCCATGACCACCTTCCTGGCCACCCTGCCGCTGGCCCTCTTCGCCTCCGGCTCGGCCCTCGGCGGCTTCGCCTTCATGATGCTGTTCGGAATCGTCGTCGGCACCTCCTCCTCCATCTTCATCGCCGCCCCGATCCTGCTCTTCCTCGGCGAGAAGCGCCTGCGCCGCGACACCCAGGCCCCCACCCCAGCCGCCGCGGAGGCCACGCCGTCACCCCGTTGACCCCCAGGCAAGGCCCGCGCCCAACCGGCCGCCGCGCCGTCCTCGGCGTCGCCCTGGCCCTGCCGCTCGCCTGCCCCTCCATCGCCCGGGCCCAGGCCCCGCCCCTGCTGTCCCTGATCGTCGGCAACGCCCCCGGCCGCGGCGCGGACCCCTCCGCCCGCGCCTTCGCCCCCTACCTCGAGCGCCACCTGCGCAACGTCCGCGTCGCCGTGCTCAACCG
>CAMDGX010000180.1 GCA_945897825.1 Asaia bogorensis | reverse complement strand
CCCAGGCCCGGCTCCGGCCATAGCGGCGCAGCGTCGGCAGGAAGCTGGCGGCCATGGCGGCCCAGGCGAGCAGGCCGGCAAGCCGCGCGTTGCCCGCGCCGAACAGCGCGAACGCCGGTGGCGCCAGGAACACTAGGCCAAGGCCGAGCAGCGTGCCGGCCAGCAGGATCGGCGAATGGCGTAGCTGCACATAGGCGGAGCGGGCGATCATCGCCCAGATGCTGCCCACCCCGGGATAGGGCCGGATCGAACGGGCGAGGTCGCTGTGGCCGAGCCAGATCCGCCCACCCTGCTTCACCTTCGCCGCCAGCGCGCAATCGTCGATCAACCGGTCGGCGATGGCGGGGATGCCGCCGATGCGCACCAGCGCCGCGCGGGTGACCAGCACGGTGCCGCCTGCCGCGGCGGCGGTGGCGCTGAGCGGATCGTTCACGCGGGCGAAGGGATAGAGCAGCTGGAAGAAATAGACGAAGGCCGGAATCAGCGCGCGCTCGGCGCCGCTCTCGGTGTTCAGCCGCACCATCTCGCTGACCAGGTCGCACCCGCTGCGCTCCTGCTGCGCGACCAGGGTGGCGAGATGCGCGGGGTCGTGCGCGACATCGGCGTCGGTGAGCAGGACAAGCGGCTCGTCGGTGGCCGCGATGCCCTGCTGGACCGCCCAGAGCTTGCCCGCCCACCCGGCGGGGCGCGGCCGGCCAGTTACCACCGTCAGGCGCTCCGCCCCGGCGAGCGCGCGGGCGATCCCCGCCGTGCCATCCGCCGAGCCGTCATCCACCAGCACGACGCGGAACGGCCCGGGATAATCCTGCGCCAGCAGGGAGCCGATGCTCCGCGCAACCACAGCCGCCTCGTCGCGCGCCGGCACCACGATGGCGACTGGCGGGGCCCGGGCCGGGCGCATCGGCGCCAACGCCGTGCCGGACTGCCAGAAGCGGCCGTGCAGCGTCAGCAGGTAGAGCCAGGCCAGGAGGGCGGCGGCGGCGATCATGCCGGAACCATACTATTCGCCCGGAACCATGCCACGGCGTCGGCGATGGCGGTTCGGGCGGGCCGGGGCGCGTAGCCGAGCTCCCGCATCGCCTTGGCCGACGAGAAGAACATCTTCTTGCGCGCCATGCGCAGGTGGTCGCGGGTGACCATCGGCGCGACGCCCAGCCGCGCCAGCCCCTCGCAGGCCAGCGCCACCGGCCAGAGCAGCGGCGCCGGCAGGCGGATCGAAGGTGGACGGCGGCCGGTCTCCACCGCGACCATCGCCAGGATCTCGCGCAGCGACAGGTTCTCGGCGCCGAGGATGTAGCGCTCGCCGATCCGCCCGCGCTCCAGCGCCAGCAGGTGCCCCTCGGCGACGTCGTCCACATGCACCACGCACAGTCCGGTATCGACATAAGCCGGCATGCGCCCCGAAGCCGCATCGGCGATCATCCTGCCGGTCGGCGTGGGCTTGATGTCGCGCGGGCCGATCGGCGCGGCCGGGTTGACGATGACGGCCGGAACGCCCTCCTCCCGCACCAGCCGCAGCACCGCCTGCTCCGCCCGGTACTTGGACTTCTTGTAGATGCCGACGACGCTCTCCTCCGACACCGGAGTCGCCTCGTCGGCCGGGCTGCCATCGGCCATCAGTCCCAGCGCGGCCACCGAGCTGCAATGGACGATCCGCTCCGCCCCGGCCGCGTGGGCGGCGCGCAGCAGTGCGACGGTCCCGTCCACGTTGGCGCGCAGCATCGCCGCCGGGTCGGGCACCCAGATGCGGTAGTCGGCCGCGACATGCAGCACGAAGCGGCACCCGGCGACGGCGCGGGCCAGCGAGGCGGGGTCGGACAGGTCGCCCTCGACCACCTCCATGTCGAGGCCCGCGAGGTTGCGCCGGTCCCCACCAGGCCGGGCGAGGGCGCGCACCCGGTGCCCGCGCGCCAGCAGCGCGCGCGCAACGGCCGAGCCGACGAAGCCGGTGGCGCCGGTCAACAGGGTCGGGGTCAACAGGGTGGGAGGCGTGGTCACGCGCGGGGGATCACCGGAAAGCGAGCGCGCACATTAGCGCGATGGCAGGGTCGCGATGAAGCCCACGCTGTCCTCCAGCGCCGGGGACCAGCCGCGGAAGGCGCGCGCGAAGCCGAGCACGATGCCGACATGCCCGACACCGTCGTAGATGCGCAGCTCCGCCCGCCCCCCTTCCTCGTTGATGCGCGCGGCCAGCGCGCGGCTGTTGCGCGGCAGAACCGTGGTGTCGTCGGCACCGTGCAGCAGCAGCGCGGGCGGGGCGGCCTTGCTGGCGAAGGTGATCGGCTGCGTCTCGCGCAGGTCCGCGGCGGGGGCGAACACCGCGCGGATGCGCCGTCCGGTGATCGGCAGGAAATCATAGGGCCCCGCCAGCCCCACCAGGCCCGCAACATCGTCCCGGCTGTCCCCCGCGGCCGCCAGCCAGCGCGGGTCCAGCGCCAGCATGGCGGCGATGTGCGCGCCGGCCGAATGGCCCATCAGCACCACCCGGCGCGGATCGCCGCCCCACTCCCCGGCCCGGCGGCGCGCGGCGGCGACGGCTGCGGCGCCATCCTCCAGGAAGGCCGGGAAGCTCGCCGCGGGATGCAGGCGATAGTCGGGCACCACCACCACATGGCCGCGCCGCGCAAGGTCGGCGGCCACGAAGGGGTAGTCGGTGCGCGCCCCGCTCTGCCAGGAGCCGCCGTAGAAGAACACCACCACCGGAAGGTCCGCGCCGTCCGCCGCCGGCCGCCAGACATCCATCGCCTGGCGCGGATGCGGGCCGTAGGCGATGTCGCGACGGATCGCCAACCCCGCCCTGGTCCACGGTGCGGTTCAGCAGGTCCACCGGCGCGCAGCCGGCAATGGCGGCGAGCAGGCCGAGCAGGGGAAGCCAGCTTGCGCCGATGCGGCGAAGGGTGCGCAGGGTCATCATGGCGGTGTTACGTGGGGTCGCTCCGCCTGGATGCCCAACGCCGTCCGCTACAGACGCTGGCCGAAGTCGATATAGGTGTGGCGGCCGAAGCGGGTCCGCGCCAGGCGCTGGCGATAGCTGCCGTCCGCCGGCTCCCAGGTCTCGGGCGCCGGGGCCGCGACGGGGATGCCCGGCGCGTCGAACGCCTCGGCGAGCAGCCGCCCGTCCATCCCCTCGCCGCCGGACACGCCGAGCAGCGCCAGCACCGTCGGCGCGATGTCGGCCAGGCCCGCCGGCCACTCGCTCAGAACGCCGGCGCGGGCGCGCGGGCCGGCCAGCATCATGACGATCGACATCTCGGCTGCCGTCAGTCCGCCATGGGTGCCGCCGCCGACCGGCAGCGACGGCCCGTCGTTCAGCGTGACGCCGGGCAGGCCGGAGGGCGCGGGCCCATCCCCGGCGCGCAGGGTGAACAGCACCTCGGCGGCGCGGCGATGGTCCAACAGCACCGCGCTGCGCGGCAACACGCCGGGCGGCAGGTCGGCCCCGTCGGCGGCGAACACATGGCCGATCCAGTCCTGGCGAACGAGCCACGCGGCGACGTCGGCGATCAGCGCCGCGTCCCCGCCGGGAACCACCACGCCGCCGCTGGCGCCCGCGATCAGCCGGCACGGGGCGAAGCGCGCCTCGGCGGCGAACAGCGGGCCGGCCTGGATCGTGCCGGTGATGGTGGCGTGTCCATGGTCGGAGGCGGCCATGATGTGCAGCCGGTCCTTCATCGGCCCGGCCTGCCAGTCGTCCAGGATGCGCCCGAACGCCGCGTCGGCCCGCCTCAGCGCGGCGAGGTTCGCATCGCTGCCCAGCCCCTGGTAGTGGCCCGAGGTATCCGGCTCGCACAGCCACAGGATGGTCGCCGCCGGCGGATCAGGGAGGAACCGCGTGCGGAACACCTCGGCGATCCACTCGGCGCGGCCGGGCCCGTCGGCCGGCGGCGGATCGAGCGTGGCCAGCAGCGCGGCCCCCTTCGGCGAGCAGGCCTGCGCGCCATGGACCGAGAGGGTCATCTGGTCGAGTGCGGCCGCGGTCGGGTTCAGCACGTGGCTCTGCCCGGTGGTGCCGCTGGACAGCACCGCGAAATCGCGCCCGGCGGCGGCGAGGCGGGCGCCGAGGCTGGGCATCTCCAGCAGCGGCGCGCCCATCTCCTGCTCCATGGCCACCAGCTCGGCCATCCGGCTGGTCTCGACGATGCGCCCGCCCGCGCCGGAAACCTGGGCGTCGCGCGGATGGGCGAGCCGGTTGGCGACCAGCCCGTGCCGGCGCGGCTGGCAGCCGGTGGTGACGGTGGCGGAGCACACGCGGGTCTCGCTGGGAAACACGGAGCGGGCGCGGGCGAAGCGGGTTCCCATGGCGGCGAGGCGCAGCAGGTTGGGCGTGGTGTCGGGCCGCACCAGGTCGGGGCGCAGGCCGTCGAACACCACCAGCAGGAACCGTTCGTTCATCGCCTCGCCCCTCGTTCGTCGCGCAGCCGGACCTTTAGCGGTCGCAAGGGCCGGCGTCACCCTTGGGGGGCGGCGAATGGGCGGCTTCCGGCGCAGGGGTGGCTTCGGCTAGGGTCGGGGCGTGCCGATCGAACCCTCCCTCCAGGGTGGCCCGTGAGCGCCGCCTCGGCCAGTGCCGCCCTGCTGAGCGCCGCCTTGTTGCCGGGCCTGGCGGCCGGGGGCGGCGTGTTGCTGGCGCTGGCCCTTCTCGCCGTGCTCGTGCCGCGCGTGAAGCTGCGCGCGGTGGCGCTCGCCCTGGCCGGGGCAGGAACGCTGGCCGCGCTGGCGCATCTTGCGCTGGGAGCGGCACCGGCGCGGCTGGCGCTGCCGTTCGGCGTGGCAGGGGTGCGCCCGGTGCTGGCGCTGGACGGATTGGCCTCGTTCTTCCTCACCGCCCTGCTGCCGGTGGGCATGGCAGGGCTGGCGCGCGGCGCCGGACCGGGGCTGCTGGCCTTGCTGGGCAGCCTGGTGCTGGCGGTGCTGGCGGCCGAGGCCGGAACGCTGGCCCTGGCCGTGGCGGCGTCCTGCCTGGCGATCGGGGGCATGCGCCCGGCCTGGCTGGCCGGGATCGCGGTTCCGGCGCTGGCGATCGGGCTGGCCTTGCCCGAGGGCGATGCGGCTTTCGCCGCGATCCGCGCCCAGGTGGCGGCGGGCGGCGTGGGGATGGAGCCCTCGCTGGCGCTGGCGGCCGGCGGCGCGCTGGCGGCCCTGGTGCCGCTGCATCGCTGGCCGCACGGCATGCGCGCCCAGGGCACCGGGCTCGCGGCCACGCTGCTGGCGACGCTCGGGCTCTATCTGCTGGCGCGCACCATGCTGGACCTCGCCGGACCGCTGGCCCCGGGCTGGGCGGTGC
>CAMDGX010000179.1 GCA_945897825.1 Asaia bogorensis | reverse complement strand
ATGGTGCCGCCGAGCGTCCCGCCATCCGCCCCCAGCCCGACGCCGCCGCCGCCGCCGAAGCCGGTCGGGTCGTCCACCATGAAGGAGGTCTCGCCCCCTGGCCCGCTGCCGGCCCCGCCCTCGCCGCCCAGCCCGCCGCCCCCGCCCGCCCCGGTGCCCAGCCCGTCGCCGCCCGCGCCGCCGATCGCCGCATTGGCCGCGAATGACACCGCCCGCAGCGTCACCACCCCGGCTTCGCCCACGAACAGCCCGCCGCCCAGCCCTGCGCCGCCGCCGCCGCCGAACATCCCGCTGCCGCCATCGCCGCCACGCGCGACGGCGTTGACGATCGAAAGATCGCCGATCTCCACCGTCCCGGACAGCACCATCAGCCCGCGCTGCGCGCCGAGCCCGTCGATCGTCGTGCCGTTGCCTTCGATGGTCAGCCGCGCGCCGGCATCCAGCCCGATCGCCAGCAGCTCCTGGTCCAGCTCCAGCGTGCCGTCCTGCACCGAGATGGCAATGGTATAGGCCGACTCGCCGTCGCCCCGGCCGATCGCGCGCAGGGCCGCGTTCAGCCCCGCCGCATCCGAAACATCGAAGACGAACTCGCTCACATGCGCACCCGCGCCCCCGCAAAAGGGCCCAGTCAGGGAAGGGAGTGCGTCATCCTGGCGCGACGGCCCACCATGCCGCCCGGTGGGACACGTGTCAAAACTATTGATCGGCGCTCATATCACGAGCCGATCCACAAGGGGTTAACGCGCGCCCTCCTTGCGCACCGGCGCCTCGGCCAGATGGTCGAAGCGATGCGTGTAGCGGCCAAGCCCCTGCGTCTGGGAGCGCAGGTCGATGATCAGGTCGTGCAGTTCCGCCGCCGGCACCAGCGCCTCCACGTCGTCCCACCCGGTCCAGCCCGGGTGCTCGCCGTAGCCGAGGATGCGTCCGCGCCGCCCGGTCAGCAGGCGCTGCGCGTTCGGCGTGTAGCTGTTCGGCACCGTCACCACCACGTGCTCGATCGGCTCCAGCAGCACCGGCTCGGCCTTCGCCAGCCCCTCCTGCATGGCCATGCGCGTTGCCGTCCGGAACGCCATGTCGCTGCTGTCCACGCTGTGGAAGGTGCCGTCGACCAGCGTCACCGCGATGTCCACGCAGGGATGCCCGAGCGGCCCATGCCTGGCCGCCTCCTCCGCCGCCTCGCCGATCGCCGGGATGTACTGGCGCGGCACGGCGCCGCCCACGACCTTGTCGATGAACAGGAACCCCTCGCCGCGGGCGCGGGGCGCGATGTCGAGCTTCACGTCGGCGAACTGGCCATGCCCGCCGGTCTGGCGCTTCAGCCTGGCGTGCTGGTGCACCGGCACGCGGATTGTCTCGCGGTAGGCGACGGTCGGCCGCGCGGTGGTCAGGCGCAGGCCGGAGCTGCGGGCGAGGCGTTCCAGCGCCGCGCCGAGATGCATCTCGCCCTGGCCGCGCAGCACGGTCTCGCCGGTATCCTGGTCGTGGACCACCTGGATCGCCGGGTCCTCCTCGGCCATGCGCTGCAAGGCGCCGGACAGCTTCACGTCGTCGCCGCGCGACGCGGCGCTGACCGCCATGGCATGGACCGGCGCGGGCGGGGCGGGCCAGGGCAGGGGGGCGGCGCCATTGGCGGCCAGGGTCGCGCCGGTGCCGACCCCGTCCAGCCGGCCCAGGCCGACCAGCTCGCCCTCGGTCGCCTCGGTGGCCTTGGCGGGCTCACCCAGCCTCATGCGGTGGATTCCGCCGACGCGTTGGCCTGCGAGCGTCATGCCGTCGCGCACTGTGCCGCGCCAGATGCGGGCGAGCGAGATGCGGCCGGCGTGGCCGGCATGGGTGGTCTTGAACACCTGCGCCAGCACGTCCCCCTCGGGGGCGATGCCGCGCCGGGCGGCGGTGGCGGCGGCGGGCGGGGTGTCGTGGCGCAGGGTCTTCCATAGGCGGCGGATGCCATGGCCGTGCTCGGCGGCACCGAGCAGCACCTCCACCACGGCATCGTCGGCGAGGTCGGCCTGCAGGCGGGCGAAGACCTCGGCGGCCGTGGGTTGCTCATCCTCCAGCAGCTTTTCCAGCAGGGCGTCGTCGTGGTCGGCCAGCACCTCCAGCAGCGCGCCGCGCGCCTCGGCCTCGCGGTCGCGCATGGTGGCGGGGAGCGGGATCAGCTCGGACTCCTGGCCGCGGCGGTAGCGGTAGGCGCGCTCGCTGACCACGTCGACATAGCCGGTCACGGCCAGCGCGCCATCGGCGCCCGGCGTGCGGATCGGCACCTGGCGCAGCACCAGGGGGGCGGCGGAGTAGTCCTGCAAGGCGGCCAGCGTGTCGCGGACGCGGCCCTGCAGCGTGTCGATGCGGTTGATCACCACGATGTGCGGCAGCTTCGCGGCATCGAGCGCCCGCAGCAGGGGGGCGGCGGCCAAGGCCCGCGAGGGGTCGGGGTCGCAGACGACGACGGCGATGTCGGCGACGGCCAGCGCGCATTCGGCTTCGTAGGCGAATTCGACGGAGCCCGGGCAATCCAGCAGTGACCAGGGGTCGCCGAGCCAGGTGCAGTGGGCCAGACGCAGCTCGGTGCCGGATTTGCGCGGGGCGTTGCGGCGGGCGGTGCCGCCGGCGGCTTCGAGCATGGCGTCGAACAGGGTCGACTTGCCGGTGCCGGCGGGCCCGACGATCGCGACGGATCGTGGCCCGTTCGCGGCACTGGACGGCGTTGAAGGTTCCGGCATGCGACGGCCTCCTCGAACGTTCCTTGCGGGATGCTAGGCGCATTGCCGCGCGGGGTGCGAGCAAATCCTGTGGGGTTGCGCGCGGGGCCGGGGTGTGGCGCAGTCTCGGCAGGGAACGGGAGGAGATCGTCATGCGTGGGTTTGCCGTGCTGGCCGTGCTGGCGGCGATGGCGACTCCGGCCGCGGCACAAGTGGACCCGTGCGCGGGCGGGCTTGATCCGGCGCGGATCATCGAATGCCTGCGGCCGGGCGGGATCAACGCGACGACGCGGGGCATCCGGCCGTCGCAGGCGCCGGTGGCCAGGCCTTCCCAGGCGCCGCGGCCGGCGCCGGCGGAATCCTCGGTGGACCTGACGGTGCCCTTCGCGTTCGACAGTGCCGAGCTGACCGAGCAGGGGGCGGCGGCGCTGGCCGCGCTGGGCACGGCGTTGAAGGACCCGGCGTTGGCGGGGGCGCGGTTTCGGATCGCCGGGCATACCGATGCGCGGGGGACGGATGCCTACAACCAGGCGCTGTCGGAGCGGCGGGCGGAGGCGGCGCGGCGGTTCCTGGTGGAGCGGGCGGGCGTCGATCCGGCGCGGCTGACGGCGGTGGGGTACGGGCGGCGGCAGTTGTACGATGCGGCCAATCCGAGTGCGGCGGCCAACCGCCGGGTGCAGGTCATCCGGCTTGAGAATTGAGGGACGAGCATGAGCCAGTATGAATTCTGCACGGTCGAGGACGAGGGGTGGGTTCGCATCGTCACGCTGAACCGGCCCGAGGTGTTGAACGCCTTGCACAGCGATGCGCACCTGGAGCTTGAGCAGGTGTGGGACGAGTTCGCGGCACGGGACGACCTGTGGGTCGGGATCGTGACCGGGGCGGGGGAGCGGGCGTTCTCTGCGGGGAACGACCTGAAGGTGCAGGCGGCGGGCAAGCGGGGGCGCGGGGCGCGGACCGGGTTCGCGGGGCTGTGCAACCGGTTCGACCTGGACAAGCCGCTGATCGCGGCGGTGAACGGGGTGGCGATGGGCGGCGGGTTCGAGATCGCGCTGGCCTGCGACATCATCATCGCGGCGGAGAACGCGATCTTCGCGCTGCCGGAGCCGCGCGTCGGGCTGATCGCCGGGGCGGGAGGGGTGCATCGGCTGCCGCGGATGATTCCGCAGAAGCAGGCGCTGGGCATGATCCTGACCGGGCGGCGGGTGCCGGCTTCGGAGGGCAAGGAGCTTGGGTTCGTGACCGAGGTGGTGCCGACAGGGCAGGCGCTTTCGGCTGCCAAGCGGTGGGCGGAGATGATCCTGGAGTGTTCGCCGATGGCGGTGCGGGCATCGAAGCAGGCGGTGTATCGCGGGATGGACGAGCCGACGCTGCGCGATGCGCTGAACACGCGCTATCCGGTGTACGAGGCGATGGTGACGAGCGAGGACTGGATCGAGGGACCCAAGGCGTTCGCCGAGAAGCGGAAGCCGAACTGGAAGAACAAGTAGATGGCGATGAAGCGGATGGTGCTGGAAATCGGCATGGGGACCGATATCCGGGGCACCGACTATACCAAGGCGGCCGTTCGGGCGCTGCGGGATGCGCTGTGGCACAACTCCCTGACGGTGACCTCGGCGCTGGGGGTGCCGATCGACTCCATGAAGGTGGAGGTGAAGATCGGGGTGCCGAAGCCGGAGCTGGTGGACACGGCGCAGGTGCTGGCGATCCTGCCGCATGGGAGCGGGACGTGCGAGGTGGTCGTGGGCGGGCTTGAGATCCCGAACGCGGCTGGGACCGGGTCGACCGTGATGGCGACGGCGGCGGCGGTGGTTTGGCTTGACCTTCCGGAGGGGGATTCCTGATGGCGCGCAAGACGGCGTTGAAGCGGATCATCCTCGAGATGGGGATGGGCAATGACCTGCACGGCAGCGACTACACCAAGGCGGCGCTGCGGGCGGTGCAGGATGCGCTGCATCATTCCTCGATGAGCCTGATCGGGTCGCTGAACCTGGATATCCACAAGATGCAGGTGGAGGTGACGATCGGGGTGCAGGAGCCGTCGCAGGTGGATGTGGAGCGGGTGCGCGCGTCGCTGCCGTATGGGGTGGTGACGGTGAAGGTGGTGAAGGGCGGGCTCGATGTGGTCGGCGCGAAGGACACGGCGGTGATCGCCAATGCGGGGATCGTGGTGTCGCTGGACGTGCCGCAGTATGGGGATGCAGCGTAAAGATTTGATATAGTAACGTTAAGGGCGTGGGTTCGGCTCGGCGCAGTCATTCGTAGACCATGCGCCAGGGCTTGGGCGGGTCGGGCTCGGGTGGCTGGGGCGGGGCGGTGGCCTGGCCCGGGGTCAGCCCCGGGATCGGGTTGAGGCGCCGGTAGCGGCGGCGCTCGCGGCGCGGGCAGGGGACTTGCGGGGCGGGGGTGCCGGGCAGGCGCAGCCAGGGCGGCGCGGCCAGGCCGAGCATGTGGCAGAGCGGGCGGAGGATGCGGCCGGCCTGCGGGGCGGCTGCGACGAGGGCCTGCGCGTCGGGGCGGGCGAGGACGGCTTCGACCTGGCCGGTGAATTGCGCGGTGCGCTGGACGTGGCGGACCAGCCAGGCGCGGCCGCGGGGGAGCGGGTCCTGGCGTTCGCGGGGGGCTG
>CAMDGX010000178.1 GCA_945897825.1 Asaia bogorensis | reverse complement strand
AACTTTTGTCCATTTGCACCGTGCCTGACCGCCCGGACACGGTGCAAAATGGATAAAGTCTTTTTTGCTTCTTTTTTCTTCAGAAAAAAGAAGACTCTTTCTTAGGGACCCTCCCATGGCCGCCACCGTCTTCCACCCCGACTTCAAGCCCGCCCCCTACTGGTGGGAAGCCTGGAAACCCACCGACGAGCAGCCCACCGAAGTCCCGAAAACCACCCAGGTCGCCATCGTCGGCGGCGGCTACGGCGGCCTCGCCACCGCGCTGGAACTGAACAAGCTCGGCATCGAATGCGTCGTCCTCGAAGCCAACGCCCCCGGCGAAGGCGCCAGTTCAAGAAACGGCGGCGGCGTCTCCGGCGGCGTCAACATCGGCAAATCCATCACCGGAAGCTCGCTGGATCCAGAATCCCCCCGCGCCCACGCTCTCTTGTCCGACGGCTCCGACGCCTTCGCCACCATCGAATCCCTCATCGAATCCGAAGGCATCGACTGCCACTGGCGCCGCTCCGGCCGCTTCGTCGGCGCCTGGACCCCCAAGCACTACGAAAGCCAGGCCAAGAAGATCGCCCGCCTCAACGACTCCGCCCAGTCCGGCGCCTACATGCTCCCCCGCGAGCGCCTGCGCGAGGAAATGGCCAGCGACTTCTACTACGGCGGCATGGTCGTCGAACGCTCCGGCCAGCTCCACCCCGCCCTCTACGTCAAGGGCCTGATCGACCGCGTCCGCGCCCGCAACATCCCCGTCTGCGGCCACGCCGCCGTCCAGAAGATCACCCGCCACAACGAAGGCTGGCTGGTCAAGACCGCCCGCGGCGACCTCCAGGCCGCCGAAATCGTCATCGCCACCAACGGCTATACCGGCGACCTCACCCCCAGCCTCAAGCGCCGCGTCATCCCCGCCGCCAGCCACATCATCGCCACCGAGGAAATCCCCGAAGACCTCGCGAAATCCCTCATCCCGAAAAACCGCACCCTCGCCGACACCCGCCGCATCCTCAGCTACTACCGCCTCTCGCCGGACGGAAAACGCGTCGTCTACGGCGGCCGCGCCCGCTTCACCGCCGCCGGCCCCGAAGTCTGCGCCCCCATCCTCCACCGCTTCATGACCGACCGCTTCCCCCAGCTCAAAGGCATCCGCGTCACCCACGCCTGGACCGGCAACGTCGCCTTCACCCTCGACGCCCTCCCCCACGCCGGCCAGATCGACGGCATGCACTACCTCACCGGCTGCAACGGCTCGGGCGTGGCCATGATGACCTATCTCGGCACCCAAACCGCCCGCCGCATCGCCGGCCGCGCCAACCGCACAAACGCCTTCGAGGAAGGCGACTTCCCCGACCACCCCCTCTACACCGGCAACCCCTGGTTCCTCCCCGTCATCGGCACCTGGTACCAGATCAGGGACCGGCTCGATCGGATGATGGCGTAAGGGAGCAAGCGGTTCTTTTTTGAAAAAAAGAACCAAGAAACTTCATCCCGGGTCGCGCGCGGCGAGCGCCCGCTCCAGCGCCGCTGCGAGCTCGTTGAGGCGATACGGCTTGCCCAGCACCTCCGCGACGGTGCGGTTGCTGTCCTTCGCCAACACTTCGCTGTAGCCGGTGGCCAGCACCACGGCGACGCGCGGATACCGCCGCCGCACCAACCGCGCCAACTGCACGCCATCCATCTCGCCCTGCATCACCACGTCGGAGAACACCGCATCCACGCGCTCCCCCGCCGCCAGCACCGCCAAGGCAGCGGCGGCGTCCGAGGCGATGCGCGTCGAATAACCCAACCCCTCCAGCATCGACGCCGCAAACGTCGCAACATCGACATTGTCGTCCACCACCAGCACCACCTTCCCGGCCGCGCGCTGCACCACCGCCCCCGTCGTGTCGATGCGCGCGGGAACCATCCGCTGCGGCGCCTCCATGGCGCGCGGCAGCAGCAGCGTGATCGTCGTGCCCAGCCCCGGCGTGCTCTCGATCCAGATGTCGCCGCCCGATTGCTTGGCGAAGCCATGCACCTGCGCCAACCCCAGCCCAGTCCCCTTCTCCGGACCCTTCGTCGTGAAGAACGGCTCGAACACCCGCGCCATCACCGCCGGCGCCATCCCATGCCCGGTATCCCCGATCGCCAGGCACACATACGCCCCCGCCTCGCGCTCGCCTGTCGCCTCCAGCACCACGTTCCGGCTTTGCAGCGTCAGCGTCCCCCCCTCCGGCAGCATCGCGTCGCGCGCGTTCACGGCCAGGTTCAGCACCGCCACCTCCAGCTGGCTGGGATCGGCCATCGCCAGCCCCAGATCGTCGGCGAACTCGCTGCGAACCTCGATCCGCGACCCGAGCGTATGGCGCAACAGCTCCGACATCCCGCCCAGCCGCGCATTCAGGTCGAACGCCTCGGGCTGCAGCGCCTGCTTGCGCGCGAACGACAGCAGCCGGTCGGTCAGCTCCTTGGCGTTCCGCGCCGCCTTGCTCAGCCCGTCGAGGATGCCCGCGCGCTTGTCCTCCGGCAGCCGCGGGCTGCGCAGCAGCGCCGCACCGCTGGTCACAACCTGCATGATATTGTTGAAATCATGCGCGATCCCGCCGGTCAGCTGCCCGATCGCCTGCAGCTTCTCCCCCTGCCGCAGCGCCTCCTCGGCCCGCCGCCGCTCCTCCACCTCGCGCAGCAGCGCAGCGGTGCGCGTTTCCACCAGCTGCTCAAGCTCCGTCCGGTGCCGCCCCAACTCGGCCTCGGCCACCTTGCGCTCATGAATGTCGATGACGGAGCCGACATACCCCACATACTCCCCGCTCTCCGCGAAGTGCGGCCGCCCGGTATCGATCGCCCAGCGATAGGCGCCATCCCCGCGCCGCAACCGGTATTCCAGCCGGAACGGCTCCCGCCGCGCCGCCGCCGCCATGAACGTCGCCCCCGCGCTCCCCTGGTCCTCGGGATGGGTCGCGCCGAGCCAGCCGAAACCCTCCGCCTCCGCCGGCGTCTGCCCGGTGAACTCGTACCATGACCGGCTGAGATAGCTGCAGCGGTTCTCCGCGTCCGTCACCCACAGCAGCGCCGGCGCCGTGTCCGCCGTCCGCCGGAACCGGGCCTCGCTCTCGCGCAGCGCCGCCTCCGCCAACACGGTCGCCGTGGTTTCCGTCACCGCGCAATACATCCCCCCGATCCCGCCATGCTCGTCGCGGACCGGGCTGTAGGAGAAGGTGAACCAGGTGTGCTCGAACCGGCCCGTCCGGTTCATGAACAGCGGCCAGTTCTCGCGATAGACCGACTCGCCCGCCAGCGCCGCCTCGATCAGCGGGAGGATGTCGGACCAGATGTCCGACCACACCTCCTGGAACCGCCGCCCCAACGCGAGCGGATGCTTGTCGGCCAGGATCTCCGCATAGGAATCGTTGTAGAGGAACCCCAGCTCCGGCCCCCACGCCACGAACATCGGAAACTTGGAGCCCAGCATCAGCCCCACCACCGTCCGCAGCGAGGGCGGCCAGGTCTCGGGCGCCCCCAGCGGCGACGTGGCCCAGTCATGCGCCAGCATCATCGCGCCGACCGCGCCGCCACCCAACTGGAACGCCCGCCCGGCGGCCGTTTCGCCAACCTTGCCCAAGCCGGCGTCGGGCAGGGGAGTGCGCTCGCTATTGGTCATCGGCCCATTGCCGCATAGCCGCATAAGGCCCCGCCATCAATTCACAACCCGATGTTGGCGCGCGTGCGGCCTTGTCCAAGGCAGCCCGGGCCGCCACGCCTGCCTCAAAAAGGAGAACAGGCCGCGCTATGCCTGCCGCGACGAACCGCCCGCAACCGCCACCAACCCCACCGCCCCCACCATCACCCCCACCGCCACCCACTGCGTCACCCCGAGCGACCAAACGCTCAGCGTCGCAGACGTCACGATGATCCCCACCGCATTCATCGTCCGCGCCAGCGCAAACATCTCCGCCTTCTCATGCGCCGCCGCCAACCCATCGAGCATCAGCGAATACGCCGTGCTCAGCGGCGCCATGCAGCACCCCACCATCACCGCCGCCGCCACCGTCAGCCACAGCGGCAACTGCGCGGCAATCAGCGCCGCCCCCAGCGCCATCACGCACATATAAACCACCACCACGCCCCGCCGCGGCGCCCGGTTCCGCACACTCACCCAAACCCCGCCCGCCACCGAGGCCGCGCACAGCGCCACCGTGAACACGAACGCCAGCGCCGGCGACAGCCCGTAGCGCAGCGCCAGCGACACCGCCCCCACCTCGATCGACGACACGACGGCGCTGTTCGCCAGCGTCGCCCCGAACCACACCACCGTCGCCGGCCGCACCAGCCGGCTGCGCTGCCCCTCCACCGGCGCCTTGGCCTGCGCGTGCGGAATTGCCGGCAACAGCACGGCGGGCAGGGCGCCCAGCAGGCTCAGCACCACCAGCGCCAGAACGGCATCCACCGTCCCCAGCACCGAGGCCGCCACGGGTGCGGCGACGAAGGTGATCTCCCCCAGCGTCGCCGCCACCCCCAGCGCCCGCGGCATCCCCGACGCCGCCACCAGGTAGTTCAGCACCGAGCGCAGGTAGCCGAACGCCGCCCCGTTCACCAACCCCGCCAGCCCGCCCGCCACCAGCAACAGCCAGAACGGCGCCCCCGAAGCCGCCAGCACCGCCACCCCGCCCAGCGCCAGCGTCCGGATCCCCACCAGCACCCGCAGGAACCCCACCGCATTGAACCGCCGCCCCAGCCGCGCCACCGGCACGGCGCCGACCACCTGCGCCAGCGTGATCGCCAGCACGATCGCCGCCCCGCTCCCCGCATCCCCCGTCAGCGGCAGCGCCAGCAGCGCGAACACGATCGGCCCCGCCGCCTGCGGCACGCCGAACGTCCCATAGGCCAGGTACCAGCGCAGCAGCGCCCCCCGCCCAACCAATCCGCCGGACGCGATGGCCCCGCCCTGTCCCGTTTCCGTGTCCATGCCCCACCATACCGGCCGCGGCGCCACCCGCCAGCGGCCGCTCCGAAGAAAAAAATGCTATCAAAGGAAAAAATACGTTTGAAGCGCCCGCTTAGTTAGCGGAGAATGCCGCCATGTCAGAAAGCACCCCACCCCCCTTGGCCCGGCAGATCGGCGGCATCGCGGCCGACCTGCGCGC
This sequence comes from Asaia bogorensis, assembly GCA_945897825.1. Lineage (GTDB taxonomy): Bacteria > Pseudomonadota > Alphaproteobacteria > Acetobacterales > Acetobacteraceae > CAMDGX01. The sequence goes on along the minus strand of CAMDGX010000178.1, from coordinate 231 downwards.
GCAGGCCCAGGCGGACTCCGCCCGTACCGGGCTGGCCGCGGTGCTGAACGCCCTCATCCTGGCCCTGCTCGCCCGCATCCTCGGCCGCCTGGAATCCATGGTCGCTCTCTGGCAAGCCGGCCAGCTCCCCGCCCCGATCCCGCGCCCCGCCCGCGCCACCACCGCGCGCCCGGCCGCCCGAATTCCGCCCGCGCCCCCCTGGCGCTGGCTCGCCGCCTTCCTCCCCTCCGC
>CAMDGX010000177.1 GCA_945897825.1 Asaia bogorensis | reverse complement strand
GCCCGCGTCGGAATCGGTCAGCCGCTCGCCCGCCGCCGCGGCGATGCCGGTGAGCGGGTTGCGATCGGCGTCGTGCAGCCAGGTCGCGCCAAGGTCGAACGGATCGTCGCCCACCACCACGGTCCGCGCCCGCCCCCCCGGGCGGTCGGACGCCTCCAGCACCACGCAGGAACGGCCCGCCTCCCGCAACGCGGCAGCAGCGGCTAGGCCGGCCACGCCGGCGCCAATGATGATGATGTCGGGGGTGCTCATGGGAGCATGGTAGAAGGAGGAGGAGGGGAGGAAAAGGAAGGCGCATTCTTGCCTTCCTCCACACGACGCGGAGGCGCTGGCGCCCCCGGGCTGAATCGGGCCACCATCGCGGCAACGAATCCGAGGAGACGGACGATGTGGGAAGAAAGCACGCGCTACCCGGACCCGCGGGTGGTGGCGATGGACCCGAGCTTCAACCAGTATCGCGTGGTGCTCGCCTCCGTGGAACGCCTGTTCACCGGCTGCCGCTGGGCCGAGGGGCCGGTATGGTTCGGCGACCAACGTGCGGTGTTCTGGAGCGACATCCCCAACAACCGTATCCTGCGCTGGGACGAGGCGACGGGGCAGACCAGCACCTTCCGCCAGCCCAGCAACAACGCCAACGGCAACACCCGCGACCGGCAGGGGCGGCTGGTTACCTGCGAGCACGATGCCCGGCGCGTGACGCGCACCGAGTACGATGGCTCGATCACCGTGCTGGCCGACAGCTACCAGGGCAAGCAATTGAACTCGCCGAACGACGTCGTGGTGGCGCGCGACGGCAGCATCTGGTTCACTGACCCGCCGTTCGGCATCCTGGCCTACTACGAGGGCCATAAGGCCGACAGCGAGATCACCCCGGCCGTGTGGCGCATCGACGGGCAGACCGGCGCGCTCGAGAAGATGGCGGACGATATCCCTGGCCCGAACGGCCTGGCGTTCTCGCCCGACGAGAGCATCCTCTACGTGGTCGCCAGCCGCGCCGATCCGCGGGAGATCCGGGCCTACGATGTCGTCGGCGGGAAGAAGCTCGCCAATGGCCGCGTGTTCATCAACGCAGCCGGCGGCTCGCCGGACGGATTCCGGGTGGATGTCGACGGCAATCTCTGGTGCGGCTGGGGCATGGGCACCGACGAGCTGGACGGGGTGCGGGTGTTCAACAAGGAAGGCGCGCCGATCGGGCATATCCGGCTGCCGGAGCGCTGCGCCAATCTTTGCTTCGGCGGGCGGTATCGCAACCGGCTGTTCATGACAGCGAGCCATTCGCTCTACTCGCTCTACGTCAATACCCAGGGCGTGGCGGGGGGATAAGGAAGATTCTTCTTTTTCTGAAGAAAAAGAAGCAAAAAGACTTTTGTCCATTCGTGGCGACACCACCCCGCCTATCCGGCCACCAACGCTGCCAATGAAGAAAGTTTTTTTGCTTCTTTTTGTTCACAAAAAGAAGTGCTTCCTTCGGAGACCCGCTTGATGTTCCAGAAGCTTCCGACCTTCTGCGGCCTGCCGCATGGCATGCCGGGCCCCGGCACGAAGGCGGCGGTGCTGGGCGTGCCCTACGATTGCGGCATCCATCCGTTCCGCGTCGGTTCGCGCGAGGCGCCGGGGGCGGTGCGGCGGGCGTCGCGGCATTTGCGGGCGTTTCATGTCAGCCAGGGCGACTTCAACGTGCTCGACCGGCTGGGGGCCGTCGATTGCGGCGATATCGCGTTGTTGCCCGGCCGGCCGATCCAGGCCTTTCCGGCGATCGAGGCGGCGGCCGGGGCGGTGCTGGATGCCGGCGCGGTGCCGGTGGCGATCTGTGGCGACGGGTCCGGCTCGCTGCCGCTGATGCGCGCGGCGGGCAAGCGGCACCCCGGCATGGTGGCGCTGCACATCGACAGCCACACCGATGCCTATGCACTGCCGGAGGCCGATCCGCTGGACCCTTCGACCCAGTTCACCCATGCGGCGACCGAGGGGGTGATCGATGTGGGGCGGTCGTGGCATGTGGGGATCAGAGGATTCACCTCGGTGCCGGGGATCGTCGCGCGGGCGCGGGCGCTGGGCTACGGGGTGGTGACGACCGAGGACCTGCTGCGGCGCGGGTTTGCGCAGACGATGGCCGAGTTCCGCGACAGCGTGGGCGCGCGCCCGGTGTATCTGTGCTGGGACATGGACATCTTCGACCCCAGCGTGGCGCCCGGCGTGTGCACGCCGACCTGGGGCGGGCTGAGCGCACGCGAGGGGATCGAGCTGATCCGGGCGTGCAGCGGGCTGAACATCGTGGCGATCGATTTCAATACCGTCAGCCCGCCGCAGGATGTGGGGGAGCAGGCGGCGTTCCTGTGCGCGCACATGGTGATGGAGGCGATGCTGCTGCTGTGCCGCCAATTCGGTTTGGCCGAGGACCCTGTCAGATGAGGCCCTTGGAGCGGAGATAGGCGAACGCGCCGGCGGCGAGCACGATCGTCAGGACAACGAGGCCGACCCACACGCTCCACCAGGTGCCGCGGCCGGTGGCACGGGCCTGGGCACGCGGGGCCTCGCGGCGTTCCGCTGCCTCCACGTAGTCCGCCAGGGTGGGTTTGCGACGTTTTGCCATCGGGTCTCGCTGCGGGGAATTGCCACTCCCCGCCTGTTCAAGTGTCTTATCATATGCGGGAGGCAGGGCAACCCGAACCCTGATACAGAATGTAAACTTCGTATCGGCAACGAGGATGGCTCAGGCCGAGACGCCGGGCCTTGCGGGGGCGATCGCGGCCATCAGGTCGGCGCGGGTGGCAGGCTTCGTCAGGTGTCCGTCCATGCCGGCAGCGCGGCAGCTTGTCCCGACCTCGGGGCCGGCATCGGCGGTCAGGCCGAGGATGCGCAGGCGGCGGGGAGGGCCGTCGGTATCGCCCTGTTCGTCGCCGCGGATGGCGCGGGTGGCCTCCAGCCCGTCCATGCCGGGCATCTGGACGTCCATCAGCAGCACGTCGTAGGCGAAGCGGCGCACCATGGAGACGGCCAAGGTGCCATTCTCGACCACATCCACCCGGGCGCCGGCGCGCTGGAGGATGGCGCGGGTGACGAGCTGGTTGGTGGGGTTGTCGTCGGCGACCAGCACGCGGATGCCGCGCAGGTCCGGGGCGCCAGCGGGGGAGGTGGAGGGGGAAGTGGAGGAGGTGGCGACCGGGGCTGGCGCGGCGCTGGGCCCGGGCACCGGGCCGTCGCGCGGGGGGAGGGCGGCGAGCATGGCCACCGCGCTGCGCAGGCGGGTGGCCAGCACCGGCTTGAGCAGTTGGGCGTCGAACAGGTCGAGCCCCTCGCGGGCCTCGCCGGCCTGGCCGGAGGCGCAGAGCAGCAGGCGCGGCTGCAGGCCGGGGCCTGACAGCGCCGCGTGGTGGCGCACGGCGCGGGCGAAGGCGATGCCGTCCATTACCGGCATGACGCGGTCGACGAGCACGAGGTCGTAGGGCCGGCCTTCGCGGACCGCCTGGCGCAGCATGGTCAGGGCGGCCACCCCGTCCTCGGCGGTGTCGGCGCCGGGGCCGTTCTGGCCAATGGCGCCGAGGGTGGCGAGCTGGCGGACCATGATCTCGCGGTTCATCGGCAGGTCGTCCACCACCAGGCAGCGGCGGCCGCGGAGCGGGGTGGGGTCGGTGTCCGCCGTGCCGTGGTGGGCGCGCATGACCAGGGTGTACTGGAATTCGCTGCCGCCGCCGGGGCGCGCGGCGGCGGCGATGCTGCCGCCCATCGCCTGGACCAGCTGGCGGCAGATCGCAAGGCCGAGCCCGGTGCCGCCGAAGCGGCGGGCGATGGAGGCGTTGGCCTGGCTGAAGCGCTCGAACAGCACCGGCAGGCGCGAGGGGTCGATGCCGATGCCGGTGTCGGAGACCGTGCAGGTGACGAGCAGGGTGCCGTCGGCGCGCGGGGCGGCGTCCAGCCCGATTTCGACCCAGCCGCGCTCGGTGAACTTCACGGCGTTGCCGACGATGTTCAGCAGGATCTGGCGGAAGCGGCCGGGGTCGCCGACCGCGGCGACGGGCAGGGTATCGCCGAGGCGGCAGACCAGCTCCACGCCCTTCACGGCGGCGGCAGGGGCGAACAGCTCGGTGACGGTGGCGACCTCCTCCTCCAGGACGAAGGGGACGGATTCCAGCTCGAAGGCGCCGGCCTCGATCTTGGAGAAGTCGAGGATGTCGTTGAGCACGCTCAGCAGGTGTTCGGCGGAGCTTTGGATGGTGCGGGTGTAGCGCGCCTGCTCGGGGTCGAGCCGGGTTTCCATCAGCAGGCCGGCCATGCCGATGACGCCGTTCATGGGGGTGCGGATCTCGTGGCTCATGGCGGCCAGGAATTCCTGCTTGGCCCGGCCCTCGGCCACCGCCTGGCGTTCGCTGCGGCTGAGCGTGTCGCGCTGGCGCCAGAGCGTGTCGGCCATGCGGAACAGCAGCCACAGCGCGCCGAACACGACGAGGCAGACGGCGATGAAGCTCGCGGCGAGGACCAGGAGCTCGACATTCCATCCGGCCATCGCGACCGACGCGGGCTGGCTGGCGACGACGACGAGGGGGAAGCGGGCGGCGGCGACGAAGCTGGCGATGACCTCGCGCGCCGCCTGGTCGTGCATGTCCTGCCGACCCTGCCAGGTGCCGGAGCCGCTGGCGGGGAGATAGTGGGCGAATACCGGGCTGTCGGCGTCGCGCCGCCCGATGGCGGTGGCGGGCAGGTCGGTGGCGACCAGCAGGGTGCCGTCGAGCGCGTAGAGGCGCAGCGCGGTGCCGAAGATGCGAGCGCTGTGGCGCAGCAGGCCGGCGAGGTGCTCGGCATCCAGCAGGGCGACGACGGCGCCTGCGGGCGTGCCGTCGTGGCCGGCGATCGGGCGGCCGATCGGCAGGGCCCAATGCGCCTGGTGCCCGGCGCCGGTGCCGTCGTCGAGGCGCAGCGGGGTGCCGAGGACGGCGGGGGCGGGGACGGCCGCGCGGGCGGCGTCGTGCAGCAGCGGCAGCCATGGCTGGCCGTGCAGGACGGTCGGCCCGAAGGACTGGCTGGTAGTGGCGGTGACGGTGAAGCCTTCGTCGAGGAAGAACAGGTCGCGCAGCTGCGGCAGGTCGCGCAGGCGCTGGCGCAGGGCTTCGCCGGATGGAGCGGTGCTGCGCCTGGGGGACGCGAGGTCGAACAGCAGGGAGTCGACGGCCGTGGTCAGGCGGCCAAGCTCGGCGGACACGGCCTGGGCGGCGCGCAGGGTGGTGGCCTCGGCACGCTCCTCGGCGCGGCGGTGGCCGTCGCGCAACAGGCCGGCGAACAGGCCGACGAGGGTGAGCAGGACAATGACGGCGCCCACGCCGAACAGGCCGACGGGGGTCATGGTGCGGGCGCGGGCGCGGGTGTCGGCCGGGCGGTGGCCGTCGGTGGGGCTTGCCCCGTCGTGGAGGAGGGGGGCGTGGAGGATGGGGTCGTGGTGCCTGCGGTTGGGCATGGACCCGGTCGTTGCCTCCGTTCCTGCCCGGGCCCGTGTTCTGGCACCCGCGGGCAGGGCGGGCGGCCGGGCCGATGGATCGCGGGCGATGCCCTGATCTTCCGGCGTTCCAATCCCATGCCGGAGGTTACATGACCGTTACCGGATGGCGACGATGGGGCCCGACGGGGAGCTTCTGCCCGCGGCGCCGATGCTCTAGAGCAGGGGAATGCGATCGCTGCGATCCCGGTTGATGGTGGCGTGGGTGCTGTCCCT
>CAMDGX010000176.1 GCA_945897825.1 Asaia bogorensis | reverse complement strand
GGTGCTGCTGCCGCCGCGCCGGGCGGTGCCGCCTTGCGGGGCGGGGCCGGTCTGGACCGCGACGGCGGCCACGGCTCCGCCGCAGGTGCTGGTGCAGGCCGAGCGCACGCCGGAGGGGACGCTGCGCCTGGCGGTGGCCAGCCGGGCGGTCGGGGCGCTGCGGGTCACTGTCTGTTAACAAAATCCGACGCCGGCGTTCCCTTCGCGCGGCGGGCGGGATATCCAGGGGCTTGCGGTCCGGATGGCGGGCCCGCGCGACAGGCGGCGCGAAACCTGGATGCAGTACGACCGACAGACCGCGCTCGACCGATACCGTCGCCCGCTGATGGTCGCCTGCCTGGCGTTCGGCGCCTTCGCGCTGTTCCTGTGCTTCTACCGCGCCTGGGATGCGGACGAGTTCGAGCACCTGCAGTTCACCTGGCTGCTGAGCCAGGGGCGCACGCCGTATCGCGACTTCTTCGAGCACCACACGCCGGTGTTCCACCTGCTGACCGCGCCCTATTTCGACATGATCCGCGATGCCGGGCCGGGGGTGATGCTGGTGGCGCCGTTCGGGCTGCGGATCCTGTGCACGCTGTTCACCGCGCTGACCGCCTGCGTGGTGTTCGCGATGACGCGGCGCGCGGCCGGCAGCGGCACGGCGACCATGGCCGTCGCGCTGTTCCTGTCGTGCAGCTTCGTGCTGGAGAAGGGGATCGAGATCCGGCCGGACTCGCTGGCAGCGCTGCTGCTGGCGGTGTCCGGCTATGCCGTGGCGCGCGGGCTGTGCGACGCGCCGACCGCCGAGGAGCGGCTTTCGTGGGCGCTGGTGGCGGGGCTTGCGACCGGCGGCACGCTGATGGCGAGCCAGAAGGGCATCTTCGCCGTGCTGGGGCTGTATGCGGCCGCCTGGGTGCTGGCGCTGCGGCGGCACGGGCGGGGGCCGGCGCTGTCGTTCTCGGGGGTGGTGCTGCTGGGGCTGCTGGCCGCAGTGCTGCCGGTGCTGTGGCTGTTCGCGGCGCGCGGGGCGCTGGGCGAGTTCTTCCAGCACAACGTGGTGCTGGTGGTGCTGTGGCCGCGGGACTTCGCCGCCGAGGGGTGGCGGTGGCTGGCGCTGGTGCTGGCCAAGGACACGGTGTTCGTGGCGTTGACGCTGCTGGGCGTGGCGCTGCTGGGGCGGCGGCTGGGGCGGCGGCCGCAGACCGGGCTCGGGACGATCGTGGTGTTGACCCTGGTGGCCTCGGCGATCGGCTTCGTGGTGCTGCCGATCGCCCAGCGGCAATACCTGTTCATGACCGCGCCCTTCGCCGCCATGGCCGCGGCGGTGGCGGCCGGGTGGCTGGCGGAGCGCTGGGCGCGGGCCGGGCGGCAGGCCTGGGTCGCGGCGCTGCCGGTGCTGGTGGTGGGGTATTTCGGCTTCCACGCCATCCTGGCCCTCGGCCACCCCGACCGGCACACGATCGACAAGCTTGACCACGTGCTGCACCACACGTCGCCGTCGGACACGGTGCTGACCGGGTGGTCGCCGGGGGTGGCGTTTCGCCGGCCGGCTTTCTTCTACGGCTTCCCGCACCAGGAGGTGCGGACGTTCATCCCGCTGGCGATGGTGGAGGAGCTGGCCGGCGACCTGCGCAGCGGGCGGGCGCATCCGGTGCTGGTGGATTTCGACGACGATCTGCAGGCGATGCCCGAGGTGCTGACGCGGGCGATCCGCGACATGTATGAGCCGACCGGGGTTGCCACGCTGTGGAAGCGGCGCCGGGAGCCGCTGCAGGCGCGCGGGGCTGCGCCCTGAGGTTGCGCATCTTCGGCGGCGCGGCCACCTTAGCCTTGTGTTTTGCCGCCAGGAGCCCGCCGGATGAATGTCGTCGCCTCGCCCACCCTCCATGCCCCCGACATGCTGGCCCCCGGGCGCTCCGCCGTGGGGCAACCCGTCTCGCGGCTGGAGGACCCGGTGCTGCTGCGCGGCGAGGGGCGCTATTCGGACGACATGAACCTGCCGGGCCAGGCCTATGGCGTGGTGGTGCGCAGCCGGGTGGCGCATGGCGTGTTGCGCTCGATTGCCACCGAGGAGGCGCGCGCCATGCCGGGCGTGCTGGCGGTGATCACGGCGGCCGACCTGGTGGCCGCGGGGATCAAGCCGATGAATGCCAACGTGATCGGCCAGAACCACGACAAGCGGCCGATCCCCAAGCCGGTGCAGATGGCTCTGGCCACCGGCAAGGTGCGCTACGCGGGCGAGCCGGTCGCCTTCGTGGTGGCCGAGACGCAGCAGTTGGCCAAGGACGCCGCCGAGGCGGTGTTCGCCGATATCGACGCGCTGCCGGCGGTGACGTCGGCGGCGGAGGCGGTGAAGCCGGGCGCGCCGGTGCTGTACGACGAGGCGCCGGACAACGTGATCCTCGACTTCAAGTTCGGCGACCATGCGGCTGTGGATGCGGCCTTCGCGCGGGCGGCGCATGTGACGCGGATGAGCATCGCCAATTCGCGCATCGTGGTCGCCGCCATGGAGCCGCGCTCGGCGCTGGCGGAGTGGGACAACGAGACGCAGGGCTATGTGCTGCGGGTGGGCTGCCAGGGGGTGTTCGGGCTGCGCAACAACCTGCGCGGCGTGATGGATGTTCCGGCGGAGAAGATGCGCATCCTGACCGGGAATGTGGGCGGCAGCTTCGGGATGAAGTCCCAGGCCTATCCGGAATACGTGTGCGCGCTGCATGCCGCGAAGGTGCTGGGGCGGCCGGTGAAGTGGACCGACGAGCGCAGCGACAGCTTCCTGTCGGACAGCCATGGCCGTGCGCACGAGCACATGCAGGAGCTGGCGCTGGATGCGGAGGGGAACTTCCTGGCCATCCGTGTGACGGGCTACGGCAATATCGGCGCTGTGCTGTCCAACGCCACCACGCAGCCGCCGACGATGAACATCGTGAAGAACGTGATCGGGGTGTATCGGACGCCGGCGCTGTCGGTGCAGGTGAAGTGCGTGGTGACCAACACCACGCCGGTCGGTGCCTATCGCGGCGCGGGGCGGCCCGAGGGCAACTACTACATGGAGCGGCTGATCGAGACGGCGGCGAAGGAGATGGGGCTCGACCCGGTCGAGATGCGCCGGCGCAACCACATCCTGCCGGGCATGATGCCCTATGCCGCGCCGTCGAGCATGGAATACGACAGCGGCGACTTCCCGACCGTTCTGGACAAGGCGCTGGCGGCGGCGGACTGGGACGGGTTCGCGGCGCGGCGGGCGGAAAGCCGGGCGCGGGGCAAGCTGCGCGGGCGCGGCATCGGCCAGTACCTGGAGGTGACGGCGCCGGCCAACAACGAGATGGGCGGCATCCGCTTCGAGCCGGACGGGACGGTGACGATCATTTCCGGCACGCTCGACTATGGCCAGGGGCATTGGACGCCGTTCGCGCAGGTGCTGGTGGACAAGCTCGGCGTGCCGTTCGAGCGCATCCGGCTGGTGCAGGGCGACAGCGCGGAGATGCTGGCCGGCGGCGGCACTGGCGGGTCGCGCTCGGCGATGAACGGGGGCAATGCGATCGCGGTATCGTCCGACGAGGTGATCGCCAAGGGCACGAAGATCGCGGCGCATGTGCTTGAGGCTTCGGCATCGGACATCGAGTTCAGCCGGGGGCGGTTCAACATCGCGGGCACCGACCGGGGCATCGGCATCATGGACCTGGCCGAGCAGCTGCGCGGCGGGCTGGCGCTGCCGGAGGGGGTGCCGGATACGCTCGACGTGGCGATGGTGGTGCCGGGCGTGCCGAGCGCGTTCCCGAACGGGTGCCATGTGGCCGAGGTGGAGGTCGATCCCGAGACGGGCGTGGTGGAGGTGGTGAAATACAGCACGGTCAACGATTTCGGCGTGTTGTTGAACCCGCTGCTGGTGGAAGGCCAGGCGCATGGCGGCATCGTGCAGGGCATCGGCCAGGCGCTGGGCGAGGCGATCGCCTACAGCGAGGATGGGCAGCTGCTGTCGGGTTCGTTCATGGACTACCACGTGCCGCATGCCGCCGATGTGCCGGGCTTCGGCTTCATCAGCCATCCTGTGCCGGCCAGGACGAACGGGCTAGGGGCCAAGGGCTGCGGCGAGGCGGGGTGCGCCGGGGCGCTGCCATCGGTGATGAACGCGCTGGTGGATGCGCTGTCGGAGTACGGCGTCAACCACATCGACATGCCGGCCACGCCCGAGCGCGTGTGGGCGGTGATCCAGGCGGCGAAGGCGGCGTAGGCACCGCGACGCCGCACGTGCAACGGAAGGAACGATGGCCAAGGACCTGATTCTGGCGCTGGACCAGGGCACCACCTCCACCCGAGCCATCGCATTCCGCGCGCCGACGCTGGCGCCGGTGGCGACCGCGCGGCGGGACCTGAAGCAGCATTTCCCGGACAGCGGCTGGGTGGAGCACGACCCCGAGGACCTGTTCGCGCATTCGCTCGCGGTGCTGCGCGAGGCGATGGCGGAAGCGGGGGCCGCGCCGGGCGATGTCGCGGGCATCGGCATCACCAACCAGCGCGAGACCACGCTGGTCTGGCACCGCGACACCGGACGGCCGATCCATCGCGCCATCGTCTGGCAGGATCGGCGCACGGCCCCGCTGTGCGAGGCGCTGCGCGCAGCAGGGCACGAGGCGGCGATCTCGGCCAGCACGGGGCTGCTGCTCGACCCCTATTTCAGCGCCACCAAGATCGCCTGGCTGCTCGACACCGTGCCTGGCGCCCGCGCCGATGCCGAGGCGGGCAGGCTGTGCTTTGGGACCGTCGACACCTGGCTGCTGTGGCGGCTGACCGAGGGGCGGGTGCACGCGACGGACGCCACCAACGCCAGCCGAACCATGCTGTGCAACATCGCCAGCGGCACCTGGGACGCGGCACTGCTCGACCTGTTCCGCATCCCGGCGGCGATGCTGCCGGAGATCCGCGACTGCGCCGGAGTGTTCGGGACCACCACGCTGCTCGGCGGCGAGATTCCGATTGCGGGGATCGCCGGCGACCAGCAGGCGGCGATGATCGGCCAGGCCTGCTTCGCGCCGGGCATGGTGAAATCGACCTACGGCACCGGCTGCTTCCTGTTGCTGCACACCGGCGAGACCCCGGTGGCCTCGCGCAACCGGATGCTGACGACGGTCGCGGCCCAGCTCGGCGGCAAGCGCACCTATGCGCTGGAGGGTGCGATCTTCGTGGCGGGCGCCGCGGTGCAGTGGCTGCGCGACGGGCTCGGGATCATCGGCGACGCGGCCGAGTCCAACCGTCTGGCCGCGGCGGCCGATCCGGCGCAGAGGGTGTATCTGGTGCCGGCCTTCACCGGGCTCGGCGCGCCCTGGTGGGATACGGAGGCGCGCGGGGCGGTGTTCGGGCTGACGCGCAACTCGGGCCCAGCGGAATTCGCGCGCGCGGCGCTGGAGTCGGTGGCCTACCAGACCCGCGACCTGATCGAGGCGATGCGGGCGGACTGGCAGGGGGACTCGGACACCGTGCTGCGGGTGGACGGGGGCATGGTGGCCAGCGACTGGACGATGCAGTTCCTCGCCGACCAGCTGGCCGCCCCGGTCGACCGGCCGGTGGTGCAGGAGACGACGGCGCTGGGGGCGGCCTACCTGGCGGGGTTGGCGACCGGGGTGTGCCCGGCACCGGAGGAATTCGCGCAGGGCTGGGCGCTGCAGCGGCGTTTCCGCCCGGCGATGGGCGAGACGGAACGCGATCGCCTCTATGCAGGTTGGCGCGATGCGGTGCGGC
>CAMDGX010000175.1 GCA_945897825.1 Asaia bogorensis | reverse complement strand
TTGGCGGTGCGGATGGGGGGCAGGGCGCGGGCGGGCGGGGCGCGCGCCGGGAGGGTTCGGGGGCGGGGCGGGGGCGGGGGGGCGGCCGGGCGCATGCCGCGCGCGGGACGACCGCGCAGAATCCAATCGGGGAAGCGGTGGAAGGCGATGGCGTCGGCGTGGGGGGCGCCCGAGTGGGGGATGTGGATAAGGGCGGGACGGGGGGTGGGATGCCAGGCGTGCGCGCGGGCCTCCAGGCGGCCGAGGAGGGCGGCGAGCAGGGTGAGGAACAGGACCTCCAGCGGGGACCGGCGCGCGCGCGCAGCTTGGGCGTCCGCCGAAATGGCGGTGCGCAGGCTGGCGATCAGCTCGGCCAGGGGTGGAGGCGTTCTTGGCATTGAGGGAATATATCTAACGCGCGTTAGGATGGCAAGGGTTTTTTTGGGGCGGGTGGGTTGCTGGCTGGCGTTTGGGCGGTGGGACGAAGTTCAGATTCAACACGGAGACACAGAGGCACGGAGAAGCAAGGCAAGGGAGAAGGGCGGGGGTATGGATGGTTCGTGATGTATTCGTTCAGCTGGCCCGGAGCCTGTTGCTATCCGCCGTGCCATGGACAAAGTTTTTTTGCTTCTTTTTGTTCACAAAAAGAAGGCCTTACTTGTTCCCAGGCGCCGGCCAGAGCCAGGCGGCGCCGCGGACGCCGGAGGAGTCGCCGTGCATGTTCTTCACGATGGGGGTGTGGACGAAGTCGGAGAAGACGTGGGGGGTGATGAGGGCGGGGAGTTGTTCGTAGAGATGGCTGAGGTTGGACAGGCCGCCGCCGAGGACGATGATGTCGGGGTCGAGGATGTTGACGATGACGGCCAGGCCCCGGGCGAGGCGGTCGGCGTGGCGGGCCAGGGCGGCCTGGGCTTTCGCCTCGCCGGCTTGGGCGCGGGCGACGACCGCGTGGCCGTCGCGGGCGTCGGGGCCGTCGCAGTCCATGGCGAGGCCGGGGCCGGAGACGAGGGTTTCCAGGCAGTTGCGGTGGCCGCACCAGCAGAGCGTGCCGGGGAGTTCGTCCGGCGTGGGCCAGGGCAGCGGGGTGTGGCCCCATTCGCCGGTGACGTGGTTGCGGCCGCGGATGACGCGCCCGTCCACCACGATGCCGCCGCCGCAGCCGGTGCCGAGGATGACGCCGAAGACGACGCCGTGGCCGCTACCCGCGCCGTCGGCGGCTTCGGAGAGGGCGAAGCAGTTGGCGTCGTTCTCGACGCGGATCTCGCGGCCGAGGAGTTGGGCGATGTCGCGGTCGAAGGGGTGGCCGTTCAGCGCGATGGTGTTGGCGTTCTTGACCAGGCCGGTGACGGGGGAGATGACGCCGGGGATGCCGAAGCCGACCGAAGCCCGGCCGCCCATCTTCTGCTCGATCTCGAGGACCATGTTCGCCATGCCGCGGATGGAGGCGTCGTAGCCCGGAGGGGTGGGGACGCGGTGGCGATGCAACAGGGTGCCGTCGGGGGCAAGGGCGGCAATCTCGGTCTTGGTGCCGCCAAGGTCGATGCCGATGCGGAAATCATAGGGCGCGCTCATGCCCCCATCGTGCGCCAGGGCGGGGCTGGGCTCAAGGGAAGGGAAGGCCAGGGGCTTTGCCCCTGGACCCCACCAGAGGCAGAGCCTCTGGACTCCCGGACCTTTTCCGCCTTCGGCGGGAGGGGCCGTCGCGTCGCGCGACACAAACCGGGTCGGCCCCTCCCGCCGAAGGCGGAACAAAGATGTGAGGGTGCAGGGGGCTCGGCCCCCTGCCGGGTCCAGGGCGGAGCCCTGGCCTTCCTTCCCTTCCGCTCCGCTGCGCGCCGGTGCAGGATGGGGGGATGAGCGAGACATTGCTGGATGTGAAGGGGTTGAACTGTCCGTTGCCGGTGCTGCGGGCGAACCGCGCGCTGCGGGGGATGGCGGCTGGGGAGCGGTTGCGGGTTTTGGCGACGGATCGGGCGGCGGTGGCGGATTTCCAGGCGTTCTGTCGGGAGACGGGCCATGCGCTGGTGGCGTGGAGCGAGGATGGCGGGGTGTTGAGCTTCGTGATCCGCAAGCGGGAAGAGAAACCCGAATGACGGTGGCACTGATCACGCATCCGGCCTGCCTGGAGCACGACACGGGGCCGTGGCATCCGGAGCGGCCGGATCGGTTGCGGCGGGTGTTGCAGGCGCTGGAGCATCCGCATTTTTCGGCGCTGCTGCGGGATCTGGCGCCGTTGGCGACGGAGGAGCAGCTCGGGCTGGCTCATCCGGCCGAGTATGTCCGGGCGATGCTGGCGGTGGAGGTGGAGCCGGGGCAGCGGGTGGCGCTGGATGCCGACACGATCATGAGCGCGGGGAGCCGGGAGGCGGCGCTGCGGGCGGCGGGCGGGGCGGTTATGGCCGTGGATGCCGTCATGGAGGGGTGGGCGAAGCAGGTGTTCGTGGCGGCCAGGCCGCCGGGGCATCATGCGGAGCGGGACCGGCCGATGGGGTTCTGCCTGTTCGCCAATGCGGCGATTGCGGCGCGGCATGCGCAGAAGCGATGGGGGCTGTCGCGCGTGGCGGTGGTGGACTTCGATGTGCACCACGGCAATGGGACGCAGGATATTTTTCAGGACGATCCGACGTTGTTCTACGGGTCGTCGCATCAGTTTCCCTGTTATCCCGGGACGGGGGCGGCGGAGGAGCGCGGGGTGGGGAACATCGTGAATGCGCCGCTGGCGCCGGGGTCGGGGACGGCGGCGTTCCGGGAGGCGTGGGAGGTGTTGCTGCTGCCGGCGCTGGAGCGGTTCGCGCCGGAGTTGCTGGTGATTTCGGCGGGGTTCGATGCGCACAAGGCCGATCCGCTGGCGCAGCTTCGGCTGGAGGCGGCGGATTTCGCCTGGCTGACGGGGCGGCTGATGGATGTGGCGCGGGGGCATTGCCAGGGGCGGGTGGTTTCGCTGCTGGAGGGGGGGTATGACCTCGATGCGCTGGCGGAATCGGCGGCGGCGCATGTGCGGGCGTTGATGGACGGGTAGTTGGCCCGGCGCCAAGGATGAAAAGTTTTTTGGTTCTTTTTTTCAAAAAAGAACCGCTTGCTTGAGGAGCACGGACGATGGGTTTGCCGCCGGAGATTGCCGCGTTGAGCTTCGAGGATGCGCTGGCGGAGCTTGAGCGGATCGTGAAGGGTCTGGAGGGTGGGCAGCAGAAGCTGGAGGACGCGATCGGCGCCTATGAGCGCGGCGCGCTGTTGCGGCGGCATTGCGAGGCGAAGCTGGCGGAGGCGGAGGCGCGGGTTCAGGCAATTGTTGTCGCCGCCGATGGTTCGCTGTCGCTGGGCCGGGCGGAGTAGGGCGCATGGGTACGACGGTAGGGTTGGGGCTGGACGCGGCGCTGAAGCAGGTGGCGGCCGAGGTGGAGGCGGCGCTGGAGGATTTGCTGCCGGCGAGCGAGGGGGGCGAGGCGCGGCTGGTGGAGGCGATGCGCTATGCGACGCTGGGCGGCGGCAAGCGGATGCGGGCGTTCCTGGTGATGGAGGCGGCTTCGCTGTTTCGCGTCGACCGGCGGTGTGCGGCGCGGGTGGCGGCTTCGGTGGAGATGGTTCACGCGTATTCGCTGATCCATGACGATCTGCCGGCGATGGATGACGACGACATGCGGCGCGGCAAGCCGAGCACGCACAAGGCGTTCGACGAGGCGACGGCGATTTTGGCCGGGGATGCGCTGCAGGCGCGGGCGTTCGAGGTGCTGGCCGAGCCGGACACGCATTCCAACGCGGAGGCGCGCATCGAGCTGGTGCAGGCGCTGGCCCATGCGGTCGGGCCGCGCGGGATGTGCGGCGGGCAGATGATCGACATGCTGGGCAACGGGCAGGCCTGGGATGCCGAGGCGATCGCGCGGATGCAGGCGCTCAAGACCGGGCGGCTGATCCAGTTCAGCGCGGAGGCGGGGGCGCTGCTGGGCCGGGCGTCGGCGCACCAGCGGCATTTGCTGGCGGCGTATGGGCGGGAGCTGGGGGCGGCGTTCCAGATTGCCGACGATGTGCTGGACGTAACGGGCAGTGCGGCGGATTTGGGCAAGACCGCGGGCAAGGACGTGGCGCAGGGCAAGGCGACGCTGGTGGCGGTGTGGGGCGTGGAGCGGGCGCGGGCGCAGGCCGAGGCGTTGGCGGAGCAGGCGGCGGCGCATCTGGAGAGTTTCGGCGAGGAGGGGCGGTTGTTGCGCGACCTCGCGGCGTTCGTGGTGAACCGCCGAAGCTGAGCGGGGCTTTCCCGGGACGGAGGGTCGCATGGCATTTGCCCGTCGCGCGCTGTTGCTGGCGTTGGTGGTTCCGGGGGTTGGGCGGGCCCAATCCGGAGGGCCGGCGGCGCCGATCGCGGCGCTGAACGCGGCGTTGCGGGCGGGGATGCAGGCGGGGCGGGGGGTGCCGTTCGCCGAGCGGGCGGCGCGGTTGCGCCCGGCGGTGGAGCGGGCGTTCGACCTGCCGGCGATCCTGGCGGCGTCGGTGGGGCCGCGCTTTGCCGGGTTTTCGGAGGCGGGCAAGGCGGCGCTGCTGGCGGCGTTCACCGAGTTCACCGTGGCGACCTGGGCGAGCAATTTCGACAGCGATGGCGGCGAGGTGTTCGAGGTGCTGCCGCAGACGCGGGCGCTGGGGGCGGACCAGGTGGTGTCGACGCGGATCGTGCCGCGCGACGGCGAGGCGACGCGGCTGGACTATGTGATGCGTGAGGGGCCGCAGGGCTGGAAGGCGGTGGATATCCTGCTGAACGGGACGATCAGCCGGGTGGCGGTGCAGCGGTCGGATTTCCGCAGCCTGGTGGCCGGGGGGGATCCGGCGCCGTTGATCGCCAGCCTGCGGCGGCGGGCGGAGGGGCTGGCGGCCGGGGCGCAGCCCTGATCGATCTGGTGGCCTGGGGGGCGGGGTTGCTGGCGCTGGTGGGCATCGCGCAGTGCCTGGCGGGGTGGGCGGTGGTGCGGCGTTTCGCGGGCCGCCCGGCGCCGGCGCCGCCTGGGGCGTGGCCCGCGGTGGTGGTGCTGAAGCCGTTGCATGGCGACGAGGCGTTGCTGGAAGAAGCGCTGGCGAGTGCCTGCGCGCAGGATTATCCGCGGTTTCGCCTGGTGTGCGGGGTGCAGGACCCGGGCGACGCGGCGATTGCGGTGGTGGGGCGGCTGCGGGCGCGGTTTCCCGGGGTGGATGTCGCGCTGGTGGTGGACGCCACGGCGCATGGGCGCAACCGCAAGGTGGCCAACCTGATCAACATGCTGGCGGCGGGGCCGGGGCTGGCGCCCGACGCCGTTGTGGTGATCGCCGACAGCGACATCCATGCGGCACCGGACTGGCTGCGCCGGGTGGTGGCGGCGCTGGCGGTGCCGGGGGTCGGGCTGGTGACGGCGGTGTATGCCGGGCGGGCGGCGCATGCGGGCTGGGTGGCGCGGCTGGGCTGCACGGCGATCACGCATGGGTTCCTGCCGGGGGCGCTGTTGGCCCGCGCGATGGGGCGGCAGGATTGCCTGGGGGCGACGATGGCGCTGCGGGCCGACACGCTGGCGGCGGTGGGCGGGGTGCCGGCGCTGTCGGCGCATCTGGCGGATGATAACGAGCTGGGGCGGCTAGTGCGGGCGCGCGGACTGGGGGTGGCGCTGGCGGCGACGGTGCCGACCACGACGGTGGCGGAGGATGGGTTGGGTGCGCTGCTGAGCCATGAGCTGCGCTGGGCGCGGACGATCCGGGCGCTGGTTCCGGCGGCGTTCGCCGCCTCGGTGGTGCAGTATCCGATCGCCTGGGCGGTGCTGGC
>CAMDGX010000174.1 GCA_945897825.1 Asaia bogorensis | reverse complement strand
GCCGGGCTCCAGGGCCGAGTGGCCGGCGTCGGGGATCACGGTCAGGCGGGCGGAGGGCCAGGCGGCGGCGAGGTC
Organism: Asaia bogorensis; assembly: GCA_945897825.1. Lineage (GTDB taxonomy): Bacteria > Pseudomonadota > Alphaproteobacteria > Acetobacterales > Acetobacteraceae > CAMDGX01. The sequence goes on along the minus strand of CAMDGX010000174.1, from coordinate 5,689 downwards.
GAAGGCGCTCACGGGCGGGCAGACCATGTCGTAGCGGCCTTGGACGATATCGGCCGGGATGGTGGCGATGCGGTGCATGTGGGCGAGCAGGCCGCCTTCGGGCAGGAAGAGATCGTGGGCGAAGTAGTGCGCCTCGATGCGCGCGAGGCCCAGGGCGGTGCGGTCCTGGGCGAAGCTGGCGACGGTGTCGGGGCTGGGGAGCAGGGTGCTGCAGGAGCCTTCGTAGATCGACCAGGCGCGGGCGGCGGGCATGTGGACCGAGGAGTCCGGGTGGTTGAGGCGGCGCAGGTAGGCGCCGAGCAGGTCGGTGCGCTCCTCCGGCGGGATGTAGCCGGCGAAGGCGGCGTGGGCCTCGGGGAAGACGGCGGCCAGGCCGTGCATGAACCAGTCCACCTCGGCGCGACGGCCGAGGAAGATGCCGCGCAGGACGCAGCCGGAGACGCGCTCGGGGTGGGCCTGGGCGTAGGCCAGGGCGAGGGTGGAGCCCCAGGAGCCGCCGAACAGGAGGAACTTCTCGACGCCGAGGTGGCGGCGGAGGGTTTCGATGTCTTCGACGAGGTGGGGGGTGGTGTTGGCGGCGAGGCTGCCCATCGGGCGGGAGCGGCCGGCGCCGCGCTGGTCGAAGATCACCACGCGCCAGAAGCCGGGGTCGAAGAAGCGGCGGTGGATGATGCCGGCGCCGGCGCCGGGGCCGCCATGGAGGAAGAGGACGGGCACGCCGCGCGGGTTGCCGACCTGTTCCCAGTACATGGTGTGGCCGTCGGACAGCGGCAGGAAGCCGGTCTGGAAGGGTCCGATCTCGGGGAAGAGGTCACCGCGGGGCATTTGGCGGAGTCTATACGGGCGGCGCATGGCGGAACAGGGGCGCGGGCGGTAATCTTGCCCGATGGAACGGTTGTGGTTTGGCCTCGGCGCCCTGGCGGGGCTTGGGGCGGTGGCGCTGTCGGCGGTGGCGGCGCACATGAAGCTGGATGCGGCGGCGGCGGCGGCGCTGCGCGACGCGGTGCAGATGCAGGGGTGGCACGCGATCGTGCTGCTGGTTTGCGCGGTGCGGGGCGGGCGGTGGTGCAACTTCGCCGGGACGTTCTTCACGCTCGGGCTGCTGTTCTTCTGCGGGGCGGTTTATGCGCGGGTGTTCGCGGGCGGGCTGCCGGTGAGCAACGTGGCGCCGTTCGGGGGGGTGATGCTGATGATCGGGTGGGCGATGCTGTTCGTGTCGGCGTTCCGGAAGCGCGGCAGGTGATCGCCAGCGCGTATCTGGCGGCGGAGGGGCTGGAGGAGGTTCTGGGCGAGGAGCTGCGCCGGGCGGGGGTGAACGTCACGGCGTGGCATGGGCGGCTGGCGCTGTCGCCCGATCCGCCGGTGGCGAGCGCCTGGGCGCTGGATGTGTGGACCGACGCCAGGGAGATCGAGGTTTCGTCGGTGAAGGCGGCTTCGGACGCGCTGCGGGGGATGCAGCGCAACTGGGGGGCGTATGGCGTGCTGCATCATCGGCGGATGGCGCTGATCGCCGAGCGGTTGCCGCCGGTGAAGGCGCGGGCGTTGGTGTTTCCGGAGCCGGCGCCGACGGGGCACCTGGGGGCGTGGACGCTGCTGGCGCCGGGACGGATGCTGGCGAGCCCGACCAAGAGCTCGCCGTTCGTCAATGGCGAGTGCCGGTTCGAGGAGGACCGCGTGGGGCCGCCGAGCCGGGCGTATCTGAAGCTGTGGGAGGCGTGCACGCGGATCGGGGCGCATCCGGGGCCGGGGGAGACGTGCCTGGATCTCGGGGCGTCGCCAGGGGGGTGGACCTGGGCGATCGCAAGGCTGGGGGCGTCGGTGGTGGCGGTGGACCGGTCGCCGCTGGAGGACCGGGTGGCGGCGATGCCGGGGGTGTCGTTCCGGCAGGGCAGCGCGTTCGCGGTGGTGCCGGAGCGGGTGGACTGGGTGTTCAGCGATGTGATCGCCTATCCCGGGCCGCTGCTGGAGATGGTGCGGCGGTGGGTGGAGTCAGGGCTGGCGGGGCGGATCGTGTGCACGATCAAGTTCCAGGGCGAGACGGACCACGAGGCGGCGGCGGCGTTCGCGGCGATTCCGGGGGGGCGGGTGATGCACTTGTTTCATAATAAGCATGAATTGACATTCGCGTGGCGGCGGGGGGAGCAAGACAGCAAGTAAGGCTGGGCTTCGCCCAGACCCACCAGGGGCCAAGCCCCTGGACCTTATTTCTTAAAGTATTGGATCAAAGGGCCGCCGGCCCTTTGCGGGTCCAGGGCAGAGCCCTGGCCTTCCGGCTTGGACCATGGGAGGGCGGCGATGTTGCGGCGTGGGGTTTTGGGGGCGGCGGCGGCGCTGGTGAGTGGGGCCGGGGTGTCGGCGCAGCAGGTGCGGGCGCCGGCGGTTCCGGCGGGGCCGTTGCCGGTGGCGGCGCCGGAGAGCATCGGGTTGTCGGCGCAGCGGCTGGCGCAGGTGACGGAGGTGTTGTCGGCGACGGTGGCGCAGGGGCGGATCAACGGGGCGGTGCTGGGGATCGCGCGGCAGGGCAAGCTGGGGTGGTTGCGGGCGGTGGGGTTTCGCGACGGCGGGCAGGCGGAGGCGCTGCGGACGGATGCGATCTTTCCGTTGGCGGGGATGACACGGCCGGTGGCGTCGGTGGCGGCGATGGTGCTGGTGGAGCGGGGGCGGTTGAAGCTGACCGATCCGGTGGCGGCGCATCTGCCGGCGTTTCGCGAGATGCGGGTGGCGGTCGAGGCGCGGGTGGGGGAGAGCGAGGCGGTCGAGCTTTCGTTCGAGCGGGCGCGGCGGCCGATCACGGTGCAGGATCTGCTGCGGCACACGGCGGGGATGACGGACGGGGTGCTGTATCCGGATACGCCGGTGGGGCGGATGTATGCCGAGGCGGGGGTTCAGGCGGCGGAGCGGCCGCTGGGCGAGGCGATGGAGGCGCTGGCGAAGCTGCCGCTGGTGCGCCAGCCGGGGGCGAGGTGGGAGGATTCGATCGCCACCGACGTTTTGGCGCGGGTGGTGGAGGTGGTGTCGGGCCAGGCGTTCGATCGGTTCGTGGCGCGGGAGGTGACGGGGCCGTGGCGGATGGCGGATACCGGGTTCGCGGTGGCGGCGAAGGATCATGGGCGGTTGGCGCAGCCGCGGGTTGATCCGCTGACCGGGGCGTTGCCGGCGCACCAGGACGGGACGGTGGCGGCGGTGCGGATCGGGGGGAGCACGGGGTTGCTCGGGACGGCGGGGGATTACCTGCGGTTCGGGCAGGCGATGCTGGCGGGGGGGATCCTGGACGGGGTGCGGGTTCTGGGCGCGGGGACGGTGGCGCACATGACGAGCGACCATCTGGGGCGGATTCCGCATGACAGCGCGAGCGGGCAGTATCTGCTGGGGGAGGGGCGCGGGTTCGGGCTGGGGTTCTCGGTGCGGCTGGGGGCCGGGGTGAATGCGATGCCGGGCAGTGCGGGGGATTTCGACGGGGGCGGGGCGTTCGGCACGCAGTTCGTGGTCGATCCGGCGCGGGAGATGGTGGCGGTGCTGATGGTGAACCAGCGCAACCAGTTCGACCATCTGTTCCGGCTGTTCCGCACGCTGGTGTACCAAACGCCGGCGCGGTGACGCCGGGGCTTGATCTCGATCAAATCCGGCGCGGCCGGGACGGCGCATTGTTGCCCTGTTGACCCAATCGCGCACCGTGGTGTGCGCGCCACAGGAGACTTTCGATGCGTAAAGTCCTGCTTGCCGCCAGCGTTCTGGCGGGCCTTGCTGCCGTGGGTGGCCCTGCGCTGGCCCAGTCCGGTGCCGGGAAGTCGGCCGGGGACATCATGGTGCGCGGGCGGCTGATCGGCGTGGTGCCGCTGGATTCGACCAGCTCGACCTCGATCGGCGGCAAGGTTTCGACCAATGCCGGCTTCATGCCGGAACTGGACCTGAGCTACTTCCTGACCGACAACATCGCGCTGGAGCTGATCGCGTCGACGACGCGGCACAACATCAAGGCGAAGGGGACGGCGCTGGGCGATGTGAAGGTGGGGTCCACCTGGGTGCTGCCGCCGACGCTGACGGTGCAGTACCACTTCATGCCGAAGCAGGCGTTCAGCCCCTATCTGGGCGCGGGCCTGAACTACACGCTGTTCTACGGCTCGGAGGCGGCGGCGGGGCTGGGCAACCTGAAGCTGTCGAGCAATGTCGGGTATGCGCTGCAGGCCGGGTTCGACTATGCGCTGAGCGACAAGATGTATCTGAACGTGGACGTGAAGCAGATCTTCCTGTCGACCAACGCCAAGGTGCTGGGCGGGGCGGTGCGGGCGAAGACGGCGCTCAACCCGCTGGTGCTGGGCGTGGGCGTGGGCTGGAAGTTCTAGCTCACGGGGGGCGCTACCGCGACAGCGCGCGCCAGCGGGCGACGTTGCGGTTGTGCTCCTCCAGGGTTTTGGCGAAAGCGTGGCCGCCGGTACCGTCGGCGACGAAGTAGAGGTCGTCGCCGCCGGCCGGGCGCGCGACGGCTGCGAGGGAGGCGGCGCCGGGGCTGGCGATCGGGCCGGGCGGCAGGGCGGGGATGCGGTAGGTGTTGTAGGGGTGCTGGGCGTCGAGGTCAGCGCGGCTGATCGGGCGGTCCAGCACCCCTGCCCCGCCGCTGGCGGCATAGACGACCGTGGGGTCGGATTGCAGGCGCATGCCGCGCCTGAGGCGGTTGATGAAGACCTGGGCGACGCGGGCGCGTTCGTCGGAGCGGCCGGTTTCGCGCTCGACGATGCTGGCCAGGACCAGCATTTCCTGCGGCGAGGCGAGCGGCAGGCCGTCGGCGCGGCTGGCCCAGGCCTCGGCCAGGGCGCGGTCCATCGCGCGGGTGGCGCGGTCGAGCACGGCGGCGCGGGGGGTGCCGCGTTCGTGCAGGTAGGTGTCGGGCAGGACCATGCCCTCCGGCGGGACCACGGGGTCGCCGGCCAGGGTTTCGGCGCGTTCGACCAGCACGGCGATGGCCGCGGCGGTGAGGCCCTCGGGGATGGTGAGGCGGTGCTGCACGGGGCGCGCGGTGCGCAGGACGGTCAGCACGTCGCGCAGGCTGGCGGCGGCGGGGAAGAGGAATTCACCGGCGCGCAGCGGGCCTTCGCCGGTGGTGAGCTGGGCTGCGATGCGCAGGGCGACGGGGTGGCGGATGACGCCCTCCTCGGCCAGCACCTCGCCGAGGCGGACCGGGCTGCCGCGCGGGATGACGACGGCGCGGGGCTCGGCCAGGGGGCCGGGGGCGTTCAGGTAGGCCAGGCCCTGCCACGCGGCGAGGAGGCCGGCGGTGCCGAGCAGCACCACCAGCGCCATCGCCGCCAAAACCGAGCGCCCGATCCGCATCCGGGCCAACGCGCCAGGGCCGCCCAGGATCAATCCAGTTTGGTCAGGCGGCGCGCTTGAAGATGATGCTGGCGTTGGTGCCGCCGAAGCCGAAGCTGTTGGACAGCGCCATCTCGATCCGGCGCGGCTGGGCCTGGTTGGCGACGCGGTCGATCACGCTCTCCCGGCTGGGGTTGTCCAGGTTCAGGGTGGGCGGGGCGACGTTGTCGCGCACGGCCAGGATCGAGAAGATCGCCTCGATCGCGCCGGCGGCGCCGAGGAGATGGCCGGTGGCGGACTTGGTGGAGGACATGGCGAGGCCCTTGGCGGAGTCGCCGAAGAAGCGCTCGACCGCTTCCAGCTCCAGGTCGTCGCCGAGCGG
>CAMDGX010000173.1 GCA_945897825.1 Asaia bogorensis | reverse complement strand
GGGGCTGCGGGGGGGGGCGCGGGTGTGGGGCGCGGGGCGGGGGGCGGCGTTCCCGGCGCTGCATCGGCGGCTGCGCGCGGGACTGGCGGATGGCGCGCCGGACGAGGCGCCGCGGGCCCGGGTGGGGCCGGACGCGGCGGCGATGCCGGAGCTGGGGCGAGACCCGAAGAAGGCGGCTTCGGGCTGAGGCGCCGCCCGGCCGGCGTCAGGGCGAGCCCCAGCTCTCCAGCGTCCAGACCAACGGGGCGGGATCGACGCGCACGCTGCCGGAGCGCGACGAGTCGATATCCACCACCAGCACCAGCCCGACCGACCAGGTGAACAGCAGCAGCAGGATCACGCCGATCTGGCGGTGGCGGTGCAGGCCGAACTGGAAGCCCATCGCGGCTGCGGAGAGGATGGCGATGGCGACGACGAGGCGCAGGACATGGGCGGGCACGCCGTGGCGGAAATTGCGCCGGCTGGTGGTGGCCATGTCGATCACCTGGTTCAGCGCGGCGATGGTCTGGGCGGCGAGGGGGCCGGGGGTTCGCATGGCGGCGCCGGCGGCCTCGCGCCACATCGCGTCCTGGAGTGCGCCGGTGCGCGGCCAGTCGGCGGTGCCGGAGATGGCTTCGATGCGCAGCCCGGTGTAGTCGCGCATCAGGGCGCGCAGGCGCAGCGCGGTCTCGGGGCCGAGCAGATCGGCGCGCAGCCAGGCGGTGCCGAGGGCGTTGGCCTCCTCCAGGACGGAATGGCGGCGCTGTTCGTAGCGGTCGGAGGCCATCGAGAACATGATGGAGAGCAGGAAGGCGAAGAGGGCGAGCATGCCGCCGGTGACGATGCCGGTGGTGGTGCGCACGCCCTCGCCCTGTTCGGTGCAGCGCAGGCCGATGCGGTAGGCGGCCTCCATCGCGACGAAGAGCAGCGCGAAGATCAGCGCGGCAAAGATGGGCAGGCTGGCATCGGCCAGCGCCAGCAGGGGACTGTCGGCCATGGCGCTGGGACCGGCTACAGCCCCGCCTGTTCCAGCCGCAGGATGGCGCGCGCCATGGCCTGGGCGCGCGGCACCAGGCTGTCGACGCGCAGGAACTCGTCCGGGCTGTGCGCCTTGCCGCCGACCGGGCCCACGGCGCAGATGGTCGGCGCGCCGACGGCCGCGGTGAAGCCGCTGTCGGCGCAGCCGCCGGTGAACTCGCCGTCGGTGGCGAAGCCGGTATCGGCGGCGGATTGCACGTAGAGCTCGAACAGCTTCTTCGCCGTGGGGGTCTGGTTGAGCGGCAGGAACTCGCCCTTGATGGTCAGCTCCGCCTTGGTGCCGGGGATGAAGCTGCGCGCCATGATCGCCTCGATCTTGCCCATGATCTCGTCGCGGTCGGCGGGGGTGACGTAGCGCAGGTCGATCTGGCCCTCGGCCCAGGGGGCGACGGTGTTGACGCTCTGGCCGCCGCTGACGAGGCCGACATTCAGCGTGATGCCGCGCTCGAGGTCGGTGAGCGCGTGGATCGCGGTGATCTTCTGGGCCAGTTCGCCGATGGCGCTGATGCCGTCCTGGAAGTTGCCGCCGCTGTGGGCCGCCTTGCCGGTGATGCGGAAGGCACTGAACACGCCGCCCTTGCGGCCGGTGACGACGTTGCCGGAGACGCGGCCGGGCTCGGAATTGAACACCACGCGGGCGCGGCGCGCCTCGGCCTCGATCACCGGGCGGCCTTCGGGGGAGCCGATCTCCTCGTCGCCGGTGAACAGGCCGACCAGCGGGGCCGGGGCGCCGCCGAACTTGCGGAAGGCGGCGAGCACGAAGGCGTTCATCACCAGGCCGGCCTTCATGTCGGCCACGCCCGGGCCGTAGGCGATGCCGTCCTTGATGGTGAAGGGGCGGCGCTGGGTTTCGCCGTCGGGGAACACCGTGTCGCGATGGCCCATCAGCACGATGTTGGTCGGCGCGTTGGTGAGGGAGCCGGAGGCCGGCTCGGCGCCGACCAGGGCGCGGATGCAGTCGCCGTGCTTCGATTGGGCCACGCGCTCGGTGGGGATGTCCTGGGTGGCGAGCCAAGCCTCGATGGCCGCACCCACGGCATCGATGCCGGGTTTGTTGTAGCTGCCGCTGTCGATGTCCACGGTCTGGCGCAGCAGGTCGATCATGGCCTGCTGCTGGCTGGCGAGCCATGCGGTGATCTGGGCTTCGGTGGACATCGGTGGCGCTCCCTGGGGTCGGAGGGAGTTTGGCATTGGTGGGGGGGGCGGGGAAGGTGGAGTCAGGGCGGGTTCCGGCGCTTTCGCGCGTCTTCGACGATCGCCTGGATGGCCGGTGTGGGGTCGTCGGCGAAACGGGCGAGCAGGTCGTCATGGGCGGCGCGTGCCTCCGCGCCGCGCCCCAGCGCGCCGAGCGCGACGCCCGTGTTGAACAGCGCCGTGGCCACCGGTTCGCGCAGGGCGGGCGCGGGGTCGTCGGCGAAGCGGGCGAGCAGGTCGTCAAAGGCGGCGAGTGCCTCCGCGCCGCGCCCCAGTGCGCCGAGCCTGAAGCCCTTGTTGACCAGCGCCTTGGCCACCTGTTCGCGCAGGGCGGGTGCGGGGTCGTTGGCGAAGCGGGCGAGCAGGTCGTCATAGGCGGCGAGTTCCTCCGCGCCGCGCCCCGGCGCGCCGAGCCTGACGCCCTTGCTGAACAGCGCCATGGCCACTTGTTCGCGCAGGGCGGGCGCGGGGTCGTTGGCGAAGCGGGCGATCAGGTCGTCATAGGCGGCGAGTGCGTCGGCGTCGCGCCCCAGCGCGCTGAGCGCGACGCCCTTGTTTCGCAGCGCGCGGGCGTGGAAGCGGCGAGCATCCGGCGCTGGCTTGTCGGTCAGTCGAGCGATGATCGCGTCATAGCCCGAGAGTCCTGCTTCGAGTTCGCCGAGCAGATGGCGCTTGACGGAAACAAAATTTGTTGCACGCGCCCATTCGGCGTCGTCGGTGGCGGCGGCGATCGCCTTGGTGGCGCAGAACAGGACGTCAGCGTGTTGCGGCGGACTCGCGGCGTCCAGCCGCTCGGCCTCCTGCATCCAATAGTCGAAGCCGGGTTCGGATGGCGGCGCCGATGGCGTGGCGGCGGGCGGTGTGCCGGTGGCGAGGTCGGCGGGGCGTTCGTGCTGGTGGAGCCAGTCGGCGAGGTGGTGGCGCAGGGCGGCCTCGAAGGCGGCGGTGTCGGTGAAGGTCTGGTAGAGGTGGCGCTTCTCGGCTTGGATGCGCTGCTGGAAGTCCAGCACCTGTTGCAGTTGCGGGCCGGGATCGCCGCGGCGGGACGGGTCGATCGGCTTCACCAGCAGCACGAAGCGGCGCATCGCGCCGCGCTTGTTGAGCGCCTCGGCCAGCTCCCATTCCTCGTGGAAGCCGGAGGTATAGCCGTTGCCGGTGGTCGAGCCCCAGCGGTCGTGCAGCACGAAGACGGCGAAGTCGCAGCTTTCGAGGTCCTTATTGATCAGCGCCTGGGGCCGGCCGACGCCGCCGAGGGTGGCTTCCCAGCCGACCGGGTGGAAATGCACGCCGCGACGGTCGCAATCGGATTGGGTATAGGCGTGCAGCACGTCGCGGAAGCGTTCGCGTACCTCCTCGACACCGCCGGGGGAGCCGATGAAGACGCGGTACTGGGTGATCTGTTTCGGCACGCGGGCGGGTCCGTGGCGGGATGCGCAACGATAGGCGAGACCATCGCGCGGCGCCAGCAGCGCAGAGAGTGAATGGGGTCTGGGGCCGCCGGCCCCAGCGGGTCGAGGGCAGAGCCCTCGCCTTACTTCTGCTGCACGAACACCTCGGCGCCGCCGATGCGCACGTGGGAGAAGTAGCCGCGCGCGCCGGGGATGGCCGCTTCGGCTGCCTCGCGGCTGGGGTAGAGCGTGGCGCCGACGGCACGGACCGCATAGGCGCGGACCGTGTCGACTTCAGCGGTTTCCAGCGCCTCCTCGAAGGCGGGATTGGCGGCCAGGGCGTAGGCGCTGTGGCGGACGAGCACGTACTGGGTCATGGCGGGCACCCTGGCACAGGACGGGCCGGCGCGTCAGGTGTCCTCGTCGTCGGCCTTGGTGTCGACTTCCTCGACATCGTCGGCATCCTCGTCGTCGGAATCGGCGGCGTCGAGCAGGGGAACGGCGTCGTCATCGGCGGCATCGGCCTGGACGACGGCGGCGGCGATGGCGGCGGGGCGGGTGGTCCAGCGGTTGCCGGGGGCACGCGGCACGGCGAGCGTGCGCGCGCGCGGCGGCGGCTGGTCGGTGCCGCAGGCGGGGCAGCGCGCGGGGGCGCGGCCGAGGTCGTAGAAGCGGACCGCGCAGGCGGCGCAGACGCGCTTGGTGCCCAGCTCAGGGCGGGCGGTGTACATGCTCAGCCGCCGGCGGTGGCGGTGATGAGGCGCTCGGAGCAGGCGGTTGCGAGGTTGGAATTGGGGCCGGACATGCCCGGCAGGGTAGCCCAGCCGGCGGCGCGGACCTGTTCGCTGCGGCTGTAGGACGAGGTTTCGCCGCGCAGCTTGACGAGGCGCGCGGGGTCGGCGTCCTCGCGGGCCTTGGCGACGCAGAGCGGCAGCAGGGCGGCGACGACGGCGGTGCTGGCCTCGTCCTGCGCCATGCGCTGGGCGGTGCCGCGGCTGGTCCAGCCCATGTAGTTGAAGCCCACGATGGCCATCACCACCGCTCCGGCTGCCGCGCTGTAAATCGCCGGCATCGTCCAGACAGGAATTTTCATTGGTGGAACTCCATGCGGCGCGCGGGCGATACGCCGCCAAATCGTCGGAGGATTTCCGGCGATTTGCAGAATATGGGGATCAGAGTTGCGATTACATCGGGCCACCGGGGTTTATTTTGCCCGCGCCGCAGCAGGGTGGGGAGGGCGAGATTCAGCTTGTGACCATACCAACCAGTCGGTATGGTGCCATGCATGGACGACGTCGCGCCCCCGGATGCCCGCACCCGCCTGCTCCAGGCCGCCCTGCGCCTGGTGCGCCGGCAGGGGTGGAGCGCCACCTCGGTCGATGCGCTGTGCGCCGAGGCGGGCGTGACCAAGGGGAGCTTCTTCCACCATTTCCGCAGCAAGGAAGCGCTCGGCCTGGCCGCCGCGGCGCATTGGGGGGAGATGACCGGCGCGCTGTTCGCCGCCGGCCCCTATCACGCGCCCGCCGACCCGGCCGCGCGCGTGCTGGCCTACATCGATTTCCGCGCGGCGCTACTGGCCGACGACCTCGGCGCCTGCACCTGCTTCGTCGGCACGCTGGTGCAGGAAACCTGGGCGAGCCATCCGGCGCTGCGCGAGGCCTGCGGGACGGTGATCGCCGACCACGCCGCGACGCTGGTGGCCGACCTCGAGGCGGCGCGGCCGGCGGGCGCGGACTGGGACGCGGCGAGCGTGGCGCGGTTCACCCAGACGGTGCTGCAAGGCGCGTTCGTGATGGCCAAGGCCGCGGGCTCGGCGGAGATCATTCGCGAGCAGATCGGGCATCTGCGGCGGTATGTGGCGGGGTTGCTGGAGGTAAAGGAAGATGTTCTTTTTTGAAAAAAAGAACCAAAAAACTTTCCCGACTTGGCCGTGTTTCACACCGCGTCGGGGAGGCGAGGCCCCTCCACCTTGTATGGATAAAAGTCTTTTTGCTTCTTTTTCTTCAGAAAAAGAAGATTCTTTCTTCCTTGGAGCACCGTGATGGACCGGGACTACGGCTGGGTGATCGTCGCCGCTGGGATTGCCATCACGCTTGTGGGCATGGGCTCGATGATGGCGCTGGGGGTGTTCGTCGCCCCGCTGGAGGCGGCCGAGGGGTGGTCGCGCACCGCGGTGGCCGGCGCCTCGATGGCGGGGTTTTTGGCGATGGGGG
>CAMDGX010000172.1 GCA_945897825.1 Asaia bogorensis | reverse complement strand
GAATACGTCGACCGCGGCAGCGAGGACGACAAGCTGCTGGACGAGAACCGCGCCGCACTGGACCGGCTGAAGGTGGTGCCGCGCTTCCCCGAGTATGTCAGCCGGCGGGACATCTCGCTGGAGCTGTTCGGCAAGCCGATCACCATGCCCTACATCATCGCGCCGACCGGCACCGCCGGGCTGGTGGCCTATGAGGGCGAGCTGGCGCTGGCCAAGGCGGCGGCCAAGGCGGGTATTCCCTACACGCTGGCCACGGGTGCCCAGACCTCGGTGGAGAAGATCGCGCGCGAGGTGCCGAACGGGCGCAACTTCATGCAGCTCTACCTGTGGAAGGACCGCGAGCTGTCGATGCAGCTGGTGGACCGGGCGCAGAACAACGGCTTCGAGGCGCTGTTCCTGACGATGGACACGCCGGTGTCGCCCAACCGCACCTACAACAAGGCCAACGGTTTTTCATTCCCCTACAAGCCGACGTTGAAGTCGTTGATCGACATGACGCTGGCGCCGCACTGGCTGTTCGGGACCGTTGGCAAATACGTGATGAAGAATGGCGGGCTGCCGCGGTTCGAGAACTACCCGGAGGAGTTCCGCACGCCGATCACCCAGAGCCCGCTGGGCGACCGGGTGCGCCATACCGAGGAGTTGTCGTGGGACGACGTGAACCGGCTGCGTGATCGCTGGCGCGGGCCGCTGATCGTCAAAGGCATCATGCATCCCGAGGATGCGCGCATCGCGGTCGAACGCGGCGCGGACGGGATCGTGGTGTCGAACCACGGCGGGCGGAATCTCGATATTTCCGTGGCTTCGATCGACATGCTGCCGAGCATCGTCGCCGAGGTGGGGCACAAGACGACGGTGCTGTTCGACAGCGGCATCCGGCGTGGCACCGATATCGTGAAGGCGCTGTCGATGGGCGCCAAGGCGGTTCTGTGCGGGCGCAACACGCTCTATGGCGTGGCGGTGGCCGGCGAGGCGGGGGCGAGCAAGGCGCTGACGATCATGCGCAACGAGACGCTGACGGCGATGGCCAATATCGGGGTGAACACGCTGGCCGACCTGGGGCCGCACCTGTTCGAGATCCCGGGCTCGAACAGCTCGCGCTTCGCGGGCACGCGGCTGTAGGTTCTTGATTGAGAACGCAAATCTTCCGACCGGATGAATCCATCCGGTCGGATATTGCTCTAGGAACGCAAATGGCCGGGGATCGCTCCCCGGCCATCGTTCAGTCCGGTGGCGGGACGCCTCAGCGCGGCGTCAGCACCATCACCATCTGGCGGTTTTCCATCTTCGGCATCTGCTCGACCTTGGTGGCGACATCCATGTCGGCGCGGATGCGTTCGAGCACCTTCACGCCGATGTCCTGGTGCGCCATCTCGCGGCCGCGGAAGCGCAGGGTGACCTTCACCTTGTCGCCTTCCTCGATGAAGGCCTTCATCGCGCGCAGCTTCACCTGGTAGTCGTTCTCGTCGATGTTCGGCCGGACCTTGATCTCCTTGATCTCGATCACCTTCTGCCGCTTCTTCGCCTCGTTCTTCTTCTTCTGCTGTTCATATTTGAACTTGCCGAAGTCGAGGATCTTGCAGACGGGCGGCTCGGCGTTCGGGCTGATCTCGAGCAGGTCGAGGCCGACGGCGTAGGCGCGCTGGATCGCCTCGCGGGCGGTCATGACGCCCAGCATCTCGCCGTCCTGGTCGATCAGTCGCACCTGGGGGACGCGGATATCCTCGTTCACGCGGGGCCCGTCGCGGTTGGGCGGTGCGGGCATGGGTCCTCGGGCTATGGTATTCTCCTGTGGCAGTTGACGTTCCGTCGGGTCGGCGGTTCTGAGGCCACCGTTCCGCACCGCTCTATGTTGCGGCCGGTGGCTCGGGTTTTCAAGGTTACTCTGCGGCAGCGGTCCGGCGCAGGTCGGGCGGGGTGCCCTCGGCGGCCAGGCGGGTGACGGCTTCGGCCAGCGGCAGCACCTCCTGGGCGTCGCCGCCTAGGCGGCGCAGGGCGACGGTGCGCTGTTCCGCCTCCTTGCGGCCGACGACCGCGATCACCGGCACGTGCTGCACGCTGTGCTCGCGCACCTTGGCGTTGATCTTCTGGTTCGACAGGTCGAGCTTCACCGACAGCCCGGCGCGGCGCAGGGTTTCGGCGACTTCGGTCGCGTAGTCGTCGGCGTCGGACACGATGGTGGCCACCGCCACCTGCACCGGGGACAGCCAGAGCGGGAAGCGGCCGGCATACTGCTCGATCAGGATGCCGAGGAAGCGCTCCATGCTGCCGAAGATGACGCGGTGGAGCATCACCGGGCGCTTGCGGCTGCCGTCCTCGGCGACGTATTCGGCGTCCAGCCGCTCCGGCAGCACGAAGTCGAGCTGGAGCGTGCCGCATTGCCAGTCGCGGCCGATCGCGTCGCGCAGGACGAATTCCAGCTTCGGGCCGTAGAAGGCGCCCTCGCCGGGGTTCATCTCATAGGCGACGCCGGCCGTCGCGCAGGCTTCCTTGAGCGATGACTCGGCCTTGTCCCACACCGAATCGGCGCCGGCGCGAGTCGGCGGGCGGTCGGCGAACTTCACGCGGAATTCGGGGAAGCCGAAATCGGCATAGACCGAGGACAACAGCTCGACGAAGCGCACCGTCTCGGACGCGATCTGGTCCTCGGTGCAGAAGATGTGCGCGTCGTCCTGCAGGAAGCTGCGCACGCGCATGATGCCGTGCAGCGCGCCGGAGGGCTCGTAGCGGTGGCAGGCGCCGAATTCGGCCAGGCGCAGCGGCAGCTCCCGGTAGGAGCGGATGCCCTGGTTGAAGATCATCACCGCGCCGGGGCAGTTCATCGGCTTGAGCGCGAGGGTCTTGTCCTCCTCGTCCACCCGGGCGAGGAACATGTGCTCGCGGTATTTCTCCCAGTGGCCGGATTTCTCCCACAGCACGCGGTCGACCAGCTGGGGCGTCTTCACCTCCAGGTAGCCGTCCTCGGCGATCCGCCGGCGCATGTAGTCCTCGCAGGTGCGGTAGAGCTTCCAGCCCTTGGGGTGCCAGAAGATGCTGCCGACCGCCTCCTCCTGGAGGTGGAACAGGCCCATATCTTTGCCGATGCGGCGGTGGTCGCGCTTCTCCGCCTCCTCCAGCATGTGCAGGTAGGCATCCAGCTCCTTCTGGTCGCGCCAGGCGGTGCCGTAGATGCGGCTGAGCATCGGGTTGCGGTGGTCACCGCGCCAGTAGGCGCCGGCCACCTTCATCAGCTTGAACGCCGAGCCGATGTCGCCGGTGCTGCGCATGTGCGGGCCGCGGCAGAGGTCGATCCAGTCGCCCTGGCGATACAGGGTGATGACCTCGGCGTTCGGCAGGTCGCGGATCAGCTCGGCCTTGTATTTCTCGCCCTTGGCCTCGAAGAAGGCGATGCCGTCGTTCCGGTCGATCACGCTGCGCTCGAAGGCGGCGTTGCGGGCGATGATCTCGCGCATCTTCGCCTCGATGGCGGCGAAGTCCTCCGTGGTGAACGGCTCGTTGCGGGCGAAGTCGTAGTAGAAGCCGTTCTCGATCGAGGGGCCGATCGTCACCTGCGTGCCGGGAAACAGCTCCTGCACTGCCTCGGCCAGCACATGGGCACAGTCGTGGCGGATGAGTTCGAGCGCATCCTCGTCGCGGCGCGTGACGAAGACGATGCGGGCATCCTGCTCGATGACCGTGGAGAGGTCGACCAGCTTGCCGTCGAGCTTCATGGCCAGCGCGGCCTTTGCCAGCCCCGGGCCGATCGCCGCCGCCACGGTAGTGCCCGTCACCGGCGCATCGAACTGGCGCACGGAGTTGTCGGGCAGCGTGATGGCGGGCATGGGTCGCTCTCCTGGGGGCAAAAAGGGCGCCTTGTATGGCGCTAGGGCAACTCCGCTGCAACCCTCGCCACCGGCAGGTCGGCCAGCACGGGCACGCGGATCACGGTCGGCCAGGCGCCGCCGGGGCCGCGCGGGGCGGTCATGGCCGGGTCGCTCTCGTGGGAGAACAGCACGATGGTCGGGCAGCCGGTGGCGGCGGCGATGTGGGTGGGGCCGGTGTCGTTGCCGATCGTGACGGCGGCGCGGGCGGCCAGGGCGAACACGTCGATCAGCGGCGAGCGGTCGGTGAGGTCGATGGCGGCGGGGCAGGCGGCGCGGATGGTGGCGGCGAGCGGGGCCTCATTGGGCGCGCCGGTCACCACCGGCGTCAGCCCGCGCGCCGCCAGCACGGCGGCCAGCTCGCCGTAGCGCTCGGCCGGCCAGCGCTTGCCGGGCCGGTGGGCGGAGGCGCCCGGCACCAGCAGGGCGAAGCGGTCGGGCAGGGGAGGCAGCGGCCGGCTGGTGAGGAAGGCGAGGTCGGGCGGGGGGAACGCGGCGATGCCGGCCCGCTCGAGCTGGTCGCGCTGGCGTTCCAGCGTGTGCATGCGCTCGCGCGCCGGCCCGGTCTGCGGATGCGAGCAGCCGTGCGCGATGCCAGACCAGGGCGGACGACCAGCCAAGTGGAAATACCAGGAGGAGCGGCCGGAGGTCTGCAGGTCGTAGGTCATGTCGAACCCGCGCAGCTTGGCCCGCAGCCGCAGCAGGGCGGGCAGGTTCCACCAGGCGGGCCGCTCGTCGATCGCCACATGGTCGAACCACGGGGCCGCCTTGGCCAGGGCGGCGTAGGGGCGGGTGGTCAGCAGCGTGATTTCCGCTTGCGGATGATGCGCGCGGATCGCCGCGAAGGCGGGGAACGACATCACCACGTCGCCCAGCGCCCCGAGCCGGACCACCAGCACACGGCGCGGCGCCGCCGGGCTCACCCCAGCACTTCCCGATACACGTCGAGCGTGGCCTCCTGCATCGCCTTCACGGTGAAGCGGGAGGTGACCATGGCGCGCGCCTCGGTGCCCATCTCCATCCGCTTGGCGGCACTCTGCGCCAGGACGGCATCGAGCATGCCGGCCAGTTCGTCGGGGTCGTTCGGGCGGACGCGCCAGCCGGTGACGCCGTGGGCCACGGTTTCGACGGCCCCGCCGTGGTCGGTGGCGATCACCGGGCGGGCCATCGCCTGCGCCTCGATCACCACGCGGCCGAACGCCTCGGGGTCGGTCGAGGCATTCACCACGATGTCCGACAGCTTGTAGGCGGCCGGCATGTCGTCCACCCCGCCGACGATGCGCACGCGGTGTTCCACGCGCAGCCGCCGCGCGAGGGCGGCCAACTCCTCGGCATAGCCCCGTCGCCCCTGGTCGGAGCCGGCGAGCACGACGACAGCATCCGAATTGCGCAGGCGGGCGAGGGCGTGGATCAGCACCGCCTGGCCCTTCCAGCGGGTGAGGCGGCCGGGCAGCAGCACGATCGGGTGGCCGTCCTCCACCCGCCAGGCGCGGGCGAGCCTCGGCACGCGGTCGCCGTTGACCCGGGTGGGGTCGAACATGTCGGCATCCACGCCGCGCGGGATCATGCGGATGCGCGCGGGGGGAACGCCATGGCGCTGCTGGATCAGCTCGGCGATGAAGCCGCTGATGGCGATCACCAGCTTGCCGCGCGCCATGACGGAATTGTACCAGCGCTTGCCCGGCACGCCCTCGTTGTAGGCGCCGTGATAGGTGGTGACGAACGGCACCCCGGTGCGCTTGGCCGCCAGCCATGCGGACCACGCCGGCGCGCGGGAGCGGGCGTGCACGATGTCCACCCGGTCGCGCACGATCAGCTCCTCGAGTGCGGCGGCATTGCGCCAGATGCGCCACGGATCGCGCGAGGCCAGCGGCAGTTCGATGTGGCGCGCACCGCTGCGCGCCAGGCCCGCCGCCATGCGCCCGCCTGCGCTGGCCACCAGGGCGCGGCCGCCGGCTTCCTCGATGGCGGCGG
>CAMDGX010000171.1 GCA_945897825.1 Asaia bogorensis | reverse complement strand
GGTGGCCGAGGTGCCGCCACCGGCCTCGCGCCGCCCGGCCCGGTCGCGCGCGCGCTCGCCCTGGCCGCCGCCCGGCTCGGGCTGGTTGCCATCCGGCCGGCGCTGGTCCTCGGCGGCGCCGCGCGTGCTGGCATTGGGCGCCTGGTCGTATTCGGGGTCGTCCTGGTCGTTGGACTGCTCCGCCTTGCCCGGCACGACCGATTGCGCCCCGCGGTCGCTGACCATCTCGCCCCGCTCGTAGGGCGTGCGGCCACCGAAGATGCGCCCGTTGCCCGACGAGCCCTGGCTGAGCACGTTGGTCGGCGTGAAATAGTCGGCGAGTCCCCGCCGCTGCTCCTCGGTGGTGGCGTTCAGGAGCCACATCAACAGGAAGAAGGCCATCATCGCCGTGACGAAGTCGGCATAGGCCACCTTCCAGGCGCCGCCGTGGTGGCCGCCCTCGATCACCTCTTCCTTCTTGATGATGATGCCGCGGCCCTTGCCGCCCTGCTTGCCTGCCATTCGAATGTCCCCGACGACTGCCTTTGGCAGCCGGAGGCGCACTCTGAGGCACGTTGCTTAACCGATCGTTGAACCCGCCCGCATCGCCGTCGCCGGCAATCCCGTTCAGGGTGCCGCGGTCTTGTCGGGGTAGCGGCACCACTGCGCCGCCACGCAGCGCCAGCATTCCGGGCGGCGCGCCTTGCACACGTAGCGGCCGTGCAGGATCAGCCAGTGGTGCGAATCGCGCAGCAGCGCCGGCGGAATGCGCCTGACCAGGGCGTCCTCCACCGCGCGCTCGTTCTTTCCGGGGGCCACGCCGGTGCGGTTGCCCAGGCGGAAGATGTGGGTGTCCACCGCCATCGCGGACTCGCCGAAGGCCACGTTCAGCACCACGCTGGCGGTCTTGCGGCCGACCCCCGGCAGCGCCTCCAGCGCCGCGCGGTCGGCCGGCACCTCCCCGCCATGCTGTTCGATCAGCCGGCGGGCGAGTTCCACCACGTTCTTCGCCTTGCCCTGCCACAGGCCGATGGTGCGGATGTGGCGCGCCACCCCATCTAAGCCGAGGGCCACCATCGCAGCCGGCGTCGGCGCCTCGGCGAACAGCCCGGCGGTGGCGCGGTTGACCGAGGCGTCGGTGGCCTGGGCGGAGAGGACGACGGCGACCAGGAGCGTGAAGGGGCTGGAATATTCCAGCTCGCTCCTGGGTTCGGGATGGACGGCGGCCAGCGCGCGGATGAAGTTCTCCACCTCGGCGCGCGGCATCGCCGGCGTGCGGCGGGCGCGGGGCGGCTTGGAGCCCGCCGGCTTGGGCGCGGCGGGCTTGCCAGGAGGGTTGGGCTTCGGCATGGCGCAACTGTCGCCGCGCCGGGGCCGATGCACAAGCGGGGCGGCGGGAGGAAGGGCATGGGGCCCGAGGGTGCGAAGGCGGAGCCGGTGCTGTTCGAGGCGGTGATCGTGCCGCATCGCAGCCTGTCGCTGACCGGGCTGCGGGTGCTGCTGGCCGTGGTGCTGCTCTCCTGCGCCGGAAGTGCGGCGGCGTTCGTGGCGATCGGCGCCTGGCCGGTGGGGGTGTTCGCGGGCGCCGAACTGCTGCTGGCGGCGTACCTGTTCCATCTGCACATGCGGGCCGCGCGCGCCAGCGAGATGCTGCTGCTGACCAGCGGGGGTCTGCGGATCGTGCATACCTCGCCGGACGGGGCGACGACGACACGGCTGCTGCCGGCCGACTGGATGGCGGTGCGGCTGGAGGAACGGCCGGGCCGGGTGCCGGCGCTGTTGCTGCGCACGCGCGGGACCAGCGTGGAGGTCGGGCGCGAACTGGGCGAGGCGGCCAAGCGCTCGCTGGCGGAAGCCCTGGCCGAGGCGCTGGAGCGGCGGCGCAACCCGGTGTTCGACAATCCGCAGCTGCGCTGACGCGGCGGCCGGATGCCGCTGGGGCGGCAAGGATTGGTTGAGGATTTGCCCCCTACCCTGTCGGCCCACCGTCGCACCGGAGGAGCGGGCCTGTGTCGTCTTCAACCACCATGTTGCCTGCCCAGCCATCCGCGGTGCCGCAGCCCGGCAGCGCCACGACGCTGCCCGGGCGGCTGCTGCTGGTGCTGCTGGTCGCACTGCTGCCGCTGCTGGCCTATGCGATCGTCGCGGCGGAGGCCACGCGCCATGCCTCGCTCGACTGGCTCGAAGTCGAATTGCAGGATGCCGCCCGCCAGGCCGCCATGCGCGAGGCCGAGGTGCTGGGTGAGGCGGATCGCTTCCTGCGCGCGCTGGCCGCCGCCCCGATGCCCGCCGCCGGGCCGCGTGCGCTGTGCGCCGACCTGCAGCCCGCGCTGGCCGGCGCGCCCGCGGCGGTGGCGGCCCTGGCGGTGCATTTTCCCGATGCCGGCACGGCCTGCGTGGTGACGGCGCCGCATGGGCGGGGCATGGCGACGGCATTCGGCGCCGGCCATGTCCGCGCGGCGCTGGCCGGCGGCACCGCGATCACCGCGGATCCGCAGGCCGGCCTTGTGCTCTCCTACGCCCTGGCGTCGGGCGGCGGGGTGCAGGCGGTGCTGGCGCTGGCGCTGGCGCCGGATCACCTGCCGCCGCTCAGCCTGCCGCTGCATCGCGAGCAGGCGGTGCGGATGCTGGTCGATCCCGATGACGGCACGGTGCTGGCCGCCGCCCCCGACCATCTCGGACGGGCGGGGCTGCCCATCGCGTTCCCGCGTGTCCTCGCCGCCCTGCGCGCCGGCGCTGCCGATGGCGCCGTGGTGGGGCGCGATTCCCAGGGCGTGCGGCGGCTGGTCGGCCACGCGGCCCTGCCGGTGCCTGAAGGGGGCGGGCTGGCGGCGCGGGCCGTCCTGCTGATCGACCTTCCCTACGAACCGCTGCTCGCGGAAGCCGACGCGCGGCGCAACGAGCAGTGGCTGATCGTGCTGGCGCTGGCGCTGGTGGGTGCCGCGGCGGCGTGGCTGCTGGCCCGGCGGGCCTTGGTCCGGCCGATCCGTGCGCTGATGGCCCGACTGCCGGGGCATTCGCTGCCGCAGGCGCAGATGCTCGCGACGTTGCGCCCGGCGGCCGCCTGGCTGCGCCAGCAGGGCGATCTCGCGGCAGTGGCGGATGCGTCGGCGGAGATGTTCCTGCGCCTGGATGGCACGCTGCGGGTGATCTATGCCTCGCCGGCGACGCGGCGGGTGCTGGGCTATGCGCCGTCCGAGGTGGTGGATGCCGACCTGGCCGCCGAGCCGGGGTGGGAGGCATGTCAGACGCTGCTGGCGGCGCTGCGCGGTGGGGCGCTGCGCGTGGAGCCGTGCGAGATCGTCGCCCGCCGGCGGGATGACAGGGAGGCGCGGCTGGAGGTGCGGGCGACGCGGCTGGGCGATGGCGGCTTCCTGCTCGCCTGCCGCGACATCGGCGCCGAGCATGCACTGCGCCAGGAACTGGACGAGGCGCGGCAGCGCTTGGCCGCACTCGCGCTGTCCGACCGGCAGACCGGACTGGCCAATCGGCACCGCTTCGACGAGGTGTTGATGCAGGAGCTTGGCCGGGCGCGCCGGTCGCAGGAACCGATCACGCTGGTGCTGCTGCGGCTGTCCGACTGGTCGGCGTTCGTCGACCGGCATGGCGGCGCGGTAGCGGAGGATGCGCTGCGCCGTTTGGGCGGCCTCCTGTCCGGCACGCTGCGGCGGCCGGGTGACCTGGCGGCGCGCATGGAGGGCGACC
Source organism: Asaia bogorensis (assembly GCA_945897825.1). Lineage (GTDB taxonomy): Bacteria > Pseudomonadota > Alphaproteobacteria > Acetobacterales > Acetobacteraceae > CAMDGX01. The sequence goes on along the minus strand of CAMDGX010000171.1, from coordinate 2,406 downwards.
TGTTCGGCGTGCTGCTGCCCACCACCGACCGGATCGGTGCGCAGCGCGTGGCCGAGCGGCTGTTCGAGGCGCTGGCCGCGGAATGGGGCGCGGCGGGCGAGCCGGTTCCGGTGGCGCATGTCGGCGCGTGCAGCGTGCTGCCGCTGGGCGAGGAAGACACGGCCGAGGCGCTGCTGGACCTGGCGCACGGCGCGCTGCGGGAGGCGGAGGCCGGGAGGGGCGTGGCGTTGGTGACGCCGCTTCCGGTGCCGGTTGCCGCGGGACCTGTCGGCGCATTGCCTGTCGGCGCGTTGCCTGGATAGGCTTGCCGGGATGGGCGACCCGTCTTGCCTTCGCGGCGGGTGGCGCGCAGTCTCCGGCGCATCTGACAGGGGCGCATCCGACGGGCGCCAGCAAGGGGACGATCCATGGATACGAAGACACAGGCGATGAACGGCGCGGAAGCGCTGGTGCACACGCTGCTGGCCAGCGGGGTGGATACCTGCTTCTCCAACCCCGGCACCTCCGAGATGCACTTCGTGGCGGCGCTGGACCGGATTCCCGGCATGCGCTGCGTGCTGGGCCTGTTCGAGGGCGTGGTGACCGGGGCCGCCGACGGCTATGCCCGCATCGCCGGCAAGCCGGCCGCGACGCTGCTGCATTGCGGGCCGGGCCTGGCGAACGGGTTGGCCAACCTGCACAACGGGCGGCGCGCCAGCACCATGATGGTGAACTGCGTCGGCGACCAGGCGACCTATCACCGGCCGCTCGACGCCCCGTTGACCGCCGATACCGAGGGTTTCGCACGCGGCGTGTCGGGCTGGGTGCGCACGGCGATGCGGGCGGAGGACGTGGGCAACGATGCGGCCGTGGCGGCGCAGATGGCGCAGGTTTCGCCGGGGCAGATCGCGACCCTGATCCTGCCGTCGGACACCTGCTGGAACCCCGGCGGGGTGGTCGGCAAGCCGCTTCCGGTGCCGCCGGCGCCGGCGACCACGCCGCATGCGGTGAAGGTGGCGGCGCAGTTGCTGCGCGACGGGCGCAAGACGCTGCTGGTGCTGGGCGGCAACGCGCTGCGGGCGGACACGCTGGCCGATGCGGCGCGCATCTGTGCGGCGACCGGGGCGAGCATGCTGTCCCAGGGCAGCAACGGGCGCATCGAGCGCGGGCGCGGGCGGCATCCGATCAACGGCATCCCCTATCCGGTGGACCAGGCGGTCGCCGCGCTGAAGGATTTCGAGACGATCATCCTGGTGGGCACCACCAAGCCGGTGATCTTCTTCGCCTATCCGAACAAGCCGGGCTCGCCGGTGCGCGCGGATGCCACGGTGCACAGCCTGTCGCGCCCGGAGCACGACCAGGCGCAGGCGCTCGCGGCACTCGCCGAGGAGCTGGGCAACCCGGCCGCCGTGGCCGCGCCGTCGTACGGGAAGGTCGAATTGGCGAAGGGCGCCATAAGCAGCGAGGCCTTCGCGCAGTCGCTGACCGCGATGATGCCGGACCAGGCGATCATCGTGAACGAGGCCGTGACCTTCGGGCGCGCCTTCGTCGGCGCGACCCATGGCGCCGCGCAGCATGACTGGCTTTCCGTGACCGGCGGCGCGATCGGCGGCGGCATGCCGATCTCGACCGGGGCGGCGGTGGCGGCACCGGGGCGGCGGGTGATCAACCTGCAGGCGGACGGGTCGGCGATGTATACGATCCAGTCGCTGTGGACGCAGGCGCGCGAGAAGCTCGACGTGACCACGGTGATCTTCAACAACCGCAAGTACCAGATCCTGCTGGGCGAACTGGCCAACGTGGGCGCCAATCCCGGGCGCACGGCGCTGGACATGATGGACCTGGGCAACCCCGATATCGACTTCGTCAAGATCGCCGGCGGCATGGGCGTCGAGGCGGCGCGGGCCGAGACAATGGAACAGTTCAACGACCTGTTCGCGCAGTCGCTCAGCCGGAAGGGACCGTTCCTGATCGATCTCAAGACGGCTTGAGGGAAGGACGGGGCTCTGCCCCGAACCCCGCTTGGTCCGTCGCGCGCTTTCGCGCGACGGGGCCGAGCCCCCTGGACCCTCATAACTTAAGGAATAATATTAAATCGTAATGAAATGGATTGCGGTTTGGAGCCCTCCGTGAGGAGGGTTTTTTTTGCGCTTCGCGCGGCAGGCGGGGCGCGGGCGGGCTGACGGCGGGGGGCGGTGGGACGCAGTGCGGGCATGTGGCGCATGCCGCGGTTCCGGAATCCGGACAGAATCCAGTCGCCGACCAGGCCGAGGGCGACGGCGGGGGCGTGCGCCGGGGCGTCCGGGGCGAAGGCGGCCAGGAAGGTCGGGGGGAGATCGTCGCCGCGCGCGAGCAGCCGGCGATAGCCGGCGGGCAGGCGGGGGCGCAGCGTCAGGACCAGCATCTCCAGCAGGGCGAGCAGCCAGG
>CAMDGX010000170.1 GCA_945897825.1 Asaia bogorensis | reverse complement strand
GATGAGGTGGCGTACCAAGCAGTTCCCTTTTTAGACCCCGGCACCACTCGCAAGGTAAACAGGTATTCGAACTCGCCGCCCCGCGCGGCTCCTGCAACCCATTGAAGATGCTGTGCTTCTGCCATCCGTACTAAATCAGCCAGGTCAACAGCTTCGGAGAGAATCGGCCTCTGGAGAGCGACTTTCGGCCCCTCCCGCGTCTGGCCGGTCAACAGGTGAGGCGGAAAAGTCCGAGGATACCTGGGGATTTCCGTGCCGTGGCCTTCAGCGGAGAGCACGACGCGTTGTGGAGTTGGCGGAGGGGATGGGATTCGAACCCACGGTACGGTTTAACCCGTACAACGATTTAGCAAACCGTCGCCTTCAGCCGCTCGGCCACCCCTCCGCCTGGAGAAGCAAGTCACACGACGTTTGCTGGGGTCCTTCTAGGGGCTGGCGGGCACAGCGTCAAATGCCGCTTATGCCCGCCTTGCCGGGCTAGCTCAGCGCCACCTCGAAGCCCCGACGGGTGGCGGGGCGGGCCATCATGGTTTCGTACCAGCGCTTCACGTTCGGGAACTCGGCGAGGTCCACCTGGTGGCGCTCGTGGCGCCAGGCCCAGCCGAGGATGGCGAAATCGGCGATGGAGATGTCGCCGGCGAAGAACTCCACCTCGGCCAGGCGCCGGTCGGCCACGCCGTAGAGGCGCTTGGTTTCCTTGGTGTAGCGCTCCAGGCCGTAGCGGCGGTCCTGCTCGTTCTTGACGGCCAGGAAGTGGTGCACCTGGCCGGGCATCGGGCCGAAGCCGCCCATCTGCCACATCAGCCATTCCAGCACCGGCACCTGGGCGCGCAGGTCCGACGGCCAGAACTGGCCGGTCTTGGCGCCGAGGTAGATCAGGATCGCGCCGCTCTCGAACACGCTGATCGGCGCGCCGCCGGGGCCGGCGGGGTCGATGATGGCGGGGATACGATTGTTCGGCGAGAACTTGAGGAATTCCGGGTTGAACTGCTCGTTCTTGCTGATGTTCACCGGATGCACGGTGTAGGGCAGGCCCATTTCCTCCAGCGCCACGCTGATCTTGCGGCCGTTCGGCGTGTTCCAGGTCCAGAACTCGATGCTCATGCGACTTCTCCGCGGCGCATCCATCAGCGGCGCGCCATTGCCGCGAGTATCTTCCAGGCTCCTGCGGCGGGCAAACCGCGATTGACGGGGCGGGCGGCGGATTCCACGCTGCGGGCGAAAAGGTGCGGAGGCCGGCGATGCGCATTTCCCGAGGCGACAACAACCCCGACAACGCGGCCCTGATCGGCTTCACCAACCTGCGCCGGGCGCGGACCACGCGGCCGATGGTGATCGAGCGCGGGCGCGGCATCTTCCTGATCGACGAGAACGGGCGGGAATACATCGAGGGCACGGCGAGCTTCTATTGCGCGGCCCTTGGCTTCTCCGACGAGGAACTGGTGGAGGCGGCGGTGCGGCAGATGCGCGCGCTGCCAGCCTTTGCCTCGGGCATCTACCGCACCGTGCCGGCGGCGCTCGCCCTGGGCGAGAAGCTCGCCTCCCTGGCGCCGATGAAGGATGCCCGCGTGTCGTTCGCGTCCACGGGGTCGGAGGCGAACGACTTCCTCATCAAGTTCATGCGCTTCCGCAACGCCTATCTCGGCCAGCCGAAGCGCACCAAGGTGATCGCGCGCACCGGCAGCTATCATGGCGGCACGATGGCGACGGCTGCGCTGGGTGGGTTCCCCGGCACGGCGGAGGCGTTCAACCTGCCGATGGACGACGTGCTGACGGTGGGGCAGCCGGATTTCGTAAACCGCGCGCTCGAGGGCGAAAGCGAGGAAGAGTTCACCGCGCGCATGCTGCTGGAGGTGGAGCAGGTGATCGAGCGGGCGGGGCCGGAGACGGTGGGGGCGATGATCCTCGATCCCGTCTCGTACTCCGCCGGCTGTGCTCTCCCGCCGAAGGGCTACCTTTCGGGGTTGCAGGAGATACTGACGCGGTATGGCGTGCTGTTCTTCGATGACGAGGTGATCACCGGGTTCTGTCGGACCGGCAACCTGTTCGCCGCCGAGACATTCGGCTTCATGCCGGACTGCATGTCGTTGGCCAAGGCGCTGTCGGCGGCCTACATGCCGATCTCGGCCGTGGTGATGTCGGGCGAGTTCTACGACGTGCTGGAGCAGGCGTCGGACGTGATCGGCAACATGCCGCATGCGGCCACCTATGCCGGACATCCGGTCGCGGCGGCGGTCGCATTGCGGATGCTGGAGATCATCGAGGAGCGGGATCTGGTCGGGCATGTGCGGCGGGTTTCGCCCGCGCTGCATCGACATATCCATTCCTTCGCGGGGCATGAGCTGGTGTTCAACACCCGCGCGCTCGGCCTGGGTGGGGCGGTGCAGCTGCATCCGCTGAAGGGCCAGCCGGGCGCGCGCGGCCAGGCGATGCAGCAGGCGATGATGGACCAGGGGCTGCTGCTGCGCGTGGTGGGTGACACGATCAACTTCTCCCCGCCGCTCATCATCACCGAGGCCGAGATCGACGAGATGATGCGTCGCTTTGCCGCCGCCCTCGAAACCCTGCCGCGCGAGGCGAAATGATCCCCCTGATCGCCTACACTGATCGCTTCTCCGTTCGCGCCGGTGGCGCCATCGCGCTCAAGGCCTCCACCAGCCATCCGGAGTACCGCGCCGACCTCGTGCGCATCCGCAGCGCCGACCCCAACCCGGCCGGGCCCGGCATGCGCTTCGAGGACGTCCAGGCCGCCTTCGCCGGCTCCTACAAGGGCCGAGTCCAGGCGGCCGCGAGCGGCTCCCACGCCGTGATCGACATGTCCGGCCTCCCGCTCGGCCGCCACTGGACGCTGTCACTCCGCGTCCAGCCCTGGCTGCTCGACGGAAGTCCCCAGGCCGTCCTGGGCTGGGAAGGCGTCTCGCTCCACATCACGCGCGACGGCCTGACGCTGCGCTTCGGCGAGCATACCCTGCAGCAGGACTGCGCCTTCCTGGAACGCCGCTGGTACCAGATCCGCCTGTCCTTCGGCCCCGCCGCCGTCGGCATGACGGTCGACAAGCTTCACGAGGATTGGGGCCGCGCCGGCACGCCCGGCCCCCACCTCTACGCCAGCCGCACCGGCGACTACGCAACTGGAGACGCCCCGGCCTTCGCCCCGCGCCGACTCCTCCTGGCCGCCGCCCCCGACGCGAATGGTACCCCCCGCGACCACTTCAACGGCCGCCTCGAACACCCCGTCATCCTCGATGGCGACCGCGCCGGCGCGCCGGGGATCGTCGAGCCGGCCCAGCTTCCGCGCACCCACATCCACGCCTGGTGGAACTTCGCCCTTGCCCAGGACACCGCCGATATCCTCGACCAGGGCCCCCACCGCCGCCACGGCCGCCTCGTGAACATGCCGACGCGGGCCAGCCGTGGTGCCTTCTGGTCCGGCCGCGAGCTCAACTGGCACCATGCGCCGGAGGAATACGCCGCCATCCACTTCCACGAGGACGACCTCTACGACTGCGGTTGGGACACCGATTTCACCTTCCAAACCCCGCCGGACCTCCCCAGCGGCGTTTATGGCATCCGCCTGCGTGCCGGGAAGGATGAGGACATCGTTCCGTTCTTCGTCCTGCCGCCGACCGGCACCGCCACGGCGAAAGTGGCGCTGCTGTTCTCCACCTACACCTACCAGGTCTATGCCAACTACGACCGCGGCAACTATGACGACGCCTACCGCGAGCGCCGCGCCGCCTGGCCCGGCAGCTATCCGCATCATCCCGGCGACAACGCGCAGTTCGGCCTCTCCACCTACAACTGGCACATCGACGGGTCCGGTGTCGCGCACTCCTCCCACCTTCGCCCGATCCTGACCTTTCGGCCCGGCTACCTGGCCTATCCGGACCAGCGCGGCTCAGGCCTGCGCCACTTCCCGGCCGACATGCACCTCGCCGCCTGGCTCGACGCCAAGGGTATCGCCTGGGACGCCATCACCGACCATGACGTCGAAGCCGAGGGCCCGGACCTTCTCGCCCGCTACAAGACCGTGCTGACCCCCTCCCACCCGGAATACCAGAGCCTCGGCACGCTCGACGCGCTTTGCGACTACACGGCGAATGGCGGCCGCCTGATGTATCTTGGCGGCAACGGCTTCTACTGGCGCGTCGCGACCTCGCCCCACGTTCCCGGCACGCTCGAGCTGCGCCGCACCGAATCCGGCACCCGCGCCTGGGCGGCCGATCCCGGCGAGTACTACCACCAGTTCGACGGCGGCTATGGCGGGCTGTGGCGCCGGCAGGACCGTGCGCCGCAGAAACTCGCCGGCGTGGGCTTCTCCGCCCAGGGGCGGTTCGAGGGCAGCTTCTACCGGCGCCTGCCGGACTCCCATGCCGACGATGTCGCGTGGATCTTCGATGGCGTCGAAGGCGAGATCATCGGCGATTTCGGCTTCTCCGGCGGCGGCGCGGCGGGGTTCGAACTGGACCGCGCCGATCCGCTGCTCGGCTCGCCGCCCAACACGATCGTGCTGTGCCGCTCGGAGGGCCACCAGGCGCATTTCGGGGTGACGCCCGAAGACGTGCTGCAGCCGCGCGAGAACAAGATGACCAACGAGCCCGATCCGCTGATCCGCAGCGACATGGTCTATTTCACCACCGCGCGTGGCGGGGCGGTGTTCTCCGTGGGATCGATCACCTTCTGCGGCAGCCTGCCCTGGAACAACTTCGACAACCAGATTTCCACCCTGATCGGCAACGTGGTGACGCGGTTCATGAAGGACTGAGATGGCCGACATCGCCGCCTATGGCGGGCTGTTCCTGGCGGCCCTGCTGGCGGCAACGATCCTGCCGATGCAATCGGAGGCGGTGCTGGTCGGGCTGATCCTGGCCGACCGCCAGCCGCTGGCCATGCTGCTGCTGGTCGCCAGCCTCGGCAACGTGCTGGGCAGCGTGGTGAACTACGCGCTCGGCCGCGCGGTGGAGCGCTTTGCCGACCGGCGCTGGTTCCCCGCCTCGCCGGCAGCTCTGGAACGGGCGCGGGCAAGCTATGCGCGCTGGGGCTACTGGTCGCTGCTGCTGTCGTGGGTGCCGGTGATCGGCGATCCGCTGACGGTGATCGCGGGCATGCTGCGCGAGAAGGCGTGGCGCTTCCTGCTGCTGGTGACGGTGGCGAAGGTGGGGCGCTACCTGGTGCTGGCGTGGGCGGTGCAGGGCTGGGCGGTGCAGTCCTGGGGGTAGGACGCGGGTTGTCGCCGCCGGAAGCGGGGGGTGCGCGGCGGATTCGGGGTGTGTGGGGGGCAGAAGACGCGCGGCGGGGCGCGGGCGCCGCAATGCGGGGCGGGGTGCGGCGCGGTTCGCCCTTGGGTGCGGGCGTGCGGGTGCATGCCGCGGTTGCGGCTTCCGGCCAAGGCCCAGCCGAGCATGGCGAGGAGGCGGCGCACGGCGCGCCGGGCACGGGGGGACAGGGCGCCGATGCTGTCCTGGGCGACGGGGGAAAGGTACCAGGGGCCCTGGGTGCTGCGGCGCGTGGCGAGGCTCGTGACGAGGGCCAGAAGGAGGGCGGGGAGGAAAGCGATGTCCCGCGAGAGGCGCAGGAGGAGCGCCAGGAAATCGACGCGGCTCCCCGCCCCCTGGGGGAGGGGGGAAGCGGCGTCGGCCGGACGCCCCTTGGCCGTGGCGGCGGAGGCCGTGACGGAGGGGGGCGCTGCGGTGGCGGGATGGGGCATCGGTTCGATCATCGCACCAATGCCAGCCGGTGGAGAGAAAATAATCAGGCCTTTGTGAATATTTTTTCCTTTAGGCGGCGGCGCGCGCGGCGGCGATGGCGTCATGCCAAGCCGCCGATTGTCCGACTTGTTTCAGGAACCAAGACTGTTCATCGAAGGAAGGCTGGGCTCCGCCCAGACCCGCCAGGGGCCGAGCCCCTGGACCTCCAATCTTATGAAAAGTTTTGGACTCCAAAGGCCTTCGGCCTTTGGTGGGTGTTCCGCGGCGCGGCTTCGCGCCGCGACGGCAGAGCCCTCGCCTTTTCTTTCTGTCCAAAGGCTCGATCGCGCCAGGGGTCGGCATCATGCCAGGGTCAGGCGCGGGACGGCGGCCAGGAGGCGGCGCGTGGTGTCGGAGCGCGGGTGGGCGAAGATCTCGGCGACCGGGCCGTGTTCGGCGATGCGGCCGGCCTCCATGATGGCGACGGTGCGGGCGATGGCGCGGACCACGGCGAGGTCGTGGGAGATCAGGAGGTAGGCGACGCCGGTGCGGTCCTGCAGGTCTTGCAGCAGGTTCAGCACGGC
>CAMDGX010000169.1 GCA_945897825.1 Asaia bogorensis | reverse complement strand
CGGGAGTGTCGGGAATTTCGTGTGTGTCCGGTCATGATGGGAAAGAAGGAGCTCCCCCATGGCCCGACGGAAAGAACCTCTGATACCGGATGCGCTTCTGGACCAGCTGCTATCAGGCTCGGAGGCGAGTGCGGCCTTTGACCAGGGCGGTCTGCTGGACCAACTGAAAAAGGCGCTGACAGAGCGGGCGCTGAATGCCGAGATGGATCACCACCTGGCTGGCGAAGGTGGTGCCGGCAACAGCCGCAACGGATATGGCCGCAAGAGCGTGGTGACGGACACCGGCCGCTTGGCGCTGGAGGTGCCACGCGACCGGCAGGGCAGTTTCGACCCCCTGTTGATTGCGAAATATCAGCGGCGCTTCCCAGGCTTCGACGACAAGATCCTCTCGATGTATGCGCGCGGCATGAGCACCCGTGAGATCACGGGGCATCTTCGCGATCTCTATGGCATCGAGGTCTCACCGGATCTGATCAGCACGGTCACAGACGCCGTGCTGGACGAGATCGCAGCATGGCAGGCGCGGCCGCTGGAGCCGGTCTATCCGCTGGTGTTCTTCGACGCGTTGCGCGTGAAGATCCGCGACGAAGGGCTGGTGCGCAACAAGGCGGTGCATATTGCGCTCGGGGTTCGTGCGGACGGCACCAAGGAAATCTTGGGTCTGTGGCTTGAACAGAACGAAGGAGCCAAGTTCTGGCTGCGTGTCATGAACGAGTTGCGCAACCGCGGCGTCGAGGATGTCCTGCTGGCCGTGGTCGATGGCCTGAAGGGCTTTCCGGAGGCGATCCTGGCGGTGTTCCCCGAGGCCGCGGTTCAGACCTGCATCGTGCACCTGCTGCGCCACAGCCTGGATTTCGTCTCCTTCAAGGACCGCAAGCTGGTGGCGGCAGCCCTGAAGGATATCTACCGCGCGGTGGATGCCGTCGCTGCCGAGGCGGCCCTGACGGCGTTCGAGGCGGGCCCATGGGGGCGGAAATACGCCGCCATCGGCCAGAGCTGGCGCCGCGCCTGGGGCGAGGTGGTGCCGTTCTACGCCTTTCACGTCGACGTTCGGCGGCTGCTGTACACCACGAATGCCATCGAGGCGCTGAATGCCAAGCTGCGCCGCGCCGTCCGGGCGCGAGGCCACTTCCCGACCGACGAGGCGGCGCTGAAGCTGCTGTTCCTGGTCTTGAACAGGGCCGAAAAGGAATGGATCATGCCGCCACGTGAGTGGGCCACGGCGAAGGCACAGTTCGCCGTTCTCTTCGGCGACCGCTTTGCCCGGGCAATGGCCTGACCGTGTCGCTTAACCGACCGGCCATACACGGAAATTCAGACAGTCCCGCCGGCGCCGATCAGCCCCTCGGCATCGGCTTCCATCAGCAACTGCAGCACCGCCTCCGCTACGCTGCGCAGGAAGTCGCCGTCGCCGGCTTTGGCCAGCAGCTCGGCAAGCGGTAATCTCTCCTCGGTCATCGGGTCCTCGTCCGGTTCAGGGTGAAGCTTCGCAACTCCACCGTAGCCGCCCGATCCGATGGCCACCCCCGCCTACACCCTTACGTCGTTCGAATTTCCACCACGAACGCGGACGCTACCCATAGCGAACGCGGCTGGCGGCCAGGTCACGGAGCCGCAGGCGCAACTCGGCCTGCGGATCACGCCGCGAACGGTAGCGCTGCGATGACCGCCGGAAGTTCGTGGTGCTACAGGCCCGCCGCTCGCTGATCTGGTAGGCACTCTGCAGGTGCCGAACCACATCACGTCGCACGGCGGGCCTCACCACTTTCGGCGTAGAACGTCCTGCAGCATCGTCTTGTCCAGCGTCAGATCCGCGACCAGCCGCTTCAGCTTCGCGTTCTCCTCCTCCAGTTGCTTCAGCCTGCGGATCTCCATCACACCCATGCCGGCAAACTGCTTCTTCTACCGGTAAAACGTCGGTTCGGAGACGCCGAGCCTTCGGCAAATCTCCTCCACACCTGTGCCGCTCTCCGCCTGGCGTAGGGCAAAGGCAATCTGCTCGTCCGTATACCGTTTCCGCTTCATGGCACTCGCCCCCTCCTCTGGGGTTCAGAATGCCCGAAAAGTTGCCCTCAAACCGGACCAGTTCCCGGGTTCAAGACCACAAGCCCGACGAGTTGCATAGGACCCGGACCACAGAAGGGGGCAGGACCAACAACCCGCTCATTAACATTTCACCCGGATTGAACCGCCCCGGGTTTGTCGGAGGCTCCAACTCCTGAGAGGGTGGAGCGATGACGAGCAAGACGACGAACAAGTTTTCGCCTGAGGTGCGTACCCGCGCGGTGCGTATGGTGCTGGACCACGAGGCGGAGCACACATCTCGTTGGCAGGCGATCCTGTCGATCGCGGCCAAGTTCGGCTGCACCGGGCAGACGCTGAACGAGTGGCTGAAGCAGGCTGAGCGCGACAGTGGCCGCAAGCCCGGCCTGACCACGGACATGGCGGCACGGCTCAAGGCGCTGGAACGCGAGAACCGGGAGCTGCGGCAGGCCAACGTGATCCTGCGCAAGGCATCAGCGTATTTTGCCCAGGCGGAGCTCGACCGCCGGTTCAAGCCATGATCGCCTTCATCGACGATCACCGCGCGGCACATGGGGTCGAGCCGATCTGCAAGCTGTTGCCGATTGCCCCATCCACCTACCACGCGCATGCCGCCCGCCGCCGCGACCCGGCCAGGCATTGTTCGCGGTCCAGGCGCGATGCCACGCTGATGCCCGAGATATCGCGGGTGTTCGAGGAGAACTTCCGCGTCTATGGCGTGCACAAGGTCTGGCGCCAATTGCTGCGCGAAGGCCACGCCGTTGCCCGTTGCACCGTGATGCGCCTGATGCGGTCTATGGGTTTGCAAGGCGTTATCCGCGGCAAGCCGGTCAGAACCACGATCAGCGATAAGGCGCCCCCTTGCCCGCTCGACCACGTTAATCGCCAGTTCAAGGCACCGCGCCCGAATGCGCTGTGGGTGTCGGACTTCACCTATGTGACGACCTGGACCGGCTTCGTCTACGTCGCCTTCGTCATTGATGCATATGCGCGGCGCATCGTCGGCTGGCGCGCGTCTCGCACGGCGCATGCGGGCTTCGTGCTCGATGCGCTGGAGCAGGCCCTGCACGATCGGCGGCCGATGCACCGGGGTGGTCTTGTGCATCACAGCGACCGTGGTAGCCAGTATGTTTCGATCAAATACACCGAGCGCCTTGGAGAAGCGGGCGTCGAGCCTTCGGTAGGCAGCGTCGGCGACAGCTACGACAACGCGCTCGCCGAGACTATCAACGGCCTCTACAAGGCCGAGGTCATCCACCGGTGCGGGCCATGGCGGTCGTTCGAGGCCGTCGAGTTCGCCACGTTGGAATGGGTCGATTGGTTCAACAACCGCAGGCTGCTGGAGCCCATCGGCAACATCCCGCCAGCCGAAGCCGAAGAGCAATACTACGCCATGATGGATCAGCTCCCCATGGCGGCGTGACTCAAATCAAACAGCCTCCGGCGAAACCGGGGCGGTTCAGATCACCAAACGGGGGCAGGCCAGAGAACGATTGAGGCATCGTGGTTCACGGACGCGCGTCAGCGCGCTAATATCAGTTTACGTCTCCGTAGCTCAGCAGGATAGAGCACCAGATTCCTAATCTGGGGGCCGTGGGTTCGAATCCCGCCGGGGACGCCACCACCCTTGGAGCGAACCACTCTCCGCTGGTGAGACGGCATGGAAAACCCGAAGTTTTCCGGGGGTTTGCCTGGTGCACTCGGGGCTCTGCGAGCGCAACGAACGCCCGAATCTCTCTCCAAAGGGTCGATTCTCTCCGCGACCTGGGGCTATGGGGGTTTTGGGCCCGAGCTGGAACGCGTTGAAATCGCACACTTAAACGATGCGCGTGAGCACTGTAAGTTGGAAGTTCGATTGGGTGGGCACTGGCGACTGGGAGCGAATCTCCAGGCCCAGGCCGCATCGCGTTGGACCTTTTGAACCATGACAATGTGACCGGACATGGCTGCCTGATCGAGCAGCTGACACTGCTCAGCGTCCCGTTGCTACACCACGGGCGGGGACATGATCGCCGGTCGCGGGTGCTCGGCCGGGCGGCCTTCGGTCGGCAGGAGCGGCCTGAGGAAGCCTGAGCAGGATCTCGCCGGTCTCCCGGTCGAAGAAGAGAAGGCCGCTCGGGCGCAGGGCTAAGACGCGGTATGTAAGGTGAGAGGAGCTGAGGTTGTCGAGGGTTGGGGTACTTCGAAAGTTGCCCGCCACCACATACGGCTCCTCGACCCTTCCGACGACAGCGACGCGGAGTCTGTGGCTCGGCGGACCAAGCAGCTCCCGAGCCCTGATTGTGTCCAGCGGGATCGAGCGGGCCGACCTGAACGGGTCGCACGAGCTGGGGCCTCGCTCCAGGTTGACGTTGCAAAGGATGACGCCGACGTAGTCGCGGTAGGAGGCACTTATCGTGACCTGCACCCCGGCTCGGGTAAACGCAGTCTCAGTCACGGTCTCCTGCCGGTTCGTCCCAGTGGGGCACACGAAGAGCAGAGACGCGCGATGAACGGGTGGCTCAAGCCTGTGGCCCAGTTCTGGTTCGCAACCGAGGCTACGCATAGGTTCATGTGAATGTCGGGTATCTCCGCTCCACGAGGCCACACCACGGTCTGCGTTGAAACTGAGTTGCCTCCCCCGAGATTGGTCGCCTGCGTCTAGGACGAAGAAACGCTCTGCGTCGAGGGGCAAGCCATCGATGGCCGGTTGGGCGAAGCGTTTCCTCCGACGCGCCTCGAAGGCCGCCGTGGTCTCGAACGGATCCTTCTGGTCCGCCAGCCTCGCCGTCAAGTCCGCGATGAGGGCAAGGACGTCAGCGCCCTCGAAGTGCGGCGGGAGTCGGTCGAGCGTCATGGCTTGGCTCTGCGGAGCGGCACTTGGCGCCGGCTGAGATTGTTGGTCGCGCTGCGGGCGCGCAGGCTGCTGCGCTGCGACGTCGCAGGCCAAGCCGGCTGCTAGACCCAAAGCGGAGAGGCCGACTCCAACCAGCCGAGCAAAATGCATGGTCCGCACCGCCAAAGTCCTGAGCAAATTCAATTGGCTCTCGGTACCCTGGCAACCTCGCAAAGCTGGCCTGCTGCTCACGCCCCCCCCGCCTCTGAGGTAGTCGCCATGTCTGGCGCGTAAGGCTCGATCCCCATGGCGAAGCGGTATCGAGCGCCGCACTCGCAGCTGACGATCCTTCCACGAACTAGCTCGTGGTTGCCGACGAAAGTTGTCTGCTGGCAGTTGATACAGATGAAGCTGCTGCGTCTTATGGCGAAGCGATACAGAGTTCCGCTGCTATCGGGCTCCTCAATCGGATCATAAGTTGCCGAGCAGGCCGGACACACAATCCCGTCTTCGGGTTTGAAGCTTCCTTCAGCCCTCTTTATGGGCCTGTCGCAGGAGCAATGGAACTCCAGAAATTTACCAAAACGAAAATTGAAAATTGGCGTTGCCAGAGTCTGTTCAAGGGTTTGGATTATGGTCGTCGCTTTGTCCAGCATTTTGGCCGCGGAAACCTCACTGTTGCTCTCGATTGAGTGGACGGTTGGTGCGTGGAGGAAGTTCCCAAGTGCGTTGTGATTGTTGCTCGCCCAGCGAGCAGTGAAGCGGCGATCCTCCCCAAGGGACTGCATCGTTACTGCAGGCTGGCCGGGCACCTCCTCTACTCCGAATGAGATATGAGATGCCGACTGGGCATGAGGGTCGACAGATGTCATAATGGCAATAACCTCCCGGGGCTGCCAACGCTTCATCGCGTCGTCGCCCACCTCATTCATATAAGCATATAAGTTCTGATAACAGACATACTCGATAGCGAAACGCAACTCTAGAGCGGTAGCCGATCAGTCTGGATCATACCCTGCTTTGGCGAAGTAGTTGGCGCACTCGGTCGGTGTGAAGGTATCGATGAACCGCCCGATTGCGGACCAGAGGCCTTCGACGGTGCGCTCGCCGACCTTTCGGAGCTTGGCCTTGAGCTTGGCGAAGGCATTCTCGATGGGGTTGAAGTCGGGGCTGTAGGGCGGGAGGTAGAGCAGGCTGGCGCCGGCAGCCTCGATGGCTTCCCTGACGCCAGCCCCCTTGTGGCTGCCGAGGTTGTCCATGACCACGATGTCGCCGGGACGCAGTTCCGGGACCAGCACCTGGTCGACATAGGCTTGGAAGGCCACGCCGTTGATCGGCCCGTCGAGCACCATCGGGGCGACCATGCCGCTGGTGCGCAGTCCGGCGACGAAGGTCGGTATCCATCCGGCGGGCACCGCGGGTGACATGATCAAGCTGCGGGTTTTGTCCGGGCGGCCTTCCAGTTCCAGGGCAGGAGGTCACCGAGGCGTGCTGCGGGATGGTCATTGATGCGGGCCAGGACATCGGCGAGCCAGGCACGTGGGT
>CAMDGX010000168.1 GCA_945897825.1 Asaia bogorensis | reverse complement strand
CGCAGCGTCACCCGCTACCGCGGCCCCTACCCCTACATCGACGGCCTCATCATGGAGGTCACCCAGCGCATCGACAGCATCGAGGTCCGCCACCTCCCCCGCGCCGAAGGCCGCAGCAACTACACCGTCAAGCGCCTGGTCCGCCTCTGGCTCAACCTCGCCACCTCCTTCTCCCTGGCACCCCTCCGCGTCGCCATCCTGGCCGGCATCGCCATGGCAACCCTTGGCCTGGCCGGCGCCGCCTTCACCATCTTCGAGGCGCTGTTCGGCAGCGAAAGCCCCTCCGGCTGGGCCTCGACCATGACGGTCATCCTCCTGCTCACCGGCACCCAGTCGATGATCTTCGGCGTCATGGGCGAATACATCGGCCGCACCTTCCTCTCCGTCAACGGCAAGCCCCAGGGCACCGTCCGCAGCATCCACCGCAGTCGCGCCGCCCGCGCGACCCCCGTCGCGGCGTCCGACCGCACCGAAGCGGCCTGAACCCATGCACTGGGCCGTCCTCGCCGTCGCCATCGGAGCCTCGATGACCGGTCCAACCGCGGTCCGAGCAGGCGATGCAGACTTCGCTGCCTGGGCCTTGGCTGCCGGGTTGCAACCGAAGTCCGATCTCCTCGGACCATGCTGAGTGCTTCATGCCGGGAGTGCATACTACGCAAGGAACGCATATGACACACGATATAATATGCGATTGCCGTTATATTCCGCGCTCTCTATAAAGAATCCATAGGCAGCCAGGATCATCTTCGCCCATGAAGATCGCGGAGGCAGTGACCTTATTTCGAACTAAGCGCCCTCGCATTTTTCGGTTAATCGTTGGCATTTTGCCATCTTTCCAGCCATTTTGTTTGTAATTTTTTCACTTTCTACAACCCTCACCCTTTACCGACCGAATGATGAAGCGCGCTTGCAGTCGACAGCGCAAGCCCTCGCTTCCGCGGTGGACGCGCAGCTGGGACGTTATGTCAGCGCCCTGGAAACACTTGCGACGTCTAGGCTCAGGACTCACTATAGGAGCCAGAATGTGACAGTTGCGGCGATGCAGATGGCTGAGAAGAAGGTGTGGGCGCATCTGTCGTAGCGCATGGCGATGCGCCTCCAGTCCTTGGTGCGGCCGAACATAATCTCGATCTTGTGGCGTTGGCGGTAGAGGACTTTGTCGTAGGTCAGTTGGGCGCGGCGCCCCGACGTGGGCGGGATACAGGCAGCGATCCCGCGCTCTGCCAGACCGGCTCGGAAGCGATTGCTGTCGTAGCCACGGTCGGCGATCAGGACCTCGGCGTGTGGTAGATGCGGAAGGAGCAGCGCGCCGCCGACATGGTCGCTACGCTGGCCCTCGGTGAGCAGCATCAGCACGGGCCGGCCCTGCTGGTCGCAGACGGCGTGCAGCTTGGAGTTCAGCCCGCCTTTGGTGCGGCCGATGCAGCGTGATCGCCCCCCTTTTGTGTCAGGCTGGCCGCAGTGCGGTGCGCCTTGAGGTGGGTGCTGTCGATCATCAACTGCTCAGGGGTGCCAGCCTCTGCCGCCATAGCCGCGAAGATGCGCTCAAAGACGCCCATGCGGCTCCACCGGACGAAGCGGTTGTAGAGCGTCTTGTGCGGGCCGTAGCCGCGCGGCGCATCCTTCCACATCAGCCCATTGCGGATGACATAGATGATCCCGCTGACCACCCGGCGGTCATCGACGCGTCGTTTGCCGCGTGAACGCGGGAAGTGCGGGGCAAAGCGGGCCATCTGCGCCCGCGACAACAGAACTACGTCGGACATTACCCACCTCCGACGTATCGAGAATCACATGCTCCCGCGCCGAGGCAAGCCGCTTATGGGTCCTGAGCCTAATTTGCTCGTTTCTGGGGCTGCTGCCGGGGCGTTTGAAGAACGTGCACGCACCGTCGGTGCTCGCCTCGGAGGCTGGATCGTTCTCATCGGTCCCCCGCCCGACTACATGATGAGAGCTAACTCCCTCCGCGTGCCGGGAACGCCCCTGCCCTCCGCTTTGCCAAAGGGTCACGAGCAGGCTCTGCTGCCTCCTCTTGATAAAGTATTCCAACATTCACGTCCGGCGATTTCAGATCTGTTTCCTGGTGCTGTTGCGGACTGGCTCGTGTTGGCAGCGCTCGTTCCCGTTGAGCGACCAAGTCAAACCCGCCGAGCGCTGGCGCTGGCACTGAAACCGACTGCAATGAGGGAACTACTTCTAAGCCAGAACCTTCCACCCGGCACATTCGCCGCGATCGCCGATAGCCAGTTCCGGATCCTGGCGCACAGCTTCGATCCGACAGGACGCCGAGTTGGCGCCAGAGCGCCAGAGCGCCAGAGTGGGTGGGAAAGGCCATTGGAAACAGACAGAGCACACTGGTCGTCGGGCCCGGCTGGGTCATGTCCGTCATGTGTGGACGGCCCCTTTGTCGCAAGGAATTCGACGTAGACGACGACAGGTCGGGTGCTTCCATGTGTCCGGCCTGTTTGCGCGGCACATGGCCGCTGGCCCTGATGAAGTCCGCGGATAGGATCCCAAATCAACGTGTCGCGCTCGAGGCGCTTGACGGACGGCAGGTTGTCCCCATCCCCGGTCTGACCGGTTCGTCATCAAATCTCATCACCCTGCGCACCGGCCTCGGCTTGCGTGTGCTCGCGAGGCCGATCTCGTCTACGCAGCCGCGGCAGGCGCCGGAACTGCGTAATCCTGTCCGCGTGTCAGTATCGCCCATACGATGCGCGCGGTCTTGTTCGCCAGCGCCACCGAGACGACCCGAGCGGGCTTGCGCTCGAGCAGCTTGGTCGCCCAAAGCTTGCTTGACGTTTGCTTTCGGGCCACCCGGATCACCGACGTTGCGCCGACGACAAGCAGGCGGCGCAGATAACTGTCACCTTGCTTGCTGATACCGCCGAGCCTCTCTTTGCCGCCGCTGCTGTGTGACTTCGGCGTCAGCCCCAGCCAGGCGGCAAACTGTCGACCCGATCGAAAGATGGAGGCATCCGGGACCGCCGCCACGATGGCGCTCGCAGTAATCGGTCCGATGCCGGGAATCTGGGCAAGCCGCCGGCTTGTCTCGTCCTTGCGGTGCCAAGCTTGGAGGCGGGTCTCAAGCTTCTCGATCTGCAGCGCGAGATCACGCAACTGGTCCACGATGCCATGCAGGGCGGCGCATGCGGGTTCGGGCCACTGATCCTGCATCTCATGCAACGACACGATCGCCGCCTGCAGACCCGCCGGACCCTGGGCCGACACAACACCGAACTCGGCGAGGTGGCTGCGAAGGGCGTTGATCAGCATGGTTCGCTGCTTGATCAACAAATCTCTGACTTTGTGCAGCATCAGGACGGATTGCTGCTCCGGGGTCTTAGTCGGAACAAACCGCATGGTCGGCCGCGTGACGGCCTCACAGATCGCCTCGGCATCGGCGGCGTCGGTCTTGCCGCGCTTGACGTAGGGCTTCACGTAGGCAGGTGGCATCATCTTAACCGTATGCCCGAGTGCCGCAATCTCGCGGGCCCAGTGGTGCGATGTGCCGCACGCTTCGATGCCAACCAGGCAGGACGGTTGCTTGGCGAAGAACTTCAGCAGCTCTCCGCGGCGAAGCTGCTGCCTGACCACGACCTGGCCTGTGGCGTCGATGCCGTGAACCTGGAACACGTGCTTCGCCAGATCCAACCCAATCGTTGTAACTTCGGCCATGGACGGTCTCCCCGGCTGATGAAATCGACAACCTCATCCTGGCATGTGGATGCCGCTCGGGGCCGTCCACCTCATCAACGTGGTGGAAAATCTGGTGTAGCTGAGGTGGCCGTGGATCATGCGGCCACGGTGGCGATCTGTGGTGTGTTGGCGTCGATCAGCATCGGGGTGAGTTCGGCCATCGGGTCCGTCTGCATGTAGCGGTGCTGGAGCTGCCATTCGTCGTTGGCCTCCAGCAGGACCGCGCCGATCAGGCGGATGATGGCGCCCTCAGTGGGGAAGATGCCGACAACATCGGCCCGGCGTTTGACCTCCTTGTTGAGCCGTTCCAGCGGGTTGGTGCTGTGGATCTTGCTGCGATGCTGGGCGGGGAAGTCCATGTGGGCCAGCACGTCGACCTCGCTGTCGTCGATGAACGCCGCGAGCTTCGGCCATTTCGGGCGGAGCTGGTCGGCGACGTGGCGTAGGGTCTGGCTGGCGCTGGCGCGGTCGGGCTGGATGAAGGCCTGGCGCAGCGCGGCCGAGACCATACTCTGCTGGGCCTTGGCGACGTAGGACTGCGCGTTGCGCATCCAGTGGACGCGGCAGCGTTGCCAGGAGGCGCCCATCACCCGGCGGATCGCTGCCTTGAGCCCCTCATGCGCGTCGGAGATCACCAGCTTCACGCCGCGCAGGCCGCGGCGCACCAGGCTCTTGAGAAAGCCGGCCCAGAACGTCTCGGCCTCCGACGGGCCCATGTGCAGGCCGACGATCTCGCGCTTGCCATCGGTGTTGGCGGCCACGGCGATTATCACCGCCACCGAGACGATGCGCCCGTCCTCGCGCTGCTTGAGGTAGGTGGCGTCGAGCCAGAGATACGGCCAGTCGCCGGCCAGCGGGCGGTCAAGGAAGGCGTCGACACGTTCATCGATACGCGATCGGGCGCTCCATCGATGCACGGCTGACGCTCGCCGCGTTGCGTGCTGCGCTCGCGGCGCGGCGGCCGGCCGCCGGGTGCATTCACCACTCGGACCGCGGGTCGCAATACGCTGCGAAGGCGTATCGTGATCTGCTCGAAGCTCATGGCCTGCGCGGCTCCATGGGGCGGCGCGGCAATCCATACGATAATGCCAAGGCAGAAAGCTTCATGAAGACGATGAAGGTCGAGGCCGTCTACCCGATGGACTACGAGACCTTCGAGGATGTCGCAGCGGATCTCCCGCACTTCATCGACGAGGTCTACAACCGCAAGCGGCTGCACTCGGCTCTGGGATAACTGAGCCCCGTGCAGTTCGAGGAGCAACAGGCCCGGCGCCCTGTCAAAACCGCCGCCTGACGCCTGTCCGGCTCCAGGGGCCCACTCCAATAAAGGGGCTCTTTCGCGTGCAGATTGACAGTACCACGATCATAATCGGCTTTAACGCACACATTTAACCCGGAAGCTCTTTAATTAATTACCCAAGCTCTTTTATCGTAAAGATATAAAACGCCTAATCGTTAATATTATATCGCGTTATATTGCTAATTTTTTTTGATCAGAATTCGACGAAATTCTCACATGTGCTCAGAGACAGCCTCTAAACGCGGTGGTCCCCACTCTCGTAGGCGTCTCCAGGCCAATCATTCACGAAGCTTCTACAAAAGTTATCAGCAGACCGCCCTTCTGACGCCGCCTCCACCAACAAATGGGCTATAGCCGCCGCCGCAAGACCTATTCTAACAGGTACATCTCGATCATCTCTCATTGAAAAACAATCCGACGGAGATGAACAGCCACTAGGACAACATATCAATTGCCTAATCTGATGTATATTCGACATGCATCTGTGCTCCTCGGCTGATTATGATACAAAACCCCGACACGATTGATATCCATATTATTTATGATACCGTCGCTTTTTGTTATTAATTTAATAGTTCCGTCGCGGAAATCGGCTCTGGCGAGCGCGGGCGCGGCTTGAGCCGAGGGGATTCCCGGTCACGGCGCGATGACCCGCCCAGGATTCGCCTGAGGCTGTCTGGTTTGAGTCAGGCCGCCATGGGGAACTGATCCATCATGGCGTAGTATTGATCGTCGGCTTCGGCTGGCGGGATGTTGCCGATGGGCTCCAGCAGCCTGCGGTTGTTGAACCAGTCGAACCATTCCAACGTCGCGAACGCGACAGCCTCGAACGACCGCCAAGGCCCGCACCGGTGAATGACCTCGGCCTTGTAGAGGCCGTTGATGGTCTCGGCGAGCGCGTTGATGCTCCTGTGTTGGTCAAGCGGCTTCAGGAGCGGGGATCCTGCGCTGCCTGATCAGCGCAAAGACCTCTCGTGCGACGTAGCGCTTGAGGCAGCGCATGATCTCCGGCTTGCCTCTTCCTTCCCTTGTGCGCCGGGCGACATAGCCCATGGTGGGCTGCTGGCCGCGCATTCGCGTGACGACAATGCGGTGGAGTGCGGCGTTGGCTTGGCGGTTGCCGCCGCGGTTCAGCCTGTGCCGGTTTGTCCGGCCGCTGGAGGCCGGGATCGGGCACACGGCGCGATTGGGTGGAGTTGGAGTTGACCCGGCTTTGTGGACACCCCGAGGCTTGATACGGAGGTGTCCGAGATGCCGAAATTCAGAGTGCCCTACCCGCCGGAGTTCCGGCGGCAGATGGTGGAGCTGGTCCGATCAGGGCGAACGCCCGAGGAGCTTTCCAAGGAGTTCGAGCCGACGTCACAGTCGATCTGGAACTGGGTCCGACATGCTGAGCGCGACAGCGTGGCTCGCAAGGGCGGTGGCGTGACCAGCC
>CAMDGX010000167.1 GCA_945897825.1 Asaia bogorensis | reverse complement strand
GTCAGCTTTCCCTAGCAAGCCAGCAAGATTCTTCTTTTTCTGAAGAAAAAGAAGCAAAAAGACTTTTCACATTTGCCGGGGTGCTGGCCGCGCACCCCGGCAAAGTCAGGAAAGTTTTTTGGTTCTTTTTTTCAAAAAAGAACCGCTTGCTTCCTACCCGGGCCAGATCACCCAGATATACCCCACATACCCCGCCAGCAGCACGCCCCCCTCCCGCCGGCCGATCCGCATCCCGGTCCAGGCGAACGCCAGCGCGAGCGCGCTCACCCCCACCATCACCAGGCTGTCGAACCGCACCATCTCCGGCGGCACGACGGTCGGCGCGATCAGCCCGGTCACGCCGCCGATGCCCAGGATGTTGTAGATGTTGGAGCCGAGCACGTTGCCCAGCGCCACGTCGCTCTGCTTGCGCACCGCCGCGACCACCGAGGTCACCAGTTCCGGCATCGACGTGCCGACCGCCACGATGGTCAGCCCGATCACCGATTCCGCGATGCCCAGCGTCCGCGCCAGCTCAATTGCCCCGTCCACCAGCAGCCGGCCGCCCAGCACCACCACGAGGATGCCGCCCAGCGCCATCCCAACCGACAGCAGCAGCTTGCCCATTCCCGCACCCGGAGCGGCAGCCCCGCCCTGGTGCATCCCGGGGTTTAGCACCTCGAACGCCTCGGCCCGCTCAAACGCCGCGGTATGCCCGTCCGCGCCCACGCTCTCCTGGCGCCACGCATAGACGATGTAGCCGATCAGCATCCCCAGGAACACCAGGCCGGACAGCCGCCCCAGCTCCATCATGAAGCCCATCGCCGCAAACATCACCGCCGTTCCCACCACCACGGCGCCATCGCGCGACAAGGCGCGGGAGCCGACGGCAATCGGCGAGATCAGTGCCGAAACCCCTAGGATCAACAGGACATTGGCAATGTTGGAGCCCACGATGTTGCCGACGGCAATCCCCGGCGCCCCCGCCATCGAGGCCTGCACGCTCGCCACCAGTTCCGGCGTCGAGGTACCGAACCCCACCAGCGTCAACCCGATCACCAGCGGCGACACCCCCAGCCGCTCGGCCAGCTGCACCGCGCCGCGCACCAGGAACTCGCCGCCGACCGCCAGCAGCACAAGGCCGCCCAGCACATACATCCATGCCATGGCTCAGCCCCTCCGCACCGGAATACTGTTCGAACGCGGGCGCATATCGGCGCCGAGGGACCAGCTCATCATCGTCATCTCCCTTGTCACGGCGCGCGGCACCGCGAGGAAGAGTCCGACATCGCAGCCCCTTGGCTGCCAGAGGGGCCCGGACCCGCAACCGTCCCCAGATCGTGCCGGGGGCGGCGTGGTTCAAGGGAAGCAAGGCCTTCTTTTTCTGAAGAAAAAGAAGCAAAAAGACTTTTTCCCATTGCACCCGGCCAGGGGCTGAAAGTTTTTGGTTCTTTTTCCAAAAAGAACCGCTTGCTTGCTAAAACCGCCCCCTGATCCCCGCCACCAACCCCATCGTGGCCCCGATCGCCGGCACGTCCAATGCGCTGTCCTGCGAGGAGAACTTGGCGATGACCAGCTCCCGTGCGCGGTCCACGAACAGGTTCTGCCCGTTCACGCCGAGCCCGAACAGCATCGGCCTCTCCTCGCGCGTCACGTACCACTTGTCCCGGTAGTGCATGGGGAAACCGGGGAAAAGATGCGCGAAATCCCCCCGGTCCCATGCCGCCGCGTCGCCGTTGGTCGAAATGTCGTCGATCCACGAAGCGGGAACAATCTGCCGCCCCTCCCGCGCGCCGCCCTGGGCGATCAGCAGCCCCAGCCGCGCCAAATTCCGCGCCGTGGCGCAGAACCCGCCGGCGCAACGCGGCGCGCCCAGCCGGTCCACGGTGATGTAGGCCTCGCCCTGCGCCCCCATCGGCGCCCACAGCAGGCGCGACACCAGGTCGGCATAGCGCTCCCCGCTCGCCCGCTCCAGCGCCCAGCCCAGCAGGTCGGTGTTCGGCGACACGTAGTGGAACCGCCCGCCATGCGGCCCGTCGCCCTCGGCCAACGTCGGGAAGAAGCCGCGCAGATCGGTCGCCGCGTCGCCAGGCGCCAGCGGGTTCCACCCCTGCGCCTTGCGATAGGCGATGATCGCGCCCGACACCGCCTCGTAGTTCTCGTCGAACAGCACGCCGGCGCGCATGTCCAGCAACTGCCCCAGCGTCGCCCCCGCGTAGGCGCTGCCGGCCACCTCGGGGATCAGCGACGCAACCGGCGCCGACGGGTCGAACCGCCCCTGCCCCGCCAGGATCGCCGCCACCACCCCCAGCACGCTCTTGCTGACCGACATCAGGATATGCGGCGTATCGGCGGTCATGCCGTGCGCGTAGTGCTCGAACACGATCCGCCCGCGATGCAGCACCACCATGGCGTCAGTCGCCGTCGCCGCCAGCGCCTCGGCCAGTCCCAGCCCGGACAGATCTGCCCCGCCCACCGGCAGCGCCCAGACCGACGCCGGATCACGCGCGATCCCCGCCGACGGCACGATCTCCCGCACATGCTGGAACGCCCAGCGATGGAACGGCGGCGTGCGCCAGTTCGCCAGCGTCACCTGCCCGGCCGCCGGCGGCGGAAACCCCTGCATCACGGTCATGCCAGCACAAACCCTCGATAGCCGTCCGCCGCCACGCGCGCGCAGTGCTCGCGATACCGCGCCATCCCGCCGGCATAGGGCATGAACACCCGTGGCTTGCCCGGCACATTGGCGCCGAGATACCAGGAATGCGTCGCCTTCGGCAGCAGCGTCGCGTTCGCCGCCTCGTTCACATGCCGGCCCCATTCCTCCGCGGCATCGTCGGTCGTCTCGACCGTGCGCAGACCGTTCGCCCGCATATGCGCGATGCAGTCGGCGATCCACTCCGCATGCTGCTCGATCGCCACCGGCATGTTGCACAGCACGCTCGGGCTGCCCGGCCCGGTCATGGTGAACAAGTTCGGGAACCCCGCCACCTGCAAGCCGAGATACGTCCGCGGCCCCGCCGCCCATACGTCGGACAGCTTCAGCCCGTCCCGCCCCCGAATGTCCATGCGCAGCAGCGGCCCGGTCATCGCGTCGAATCCGGTCGCGAAAACAATGATATCCAGCTCGAAGCTGCGCCCGCTCGCCAGAAGCAGCCCGGTCGGCGTGATCTTCGCCACCGGGTCGGACCGCACATCGACCAGCGCCACGTTGTCCCGGTTGAACGCCTCGAAGTAGTCGCTGTCGATCGGCGGGCGCTTGGCCGCGAACGGATGGTCGATATCCGCCAGCAACGCCGCCGTCGCAGGGTCCTTCACCACCTCGCGGATCTTGCGCTTGATGAACGCCGCCGCCTCGGCGTTCGCCGTCTCGTCCACCAGCAGGTCGCCGAACGCCGCGCGGAACTGCAACCCACCCTTGGCCCACCCCTCCTCGAACAGCCGCTCCCGCTCGGCGGCATCGACATCGAACACCCGGCGCGGATGGATCGCGAAGGGATGCCCGTTCGGCGTGGAATGCATCAGGGCGCGGATCTCATCGGCATGAATCTTCACATGCTGCTTGAACTCGGGCGTCAGCGGCGCATTGCGCGCGGGGATTGAGTAGTTCGCCGTCCGCTGGAACACCGTCAGGGACTGCGCCTGCGCCGCGATCACCGGCACCGCCTGGATGCCCGTCGACCCCGTCCCGATCTGCCCCACCCGCTTGCCGCTGAAATCCACCCCTTCATGCGGCCACAGCCCGGTGTGGAACCATTCGCCCCCGAACCCCTCCAGACCCGGAATCCTGGGCACATTGGCCGAGGACAGGCAGCCCACGGCGGTGATCAGATACGTGCACCGAACCGTCCCGCCCCCCTCCAGCCGCACCACCCAACGGTTGGCCGCGGCGTCAAACTCCGCTGCCACCACCTTGGTATCGAACGAAATGCTCCGCCGCAGGTCGAACCGGTCGGCCACATGGTTCAGATAGCGCAGGATCTCCGCCTGCTCCGGATACCGCTCGCTCCACTCCCACTCCTGCAGCAACGCGCGGCTGAACCCGTAGCAATAGGAATGGCTCTCCGAATCGCACCGCGCCCCGGGATAGCGGTTCCAGAACCACGTCCCCCCGACCCCCGCCCCCATCTCCACCACCTGCGCATCAAGCCCCAGCCGATCGCGCAGGCAGATCAGCATGTACAGCCCGGAGAACCCGGCCCCCACGATCAGCGCATCCACCTCTTTGGTCATTCCCTCGTCCCCCTGATCAAACCGGCGCCAGATCCACCGCCACCGTCACCGAATGGCTCCCGCCCCCCAGGATGATGCCGCGCACCGGGCTGATATCGCCATAGTCCCGCCCCCACGCCAGCACCACGTGCTCGTCGCGCACCACCAGGTCGTTGGTCGGGTCGAGGTCGATCCACCCCAGCCCCGGGCCGAGCCAGCACCCGACCCAGGCATGCGACTGGTCCGCGCCCTGCCGCTTCGCCTGCCCCGGCGGCGGCCGCGTGCGCAGATAGCCCGACACATACCGCGCCGGCAGCCCCAGCGCCCGCAGCCCGGCGATCATCAGATGGGTGAAATCCTGGCAAACCCCCGCCCGCTGCGCCAGAACGCGCGATACCGGCGTGCTGACCGTGGTCACCCCCGGCCGGAACGCGAACTCCCGCCGGATGCGCCCGGTCAGGTCCAGCACCGCCGCCAGGATCGACCGTCCGGGCGGAAAGCTCAGCGCCGCATAGGCCCCCGCCCCCTCGTCCGCCGGCGCCAGCGGGCTGGCGAAGGCGAACTCCGCCGCCTCCCATCCCTCCGCCCCGCCGGCCTGCGCCGCCGCCACGACCGCTTCCCACGGCCGCATCGCCCCGCCCTCCGGCGGCAGCGGCGCCTCGACCTCCACCACCGCCTCCAGCGCCAGCCGGAACGTGGCATGCGGCCGGTCCAGCGCCATCCAGGTCACCGGGTTGCCGAAATGATCCAGCCCTTCCTCACGCAGCGTCGGCTCCGGTTCCGCGACCAGAACCGACGACACCACGCGCTGCCACGCCATCGCCCGCGGCGTCAGGTGCAGCATGTGCCGCCCGAGATCGACCGGTTGCGCATAGGTGTAGGACGTCTCGTGCCGAACCCGGTAGCGCATCAGGCCGCCACCCCGGCCGCAACATCCGCCGCCACGCCCAGGGACTGCGCCTCCGGCAACAGCGCGAAATACCGCCGCGTGATCCGGTCCGACAGCGCGGCCATCTCGTCGGCGATCCGCGCCAGCCGCCCCGCCACCGCACTCGCCGCCACCGCCTGGTCCGCTGCGGCGTGCACATCCCCCACCAGCGACTCCACCTCCGCCAGCAACCCCGCCGCCGCCGCCGCCAGCCGTTCGCGCGGCACGCTGCCGTCCTGCTCGTCGAGCGCATCCAGCGCCCCGTGCATCGCCACCAGCTGGAAGGCGAGCCCGCGCGGATTGCCCTGGTCCGCCAGCACCAGGTCCAGCACAGGAGCGGCCTGCACCACGTTGAAATAACGGCTCCGGTAGGTGATCGACGAGTCGCACAGCTCCAGCGCCAGCCGCAGCCCCGGCTCGATCCGCGCCGCCGGCTGGTCGATTGCGAACCCCACCTCCGTCGTCACCGCCTGCGCCCGCTCCAGCCGCCGCCCGAGGTCGAGGAACAGCCACCCGCCGCCGCGCACCATGTTCTCCGCCGCCAGCCCCGCCACGCTGGTCGAGAACCGCGCCAGCCCCGCCATCGCATGGCCCAGCCGGTCCAAATCCCCCTCCCGCGCCGCCTGCCCCGCCTCGTCCCGCGCCGCCCGCAGCGCCTGCGTGACCGTCGCATACATGTCCCCGGTCAACCGGTCGCGCACGCTGCCCACCAGCCCCGCGACGCTTGCGAACAACTGCCCGACCGCCCCGCCCTCGCGCAGCGTCTCGCGCAGCGCCGGACCCAGCGTCATCGGCAGCGCCGAGCCCAGCACCTCCGCATCCACCACGCCGGCCGCCTCCAGGCTGCGCGCCAGCACCGACAGCTCCAACCCCTCGCGCGGCAGCATCGCCGCCCCCCGGCTCAGCCGCACCAGCGCCGCGCGCACCAGCCGCGCCGCGCGGTCCAGCCGTTCCACATAGCGCCCCAGCCAGAACAAATTGTCAGCAACCCGGCTCGGCAGGTCCCCGCTGGTCCGCCGCAGCGCCAGCCGCGGCGCCAGCCGCACCGGCGGCCCGACGATGTCCAGGTTCTCCTCGCGCAACACCCACACATCCTTGGTCAGCCGCGGCCCCGCCGCCTGGCCGCGCAGCCCCGGCAGCACCCCCGGCGCCAGAACCTCCGCCAGCCCGCCCTGCATCGCCTGCCACCCGGTCCCGTCGAACACCAGGAACACCCGCAGCACCACCGGCCGCGGCTGCAACCCCGCCCCCTCCAGCGTCGGCGCCACCGACCCCGGCACCGCCGCCTGCGCCGACCACGCCCAGGGCCGCGCCGCCACCTCCCGCCACAGCGACGCCCGCGCCTCCGGCCCCAACGCCCCCGGCAGCACCGCCGCCCCCCGCCCATCCGCCGCCGGCCGCACCAGCCAT
>CAMDGX010000166.1 GCA_945897825.1 Asaia bogorensis | reverse complement strand
TCGCCGGCGCCGACCCGCCGCTGATGCTGTTCGCCCGCTTGCGTCGGCCCATCGACTACGAGGCCCGCGACGACGAGCCGGTGGATCTCGTGTTCGCCGTGCTGTGGCCCGAGGACGCCGCCGAGGGTTTCCTGCCGGCGCTGTCCGGCCTGTGCCGCTCGCTGCGGGAGCCCGCCTTCCTGCTGGGCCTGCGCCGCGCCACCAGCCCCGCGGATGTCATGGCGGTGCTGGCGCGCCCGGGATGAGTGCCGCGCGCGGGCCGTAGCGCCCGAACCCCGCCCTCATCCTCCGGACCGGACCACGCCATGTTCGACGCACCCCTGCTGGCAGCCCTGGTCGCCCTGCCCTTCATCGGCGCGGCCGGGGCGACGATCCTGCCGACCCATGCGCGCGACGCCGCGGCCTGGCTCGCCGGTACGGTCGCGGTCGCGGCCCTGGTGCTGGTCTGGCTGGCCTATCCCACCATTGCGCTGGGCGGGGTGCTGCGCCTCGAACTGGACTGGATGCCGACGCTCGGCCTGCACGTCTCCCTGCGGATGGACGGCTTCGCCTTCATGTTCGCCGGCCTGATCACGGGGATCGGCGCGCTCGTGGTGCTCTATGCGCGCTACTACATGTCGGCCGAAGACCCGGTGCCGCGCTTCTTCGCCTTCCTGCTGGCGTTCATGGGCGCGATGCTGGGCGTGGTGCTGTCGGGCAACCTGATCCAGCTGGTGTTCTTCTGGGAACTCACCACGCTGTTCTCGTTCCTGCTGATCGGCTACTGGCACCACAGCCCGGCCGCGCGCGACGGCGCGCGCATGTCGCTGACCGTCACCGCCACCGGCGGGCTCGCGCTGTTCGGCGGCATCCTGCTGCTCGGCCACATCGCCGGCAGCTACGACCTCGACGTGGTGCTCGTCTCCGGCCCCGCGGTGCGCGACCACCCGGCCTACCTGCCGGCGCTCGCCCTGATCCTGGTCGGCGCCTTGACCAAGAGCGCGCAGTTCCCGTTCCACTTCTGGCTGCCGCATGCGATGGCGGCTCCCACCCCGGTCTCGGCCTACCTGCATTCGGCGACGCTGGTGAAGGCCGGCGTGTTCCTGCTGGCCCGGCTCTGGCCGGTGCTGGCCGGCACCGACGCCTGGTTCTGGATCGTCGGCGGCGCCGGCCTCGTCACGCTGCTGGTCGGTGCCTACGTCGCGATCTTCCAGCACGACATCAAGGGGCTGCTGGCCTACTCCACCATCAGCCATCTCGGCCTGATCACCCTGCTGCTCGGCCTGAACAGCGACCTCGCCCTGATCGCCGCGATCTTCCACATGATGAACCACGCCGCGTTCAAGGCCTCGCTGTTCATGGCCGCCGGCATCATCGACCACGAATCCGGCACGCGCGACATCCGCCGGCTCTCGGGGCTGAACCGCAGCATGCCCTTCACCGCGCGCCTCGCCCTGGTTGCCGCCGCCGCCATGGCCGGGGTGCCGCTGCTGAACGGCTTCATCTCCAAGGAGATGTTCTTCGCCGAGGCGCTGACCGCCGAGGCCCCGCTGACCCTCCTCGGCGGCCTGCTGCCCTTGCTCGCGCTGGTGGCCGGCGCCTTCTCCGTCACCTACTCGCTGCGGCTGATCCACGGCGCGTTCTTCGGGCCCGACCCCGTCGACCTGCCGCGCCAGCCGCACGAGCCGCCGGGCTGGATGCGCCTGCCGGTCGAGCTGCTGGTGCTGGTGTGCATCATGGTCGGGCTGCTGCCGGCGGCCACCGTCGGCCCCTACCTGCACCTGGCGGCCCGCTCGGTGCTGGGCGAGACCCTGCCGCCCTACAGCCTGGCCATCTGGCACGGCATCAACGCGCCGCTGCTGATGAGCCTGGTCGCCCTGGCCGGCGGCGTCGCGCTCTACATGATGCTGCAGCGCCACCTGCGCAGCGGGGTGGACGGCGTGCCGCTGCTGCGCCGGCTGGTGGGCGAGCGGATGTTCGAGCGCACGATGGTCTTCGTGTCCTGGCGCGCCGCGCGCACGCTGGAGCGCCTGCTCAGCACCACGCGCCTGCAGCCGCAACTGCGGCTGGTGCTGGCGGTGGCGCTGCTGGCCGCCGGGCTGTCGGTCTGGCATCGCGGCTTCTGGCAGGGCAACGTGGCGCCGGCGCCGGTCGATCCCGTCCTGGCCCTGGCCTGGGCGGTCGGGTCGATCTGCGCGCTTGGCGCGGCCTGGCAGGCCAAGTATCACCGTCTCGCCGCCCTGATCCTGCTCGGCGGCGCCGGGCTTGTCGTCTGCGTCACCTATGTCTGGTTCTCCGCCCCCGACCTTGCCCTCACCCAGCTCCTGGTCGAGATCGTCACCACCGTCCTGCTCCTGCTCGGCCTGCGCTGGCTGCCCAAGCGGCTGGACGTTCCGGCCACGGGCTCGGCGGTCGAGGTGGTCACCCTGTCGCGCCGGGTGCGCGACCTCGGCCTGGCGCTCGGTGCTGCGATCGGCATGGGCAGCCTGTCGTATGGCGTCATGACGCGCCTGCCGCCGGAACTGCTCGCCGAGCACTTCCTGGCCCGCGCCTATGCCGATGGCGGCGGCACCAACGTGGTCAACGTCATCCTGGTCGATTTCCGCGCCTTCGACACGCTGGCCGAGATCGCCGTACTGGCGATCGTGGCGCTGGCCGTCTTCGCCCTGCTGCGCCGCTTCCGCCCCGCGCCGGACAGCATCGACGTGCCGGAGCAGCAGCGCGCCCAGAGCCGCTACGACGCGGCCCAGCCCGGCCGCGAGGTCGGCGATACCGTGGCCGACTGGCTGGTGGTGCCCGCGGTGCTCGCCCGCCTGCTCTTCCCGGTGATCGTTCTCGCCGGCGCCTTCCTTCTGCTGCGTGGCCACGACCTGCCGGGCGGCGGCTTCTCCGCCGGGCTGGTGGTGTCGATCGCGTTCATCCTGCAATACATGATCGGCGGCGCGGACTGGGTGGAGGAGCGGCTGCTGCTGCGGCCGCTGCGCTGGATCGCCGCCGGGCTGCTGCTGGCGACCGGCACCGGGCTCGGCGCGCTGCTGTTCGGCCTGCCGTTCCTGACCACCCATTTCAGCTATGTCGACCTGTGGCTGATCGGGAAGGTGCCGGCGGCCAGCGCCCTGCTGTTCGACATCGGCGTGTTCGCGCTCGTCGTCGGCGCCACCGTGCTGATGCTGATCGCGCTGGCCCACCAGTCCGTGCGCGGCCGTCGCAGCACCGCGCGCCCCGCCGCCAAGGCCGCGCCGCCAGCCGTGCCGGCGCCCGCGCCGGTCGCCGCGGGAGGCGAGTGATGGAACTGGTCGTGGCCATCGGCATCGCCGTGCTGACCGGCTCCGGCGTGTGGCTGCTGCTCCGCCCGCGCACCTTCCAGGTGATCATGGGCCTGTCGCTGCTGTCCTACGCCGTGAACCTGTTCATCTTCTCCACCGGCGGCCTGCGCACCGGCATGGCGCCGATCCTGGAGAAGGGCGGCGCCGGCACGATCGCCACCCATGCCGATCCGCTTCCCCAGGCCCTGGTGCTGACCGCCATCGTGATCAGCTTCGCCACCACGGCGCTGTTCCTGGTGCTGCTGATCGCCGCCCGCGGCCTCACCGGCACCGACCATGTCGACGGGCGGGAGCGCCGCAAGTGAGCGCCTGGGCCGCCCATCTCGTCATCGTCCCGGTCGTGCTGCCGCTGCTGGCCGGGGCGACGATGGTGCTCGCCGGCGACCGCCGCCGCAACTTCGCCGGCCTGCTGGGGCTGGCGAGCGCCGTGGCGCAGCTTGGCGTCGCCGTGTCCCTGCTGCTCCTGGCCGACGACGGCGTGGCGCGGGTCTATCGCCTGGGCGACTGGCCGTCGGCCTTCGGGATCGTCCTGGTGCTCGACCGGCTCGCGGCGATGATGCTGGTGCTGTCGGCAGCACTGGGCACCTGCGCCCTACTGCATGCCGGCACGCGGCGCGACAGCCCGGGCGCGTTCTTCCAGCCGCTGTTCCAGTTCCAGCTCATGGGCCTGAACGGCGCCTTCCTCACCGGCGACCTGTTCAACCTGTTCGTGTTCGTCGAAGTGATGCTCGCCGCCTCCTACGGCCTGGCGCTGCACGGCTCCGGCACCGCGCGGGTGCGGGCCGGGCTGCACTACGTGGCGGTGAACCTGGTCGCGTCGCTGCTGTTCCTGGTTGGCGCCAGCACGATCTACGGCCTGGCCGGCACGCTGAACATGGCCGACCTTGCCACCCGGATTCCGGCCCTCGCGCCTGAGGATCGCGGCCTGTTCGAGGCGGGGGCGGCGATCCTGGGCGTTGCCTTCCTGGTCAAGGCCGCGATGTGGCCGATCGGCTTCTGGCTGGCGCCGACCTACGCCGCCGCCGCCCCGCCGGCCGCGGCGATCCTGTCGATCCTCAGCAAGGTCGGCATCTATGCCGTGCTGCGCCTGTGGCTGATGCTGTTCGGCGAGGGCTCCGGCGCCTCGGCCGGGTTCGGCGGCACCTGGCTGATGGCCGGCGGGGTGCTCACCATCGCCTTCGGCTCCATCGCCGTGCTGGCGACCCAGAACACCGCCCGGCTGGCCGGCGCCTGCGTCATCGTCTCGTCCGGCACGCTGCTGGCCGCGGTCGGCGCGGGGCAGGCGGCGGTGACCGGGGGGGCGCTGTTCTACCTGGCCAGCGCGGTGCCGGCGATCGCGGCGTTCTTCCTGGTGGTCGACATCGTCGAGCGTGGGCGCGGCCTGGGGGCGGACGTGCTGGCCGTCACCCGCGAGGCCTTCGGCGAGGCCGATGAGGAGGCGATGGACGAGGTGGAGGTCGGCGTCGCCATCCCGGCGGCCACTGCCGTCCTGGGCCTCAGCTTTGCGGCCTGTGCCCTGGTGCTTGCGGGGCTGCCGCCGTTGTCGGGCTTCCTGGCGAAGTTCGCCATGCTGGCCCCGGTGCTGGGCGAGCGCGGCGGCGCGGTGTCTCCGGCAGGTGGGGTGTTGCTGGCGGCGATGCTCGTCTCGGGGCTGGCCACTGTGGTCGCCATGACCCGCAGCGGCATCGACGCCTTCTGGGCAGCGCCCGAGGGCACGGTGCTGCGGGTGCGCGTGATGGAATTCGTGCCCGTGGTCGCGCTGCTGGCGCTGTGCCTGGCGCTCACCGTGGCGGCCGGCCCGGCGATGCGCTTCATGCAGGACACCGCCGACGCGCTGCACCGGCCGGTGGCCTATATCCACGGCGTGCAGGCCGATCGCGGGGGACCGCCATGATCCGACTGCTGCCCTATCCCGCCATGGCGCTCGCGCTGGCGGCCATGTGGCTGCTGCTGAACGAGAGCGTCGGGGCGGGCATGCTGGTGCTGGCCGGCGTGGCCGGGCTGGTCGGGGGGTGGTTGCTGCGTCCGCTCGGCCTGGCCCGCGCGCGGCCCGCCGCCCGGCGGCTGGATCGCGTGGCGGCCGCGCTGCGGCTGGGCCGCGTGGTGCTGGTGGAGATCGTGCGTTCGAACAATGCCGTCGCGCGCCTCATCCTCGGCCTTGGCGACCACCGCCGCACCTCCGGCTTCGTGCGCATCCCGCTCGACATGCGCAGCCCCTACGGGCTGGCCGCGCTGGCCTGCATCATCACCGCCACGCCGGGCACCGTCTGGGTGGAGTACGATTCCGCGGGGAACACCATGCTGCTGCACGTGCTCGACCTGGTCGACGAGGCGCAGTGGCATCGGATCATCAAGGAGCGCTACGAGCGCCCGCTGATGGAGATCTTCGAATGAGTGCTGCGACCATCCTCGGCGGTGCCCTGCTGCTGGCGCAGATCATGCTGGGCCTGGCCATGGCCTGTTCGGCGCTGTGCATCCTGCGCGGGCCGCGCGCGCAGGACCGGGTGCTGGCGCTCGACACGCTTTACGTCACGGCGGCCATCCTGTTGCTGGTGTTCGGCATCCGCACCGGCAGCACCGCCTATTTCGAGGCGGCCTTGGTCATCTCCCTGCTCGGCTTCGTCGCCACCGCGGCGCTGGCGAAGTTCCTGATGCGCGGCGAGGTGATCGAATGAATGCCGGCCTCGACCTGCCGCTCTGGGCGGCGGTGGCGACCGCGCTGCTGGTGCTGCTCGGCGCCGGGCTGACGCTGGTCGGCACGCTCGGGCTGCTGCTGTTTCCCAGCTTCTACGACCGCATCCACGCGCCGACGCTGGGCACCACGCTCGGCATCGGCTGCGTGCTGCTGGCCTCGATGCTGTTCTTCACCGTGACGCAGTCGCGACTGGTGGTGCACGAGGTGGTGGTGGCTGTCTTCATGGTTGTCACCACGCCGGTGACGCTGATGCTGCTGGCGCGGGCCGCGCTGTATCGCGACCAGCAGGAGAAGCATCCCGACGTGACGGCGGTGTCGCAGAATGGCAATGATAAGTAATCGGAACGAAAAGCGTGTGGCGACGCGTGGGGCCGGTCAGGCGGTTTTGAATCCGGGGCGGCTCCAGGCGCGGGCTGCGGCCAGGACGTAGGGCTGCAGCGGCGGGTTGAGCGGCGGGAGCTTGGGCGGCTGGGGGCGCGGCGGCCTGGGGGGTGGGGCTGCGCGGGGCGGGGGTGGCGGCAGGCGCAGGGGTTCGGGCAGGTCGACGCCGAGCATGCGGCAGAG
>CAMDGX010000165.1 GCA_945897825.1 Asaia bogorensis | reverse complement strand
CGGGCATGCGGCAGGGCCACGCCACGGCCCAGCGCGGTGGTGCCGAGCCGCTCGCGCGCCGCCAGCGCCGCGGCCACGTCCTGCTCGTTCCGTCCCAGCCGCTCGGCCGCACGCTGCGCCAGCGCCTGGAGCAGGGCGGGCTTGCCGGCCACGTCGAGGTCCAGGACGATGTCGTCAAGGACCGGAGAAATGTCCACTCGCATCCACGTCGTTCCAATCCGCAGCGCCCGGTCCCGGCAGGCGCGGTATTGATGACAGATGGTGCGACGCACCGGCAATTGCCAACCCTAACCTGCGCCGTGCCGCCCGGCAGCCAGTCATGTCGCGCGTCGTTTCATTCTCCGTTCAGCACGGCGGAACAGCCCACCGCTCCAGCTCCAGCCCCGGTGTCTCCAGCGTCTCCGCCAGCTGCCCCCCGGCCGCGATCAAGGCCGCCCGCGCGCCCACCCGCCGCGTGAAGCCGGCATCGTCGTCCACCAGATCGGGCAACTGCCGCAGCACCAGCCAGGCAACCCCGTGCCCGCCCAGCGCCGCGCACAACCCCTCCGGCTCCACCACCCGCCCCCGGCCCAGCTCCCGCGCCACCAGCCGCTCCATGTCCGACGTGGGCGCCAGGATCACCATCGGCGGCACCGGCGCACCGATCCGGCCGAGATGCCAGGCCAGCGACACCTCGGGAAACACCCCCTCCGCCAGCACCAGCCTCTCCTCCGCCCTGCCATGCGCCGCCAGCATCTCCGCCAGCAGGTCCCACCGCTCCTTGCGATGCTCCTTCAAGTGCCACCCCGCCACCCCGGCCGCCCCGAGCGCCAGCAACGGAACCACCACCATCACGGCCGCCCGCCGCGAAAGCCGCGCGGCCCCCGCCGCCAGCAGCAGCGCCAGCGGCGCCAACAGGAACAGCGCCGTCCGATCGAGCAGCACCGGCCGGAACTGGCTCACCACCGGCATCAGCACCCCGCCTGCCACCAGCATCGCCGCCAACCCGGCCAACACCGGCGCCCCGCCCCGCCACCACGCCCGCGCCGCCGCCCACAGCAGCACCAGCTGCAGCGCCAGCGCCACGAGCGACACGATCCCGAGATGCGGCCCCACCTTGGTCCGCAAGTACAACCGCGCCGTGTCGAAAATCGTCGGCGAGACGATCCACCGGTCGACATACCCGTCCTCGACCCCGACATGCCCGAGCACCGCGGCAATCGGCGGCGCCGCCACCACCAGCGCCACGACATTGGCCAGCGCCAGCAACGCCACCCCGCGCCTCCATCCCGCCGCGCGCCACGGCAAGGCCGCCAGCACGAACGCGTTCAGCGAAAGCGCGATGATCCCAGCGGTCGGGTGCAGCCAGATCCCCACCGCCATCGCCCCACCCAGGGCCACCGCCGCGGCACGTCCCTGCCTGTCGCCATGCACGGCCGCCACCAGCCGATGCGCCGCGAACATCGCCAGCACCGTCACCAGGAACAGCACCGCATACACCCGCGCATCCTGCGACAGGCGCACATGGCTCGCAGAGAGCGCCACCACCGCCGCCGCCACCCAGGCCGCCCTCCCGCCGAACGCCTCGCGCGCCAGCCACCACACCGGCACCAGCGCCGCCACCCCGGCCGCCACCGAGAGCATCCGCGCCGCCACGATGTCAGCGCCGAACACGCTCCCCCACAGCTTCGCCAGGGCGTAGTAGCCGGGCGGGCTGGATTCCGCCGCCGCCATCGGCCCCCAGATCACCTCCCAGCGCATCGAGGCGATCGCCAGCGTCGCCGCCTCGTCGATCCACAGCGGGTCCGCCACGATCCACACCAGCCGCACCGCCAGGGCCAGGAGCAGCAGCGCCCCCAGCACCACCCACCCCGGAACCGGGCCGCGACTGGGATCCGTCATCCCGCCGTCCGCCCGGCGGCATCGCCCGCCGCCAGGCGATCGACCATCCGGTCGAGCCCGGCCACGAACACGTCCCAGGTGTAGTCGCGCACATGTTCGGCGCCTGCCCGGCCGAGCCGCCGCGCCAATTCGGGGTCGGTGCCAAGCTGCACCAGCCGCGCGGCGAACGCGGCGGGCTCGTCGGGCTCCAGGAATCCGGTGCGCCCATCGGCCACGCTCTCGCGCGGCCCGCCGCGGTTGACCGCCACCACCGGCTTGCCCGCCGCCATCGCCTCCAGCGGCACCAGGCCCCAATCCTCGTTGAAGGCGGTGAACATCACGCCGCTGCACCCGTCGTAGAGCGCGCGCATCTCGGCATCCGACGGCCCGATGCGGAACTCGATGCCGCCCACCGCCTCGGCCCGCGCCCGCAGCCGCTCCATGTAGGGCCGGCTCTTTTCGTCGACCATGCCGGCGATCACCAGCCGGAAGGCGGGGTCCAGCCGCGGACGCGCCAGCGCGAAGGCCTCGATGCCAAGCTCGATGTTCTTGGTCCACATGATCCGCCCGGCGATCAGGAAGAACGGCTCGAACCGGTCCGAGGGCGCGATCTGCGCCGCGTCGATGCCGGGATACAGCACCTCCACCGCGTCCGCCGCCCGCAGCCCGCCCTGCGCGATACGCTCGCGCACCGCCCCGCTCACCGCCGCCACTTCCCGGTATCGCCGCCAGCACACCCGGTCGATGGCGCGGAACACCGCCTCGGCCACCAGCGCCACCGGCCGCTTCCAGCCCAGCCGTTGCATCAGCCGCGCGCGATACTCGGCATCGAAGGTGGCGCGCAGCGGCGTGAAGCACAGGCAGCCGATCGGGCGCGCGGTGTTGCGCAACGTCACCAGGTCGCCGAGCCCCTCGCAGGACACCACCAGCACGTCGAAGTCGCGCGGATCGAGCCGGCGCAGCGCGATCGACAGCGCGCCCATCGCCACCGCGCCATAGCTGCGCTTCACCGACACGC
This sequence comes from Asaia bogorensis, assembly GCA_945897825.1. Classification (GTDB taxonomy): domain Bacteria; phylum Pseudomonadota; class Alphaproteobacteria; order Acetobacterales; family Acetobacteraceae; genus CAMDGX01. The sequence goes on along the minus strand of CAMDGX010000165.1, from coordinate 3,726 downwards.
GCGACAACTCGACGATCCGCGCCGCCGCCAGCTCGGGATAGGTGCCGGCGCGGTCGTAGTGGCTGGTGTAGAAGGTCCAGTCGTGCCGCGACCGGCGGTGGATCTCCAGGATCGTCCGCTCCAGGCCGCTCTTGAGGTAGATCCAGGGGTGATACAGCGCGACCCGCATCAGCGCACCGCCGCCGTCAGGTGATCGGCCGCCGGCCGCCCGGCCAGCACGTCGGCATAGATCGCCTCCAGGCTGTCGGCATGCGCCTCCCACGACAGTCGCGCCGCGCGGCGCATGTTCTCCGCGCCGGCGGCGTCGCAGGCCGGCCGATCATCCCACAGCGCGCGCACCGCGCCTGCCATCGCCGCCTCGTCGCCGGGCGCCACGCGCTGGCCGGCGAAGTCGATCGTGTCGATGCTCGCCACCACCGCGGCGCCGGACGCCATGGCCTCGGCGATCACCACGCCATAGGTCTCGGCATGGGACGGGAACAGGAGAACGGCGGCGCGCGCCAGATATTCGTAATACAATGTCGTTCCGGTCGATTCATGAATGGCAACGTTCGGCGGCGCCGCCCGGCGCAGCGCCGGCACATCGTCCGCCCAGCCGACCGCGGCGAACGGGATGTCCGGCAGCGCGCGCGCCACGGCGAGGAAATGGTGAAAGCCCTTGCGCACATCCATGCGCCCGGCGAACAGCACCACCGGGTCGCGCCGGTCGGGCGCCAGCAGTGGCCCGCGATCGATGCCGGGCGCCAGGACCATGCAGCGCCCGGCCGGCGCCCCGAGGTCGATCCCGATCCGCATCGACGGCGGGCTGAGGAACAGCGAGCGGTCGAACCGCCGCGTGACGATGAAGCGCTCCCAGGCGCGATAGGCCCGCCCGGCCACCGCGCCGCGCATGGCGTGCCAGGTCTCGCCGAACAGGGCGAGGATCCCGCACACCACCGGCTTGCCCACCAGCCGCCCGGCCAGCAGCGAGGGCAGGCAGGCGTGGTAGTTGAAGGTGTGCACGATGTCGGCCTGGCGCGCCGCGCGCATGATCGGCGCCAGCTGCAGGTTGAAGCGCGCCCGCCCGACCGGCAGGCGTTGCGTGCGCACGCCGCGATGCTCGCGCATCGCCGGGTCGCCGGTCGTCAGCACCTGAACGTCGTGGCCGCGCCGCACCAGCGCCTCCGCGGTGTGCCGGACGACATACTCGCCGCCGCCGCCGAAATCCGGCGGGTAGCGTTCATGGGTGATCAGGATGCGCATGCGAGCCGCGTCACAACAGGATGCTCCGGGCCTTGACGGAATGCCACAGCAACACCCCCCACATCGCCGCCGCACGCGGCAGGCCGAACAGGAACCGCGCGAGCCGCACATGCAGCCCGCGATGCCGCGTCTCCCCGGTGAAGCGGATCGCCACGTAGGGCGCGCAGGCCAGCAGGCACCAGGCGCTCAGCACCCCGGCGCCCAGCAGCCCCAGCAGGAAGGCGTTGAACGATGCGGTGAGCGGGCTGAAGAAGATCCCCAGGAACGCATGCCGGCGAAACGCCGGATAGCGCTTCGCCAGCAGCGGCAGCGACATCAGGATCGACGCCTCGCGCAGCCAGGCCCAATACGAAACCGCAAAGACCGCGTGATAGACCAGCGCCTCCGAAGCGAACCCCGTCGCGTGGCCGGCGGCGCGCATCTCCCAGCCCAGCGACGTATCCTCGCCCGAGCGAAGATTGCGGAACTCCGCCGGGAACCCGCCGACCGCGCGGAACACCGCCGCGTCGTAGAAGATGTTGCAGGTCTCGAAGAACAGCGACGGCCCGGGCACGCTGACGGTCTTTTCCAGCCGGTGCCTGGGATGGTCGGGGTCCGGCTGGGTCTGGCCCTGCACCAGCGCCAGGCCGCGCCCCACCGCCGCGGCGCCGGCCGCGATCCAGCCCGGCGTCGCCCGGCAGTCGTCGTCGGTGAAGGCGAGCACCGAGCCGCGCGCCTGCTCGGCCCCCAGCTGGCGCGACGGGCCCGGCCGGTTGAAGGCGGCACGGAAGTAGCGGATCGGCACCGGGCTCGCGGCCGCCATCGCCGCCACCATCTCCTCGGTGCCGTCGGCGGTATGGTTGTGCACGACGATGATCTCGTAGCGGTCGCGCGGCCAGTCCTGCGCGAGCAGCGAGTCGAGCAGGCGCTTCAGCAGCGCCGCCCGGCCATGCGTCGGCACCACCACGCTGACGAACGGCACCGCGGCGTCGCTCATGGCGCCCCCCCGGTCGTCACCCGGTCATCCCGCCCCGTCGTCAGCTGCGCGCCATCGACCACCCGCCGCCGCAACCCATGCAGCCGCCGCGGCGGCAACCAGCGCGGCGCCAGCAGGCGGAACGCTACGCGGTCCGGCACGGTGCGCAGCGCCTGGGCCTGCCCTCGCAACCGCCACGTGTCGCGCAACCGCACCACATTCCACCACAGCGCCTTCCATCGCGCCGCGCGCGGCCGGTGCAGCAGCGCATCGGCGATCCCGTAGGCCAGGCTCAGCGCCGCGAACAGCGCCAGCCTCGGCATCCCATAGGCCTTCAGCCCCATGCGGATGCGGTTCTTGGTGTAGTGGAACACGAACTCGGGATGCCCCGGCACGATGCGCAAATCGACATGGTGGTAGGCCACCGCGCCGGGCACCACGCGCGACCGATACCCGGCCAGCGCCAGCCGCAGCCCGAGATCCGGCTCCTCGTACGCATAGAAGAACGACTCGTCGAACCCGCCGACCGCAAGCACTGGCCCAGGCCGCATCAGTACCGCCGAGGTGTTCACGAACGCCACGTCGCGCGCCGCCGCCGCCTGGCTCGCTGGCCCGCCCTCGCCCCAATCCCACGCCAGGCCCAGGAACCCGACCTCGCCGCCGAAGCTGTTCAGCAATCCGGGATCGTGCCCGAACAGCAACGGCCCGCCCACCTGTGCAAGGTCCGGCGCTTCCTCCAGTGCTGCCACCGCCGCCTCGGTCCAGCCCGGCGACAGCTCCACGTCGCTGTCCACCAGCGCCACATAGCCGCCCGCCCCGCGCCGCAGCCCGAGGTTGCGGGCCACGGTCGGCCCCTCCGGCGCCTTGCGCAGATGTTCCAGCGGGCACGAAAGGGTGCGCGCCAGTGCCGCCAGCACCTCACCGGTGTTGTCGGTGGAGGCGTTGTCGACCACCAGGATCGCCTTGCGGTCATCCGGCCAGCGCTGCGCCGCGATCGCCCCGATCGTGCGCGCCAGCTCCCCGGCGCGGTTGTAGGTCGGCACCACGTAGAGGACCGGCGCGCTCATCGCAGCACCGGCCGCAAGGTGGGCGTCGCGCCGGCCAGCGCCATCATCAGCGCCAGGGTGTACCAATAGGGATCGATCCACAGCGAGAAATCGACCATCTGCTGCCCGAACTGCGCCAGCAGCCCCGCGACGAAGCCGAGCCACAGCCCCCGCACCGCGCCGGCCGACACCCGGAACGCCCGCAGCATCCGCGCCAGCACGCCGCCCAACAGCGCCACGAAGCCGACCAGCCCCACCAGCCCGGCCTCCGCCAGCATCAGCAGATAGACGTTGTGCACCGGCGCCAGGGCCCGCAGCGCCGTGCCGGCCCGCTGCCGGTCGACATCCATTGCCATCGTGAAGAAGAAGTGGTCGAACCGGGCGAGCCCGCCGACGAAGTTGTTCAGCCCGATGCCGAACACCGGCGACTCGTCCCACATCGCGATCGCCGCGTCGTTGTAGCGCGTCCGGAACGAGACCGAC
>CAMDGX010000164.1 GCA_945897825.1 Asaia bogorensis | reverse complement strand
ACCTTCACCAGCCGCTTGGCGATCATCGCGGTCAGCGGATTCACGCGGTAGCCGACCACCATCGGCACGCCGGCCAGCGCCAGCTCCAGCGTCGAGGTGCCCGATTTCACCAGCGCCGCCGCGGCTGCCGCGAAGGCGTCGTGCTTCTCAGCCGTGTCGGCCACCAGGATCGGCCGCACCGCCCAGCCGGCGGTCGCCGCCCGCACCGCCTCGGCCACCGAATGCGCCACCGGCACCACCGGCACCAACCCGGGCACCACCGCCGCCACCCGCGCCAACGTCTCGCCGAACACCGGCAGCAGGCGGGAGACCTCGCTGCGCCGGCTGCCCGGCATCACGATCACTGGGCGCTGTTCGGGCGCGAGGCCGTGCCGGGTGCGGAACCGCGCCCCGTCTCCGTCCGCCAGCCCGGCCTCCAGCACCGGATGGCCGACGAACGTCGCCGCCAGCCCGTGCCGCGCGAAGAACGCCGGCTCGAACGGCAGCAGGCACAGCAGCTTCTCCCACAGCCCGGGGAAATGCTTCACCCGCCCTTCGCGCCACGCCCAGATCTGCGGCGCCACGTAATGCGCGCGCGGAATGCCGTGCCCGGCCACGCCGCGCAGCACGCGCAGGGTGAAGCCCGGGCTGTCGATCGTCACCAGCACCGCCGGCCGGCGTGCCAGGATGTCGGCTATGGTCTCCCGCAGTCGGGTGCGCAGCTGCACGATGCGCGGCAGCACCTCCAGCAGGCCCATCACCGCCAGTTCGCGCTGCGCGAACAGTGGCACCAGCCCTTCGGCCGCCATGCGCGGCCCGCCGATGCCGGCGAACTCCAGCCCCGGTCGCATGTCCTTCAGCGCCGCCATCAGCTTCGCACCCAGCACGTCGCCGCTCTCCTCGCCGGCGACGAGATAGACCAGCGTCACGCGAAGCGCGCCACGGCGGCAGGCGGCGGGGCCTCGGGCCAGCTCAGGTGGTTGCGCACCGCCCCATCCCGCCGCACCGCGTCCAGCGCCGCCGGGTCCAGCTCCGCGAACACCCAGTCCGACGCCCCCATCTCGCCCTCGGCCAGGATGCCGCTGGCCTGAAAGCCGCGATCGACCGGGCCATACACCCCGGCCTGGCCGACATTGGTGTCCAGCGCCCCGCACCACGGCGCATCGCCCACCGTCGGCGCGACGGCCACGAAGCACTGGTTCTCCATCGCCCGCGCCCGCGCCGCGATGCGCACCCGGCTGAACCCGTGGGCGGTGTCGGTGCAGGTGGGCACCAGCACCAGCCAGGCGCCCGCCTCCACCTGCGCGCGCACCAGCGCGGGGAACTCGGCGTCGAAGCACACCGCGATGCCGATCCGCCCGAACTCGGTGTCGAACACCGCCGGAGGCGCGCCGGGAGAAACACCCCATTCCTCCGCCTCGAAGCGCGTCATCACGTGCTTGTCCTGGAAGGCGACCGAACCGTCCGGTGCGAGCAGCGGCGCGCGGTTCACCACGCGGCCATCGCGCGCGAAGGGCAGCGTGCCCGGCACCAGCCACACCTTGTGCCGCCGCGCGACGGCGCGCATCACGTCGAGCGCCGCCTCCGCCCCGGCGATGCCGCGCGCCAGCTCGCCCGGCAGATCGGGCGCATCACCAAGCGCCAGCTCCAGCGGCGCGTATTCCGGCATCGCCAGCAGCTTCGCGCCCGCCCAGGCGGCCTGCGCCACCTCGCGGTCCAGCCGTTTCGCCCAGCGCTCGAACCCGCCCCGGCCGATCCGCCACGGCAGCACGCCGATTTTCACCGCACTCACGCGCGCAAATCCTTGCGCCAGAAATCCAGCGTGTTCGCCACCTCGCCGCCGGTGTCCACCTGCTGCCAGCGCATCGCGCAGGCCAAGCCAGGCACCGGCGCGTAGCCGCGCTGGCGCCAGAAATCGTGCAGCGTCGCGGCCCCCGGCGGCTTCATCGGATGGTCGTCCGGCCGGCGCACCGCGCAGAACGTGGCGTAGCGGCAGTCCGAGGCGGCGCGCGCATGCGCCTCGCGCGCGGTGAAGAACGCCACGCCCGCGCCACGGCCGCGATAGGCCGGCAACAGCACGGACTCGCCGAAATAGAAATGCTCGGCGGGATCGAGACCCATGGCGCCGAAGGGGGCCGCGATCTCCTCGTCGGCCTCCACCAGCTTCAGGCAGGTCGCGCAGCCGACCGGCACCGCGCCGTCGAACGCCACCACCAGGGCCGCACTCGGGCTGCGGATGAAGGGGGCGAGATACTCCTCCTCCTGCGCCGCGGTGCCGTCATACAGGTAGGGCCAGTCGCGGAACACGGCGATGCGCAGCCGCGACAGCGCCGGCAGCAGCGCGGTCACGCGGGCGGCGGGAAGGGTTTCGATACGCAGGGTCGGGGGCCGAAGAGGCGGGAGCATGGGCAAAGCATATGCGGCGATGCCCGTCGCGATGCAATCGGCCCGCACTCAGGCGGTGGCGCCCTCGCCGAGCCGGGCATCGCGCGCCAGTTCGAGCACCGCGATCAGGTCCCGCTCGCTCACGCCGTCGCTGTCCATCACCGCGCGCGTCAACGGGTCGGCCAGCAGCGAGTCGAAATCCATGCGGCAGCTCTGGTCTGGGAACATCGTCGGCGTCTCCTCGCCTGTCTGACTGCAGCGCATCCCGCTGCGGTGCATGCCCTCGTGAAGGAAAGGCACCATTAGGATGGGGAGACTGTGCCGGTGAAGAAAGGTCACAATGTGGCGCGCACGGACCAAATTCGATGACAATTCCGTTACTTCAGGGGCGCTGTTCGCCCCCGGCCGGAACGTCGCCGCCCGGCCGGGATGGATCGGCGTGGCGGGCTACTTCATCGTCGAGTAGCTGGTCGGCAGCAGCAGCAGCGAGGTCATCTCGGCGTTCCAGCCGTCGATCGTCTTGAGGTAGGCCAGCCACTCCGGATCGCGGAACAGCGCCGCGCGCTGGGCCTGGCGCGCCTCGAAGCTCTCGTAGTTCCACATGTGCAGCAATTCGTTCGGCTGCGGCGACTCGCCGGTCCACAGGCCGATGTTGCGCGAATACTTCTCCCGCACCGGCATGATCTCGGCGTAGCCCTTGCCCATCGGCGTGGTCAGGCCGACGCGCTGGCGATAGATGCGCAGCTCATAGATGCCGCCCTCCTTGGCCGGCGCGCCGAGCGGCTTCAGCGGCTTGAGGAAGCGGATGTCCTGGCGCTCCATCAGCGGGCGGATGGCCGGCACGTATTCCTTGGTCCAGCGTTCGTTCTTCGCCAGCTCGCCGCGCAGCCGGTCGCGCTCGGCCATGCTCTCGTAGCTCCACAGGTGCCACACCTGGTTGAGCGGGCCGAACTCGGTGGTCCAGTAGCCGTGGTTCACGCCGTAGTCGTTGCCGCGCACCGGGCGTCCGATCTCGGCGGCGACCTTGAGGTAGGCCGGCAGCTTGCCGGGGAAAAACGTGTAGGTGCGCAGTTCGTGGATCATGGTTTCCTCCGTACGTTTGGCGGCAGTGTCGTCGCGGGGCCGGTGCGGTGCAAGGGTCCGCGTTGGCGCGGCGTGCGTTCCGGCCTAGTCTGGCGGCAATAACCGGAGTGAACCGCCATGCCCGACGACCAGTCCGCGCAGTCCCTCGACCTCGCCAAGATTTCCGACGACGTGATGCGGCTGCTGCGGCTGCGCAATGCGCCGTTCGGGATGAAGCTGTTCGAGGACGCCGCCGACATGGCGGCGATCCCGCGCATCCGCCGGCCGGAGAAGGTGCACACGCTGGACCAGGTGGTGGCACAGGCCGCCAGGCTCGGCTGGACGGTGGGCATCACCGCGGACAACCTCGTGGGTGCGCAGTGCCGCGCCGTGGTCGGCCTCGGCATGGCCAAGGACGACACCTGGAAGTCGGGCCAGAGCATGGTCGGCGTGTGGTATTCCACGCCCGAGGATTCGGCGGCGCACCAGGCGAGCATGGCCTGCGTGCCGGACGGGAAATACCAGGCTTTGGCGGTCTCGCCGCTGGGTGGTGGGCGGCTCAATCCGCCGGACATCGCGCTGTTCTACGCGACGCCCGGGGCAATGATGTATTTCATCAACGGGCTGCAATGGGCCGGCTACAAGAACTTCGAGTGGGGCGTGGTGGGCGAGAGCTCCTGCGCCGACAGCTGGGGCCGGGCGCTTTCGACGCGCACACCGTCGCTGTCGATCCCCTGCTTCGCCGAGCGGCGCTATGGCGGCGTGCTGGACGACGAGATGCTGATGGCCCTTCCCCCGGCCTACATCGCCAAGGCGGTCGCCGGTATGGAGGCGCTGGCGAAGAACGGGCTGCGCTATCCGTTCCCGCAATACGGCATCCAGATGGACGTGCGCGAGGGCATGGGCCGCAGCTACCCCGACCGCAACAAGAAGGCCTGAGCCCATGAAGATCGGGGCGGCGATGTTCTTCACCGACTACTCCATGGCGCCCGGGGAGCTGGCCCGGGCGCTGGAGGCGCGGGGGTTCGACTCGCTGTGGGCGCCGGAGCATTCCCACATCCCGGTGCAGGGCGCCTCGGCGTTTCCCTCCGGCGGGACGATTCCGAAGAAATACTACGACGCGATGGACCCGTTCGTGACGCTGACCGCCGCCGCGGCGGCGACCACGACGCTGTTGGTCGGCACCGGGGTATGCCTGGTGCCGCAGCGCGATCCGATCCAGACGGCGAAGCTGGTGGCGTCGATCGACCAGGTGTCGGGCGGGCGGTTCGTGTTCGGGGTCGGCAACGGCTGGAACGAAGGCGAGATGGCCAACCACGGCACCGCCTTCAAGACGCGGCACAAACTGGCGCGCGAGCGGATCGAGGCGATGAAGGCGATCTGGACGCAATCCAAGGCCGAGTATCACGGCGAGATGGTCGACTTCGACCCGATCATGGCGTGGCCGAAGCCGGTGCAGACGCCGCATCCGCCGATCCTGGTTGGCGCGGCGTTTCCCTATGGCCCGCGACGGGCATTGCGCTACGGCGATGGCTGGATGCCGCACCGGGTGCGCCCGGCCTATGCCGACGTGGCCCTGCTGATGCCGCAGTATCGCGCCATGGTGGAGGAGGCGGGTCGCGATCCGGCCTCCCTGCCGGTGACGATCTGGGGGGCGAAGGAGGACATGGCCATGCTGGAACGGGACCGCGGGCTTGGGGTGGCGCGGGTGGTGGTCAGTCTGGATAGCGCGAAGGCGGATGTGATCCTGCCGGAGCTGGACCGGTGGGCGGAAGTCATTCGCCGGCTGGGTTAGCGGGGCGGGTGTTTCGCCACGCCGGCTTCGCTGATGTCGCAGCCCCAGCCGGGGGCGGTGGGGACGAGGAATTCGCCGTTCTCGATGGTCGGCGGGGTGGTGACGAGTTCGTCGCGCCAGGGGGCGCTGTCGATGTCGATCTCCATGACGGCGAAGTTGGGGATGGTGGCGCAGAAATGGGCGCCGATCACGCTGGACAGGTGGCCGTAGTAGTTGTGCGGGGCGCAGTTGACTTCGTAGGCGTCGCACATCGCGGCGATGCGCAGGGATTCGGGGAAGCCGTTCCAGATGACGTCGATGATCGCGACGTCGGTTGAATAGGCGTCGAGGAAGGGGCGGAAGCCGCGGCGGCCGATGACGGATTCGAGCGAGGCGATCGGGCAGGGGGCGCGGCCACGGATGAGGGCGAGGGACTGGGGGTCCCAGGTGTCGATCTCGAGCCAGGCGAGGTCGTAGGGGGCGACGGCCTCGGCGCAGCGCAGGTAGCCGGCGGTCTTGAAGTTGTAGTTGAGATCGAGGTGGATGCCCATCTCGGGGCCGGCGCCTTCGCGGAAGGCGGCGAGGGTTTGGCGGATGGCGTTCAGGACTTCGGGGGTGGCGTTCAGCTCGGGGTGGCCGGGGCCGCGTGCGAAGCCGGGGAACCAGGTGGTGGGGTCCGGCCGGTCGAGCATCAGGATGTTGGTTTTCAGGGCCTTGAAGCCGCGGGATTTCACTTCCTCGCCGAGCTTGGCGACGTCGTCGTAGGTTCTGAGCGGCGGGGTGCCCATCAGTTCGGCGCTGCGGACGCGGTAGCTGCCGCAGTGGGAGAAGTAGACGGGCAGGCGGTCGCGGACCATGCCGCCCATGAGGTTCCAGACCGGGACGCCGAGCGCCTTGCCCTTGATGTCGAGCAGGGCGTTCATGATGGCGGCGATGGCGCGCTGGTTGATGCCGGCGGGGGCCTGGATGGTCTTGGAGAGCAGGGTGGATTCGATGTGTTGCAGGCGCATCGGGTCCTGGCCGACGACGCTGTCGGACAGGCCGTGGATGATGTGGGTGAGGCCGCGGGAGCCGTCGGCCTCGGTGTATTCGGACCAGCCGACGATGCCGTCGGTGGTTTCGATGCGCAGGAAGGAGAAGTTGCGCCAGCCGGCGTCAGCGTGCAGGTCGTCGATGCGCTTGATCTTCATGGCGGCTCCCTCCCGTTGGTTGGGGGGAGGATGGCATGGATGGGCGGCCGGGTGGTAATTTTGATATCGTAATGAAATAGGCGCGGGTGGGCGAAGGTGGTCAGAGGCGGAATTTTCGGGCGTGGCGCGCGGAGGCGATGACGTAGGGCTGGAGGCCGAGCGAGGGGTCGGTGAGGGCGGGCGGGCGGTCGCGGCGCGGACGCGGTTTGCGTGGGGGCCGCGGGCGTGGCGGGAGGCGGAGCCAGGGGGGCTGGGCGATGCCGAGGGCTTGGCAGAGCGGGCGGACCAAGCGGGCGGCGCGGGGGACTTCGGCCAGGAAGCGGCGCGATTCCGGGTGTTCCTGGAGCAGCATGTTGAGCATGCCGGCGGTAGGGGCGAGCTCGCGGGCGCGGGCGCTGGCCCAAGCGAAGCCGCGGGGCAGGCGGGGGGAGGGCGCGCGCCTGGTGTTGGGGCGGGTGCGCTGGCGGGTGGGCTTGAGGGTGCCGGCGCGCCATTGGTCGTGCAGCACCTGGATGCGCGCGGCGGTGCGCTGGACGCGGTGGATGAACAGGTTCCACAGGGCGACGGGCAGGCGCGGGTGGCGCTCGGGTTCGATGGCCGGGTGGTAGCAGCGTGTGCCGAGCCAGACGGGCTGGGGCGGGGACGCGATTCTCCGCCCGTAGGCGCCGAGGGCGCCGCACAGGGTGGTGATGATCCAGGCCAGCCTTTCCGCGATTGATGACATTGAAGGGAATATAACTAACCAACCAGCGGATGGCAAGGGGTGGTGAGAAAAATTTCTGTGGCTT
>CAMDGX010000163.1 GCA_945897825.1 Asaia bogorensis | reverse complement strand
CGGGCCAGCGATGCGACTGCAGCGATTCGATCGCGCCCTGGTCGAGGCTCTTGCCCGGCAGCCCCCCCTCGCGGGCACGTTCGAGGAAGTGGCGGGCAAGGTCGGGAATGTCCTCCACCCGCTCGCGCAAAGGCGGCAGGCGGATCGGCACCACGTTCAGCCGGTAGAACAGATCCTCTCGGAACTGCCCCTGGCGGATGGCGGTGCGCAGGTCGCGATGGGTGGCGGCGATGATGCGCACATTGGCGCGGATCGCCTGCCGCCCGCCAACCGAGGTGAACTCGCCCTCCTGCAACACGCGCAGCAGCCGAGTCTGCGCCTCGGACGGCATGTCGCCGATCTCGTCGAGGAACAGCGTGCCGCCATGGGCCTGCTCGAACCGGCCGGGGGCGCGGTTGGTGGCGCCCGTGAAGGCGCCGCGCTCGTGGCCGAACAGCTCGCTCTCGATCAGCTCGCGCGGGATCGCCGCCATGTTGATCGCCACGAACGGGCCGGCGCGGCGCCGTCCGTAGTCGTGCAGCGCGCGGGCGACCAGCTCCTTGCCGGTGCCCGACTCGCCGTTGATCATCACCGTGAGGTCGGCCGTCGTGAGCCGGGCGATGGTGCGGTAGATCTCCTGCATCGCCACCGACCGGCCGATCAGCGGCAGCTTCTCGTCGGTGTCGCGCGGGGCGGCCGGAGCCTGCGCGGGCTCGCCGGACGGCCCGGCCAGCGCGCGGTCCACCACCGAAAGCAGCTCGGTGAGGTCGAACGGCTTGGGCAGGTATTCGAAGGCGCCGCGCTGCGTGGCCTTCACCGCCGTCATCAGCGTGGACTGCGCGGACATGACGATGATGCGCAGCTCCGGGCGGATGCGGCGGATGCGCGGAATGAGGTCGAGCCCGTTGCCATCGGGCATCATCACATCGGTGATGACGAGGTCGCCCTCCCCCTCCTCCACCCATCGCCACAGCATGCTCGCGGTGCCGGTGCTGCGGACCTGGTAGCCCGAGCGCCCGAGCGCCTGGGTCAGGACGGTGCGGATCGAACGGTCGTCGTCGGCGACCAGGATGGTGGGCAGGGTGCCACTCATGGTGCGGGCCTCAGCCGGAGCTCTCTTCGTCGACCATCGGCAGCATCAGGCGGAACTCGGTCCGGCCCGGGCGGCTCTCCACCTCCACCAGCCCGCCATGGTCGCTGACGATCTTGGCGACCAGGGCGAGGCCAAGCCCGCTGCCGGAGGGCTTGCCGCTGACGAAGGGGTCGAACAGATGGGGGCGGATGTCGTCGGGGATGCCCGGCCCGTTGTCGCGCACGATGACGAACAGCGGCAGGTGCCGGCGCGCCTCGGTGCCGGGGACAGCCAGGCGCATGCCGTGCTGGAAGCCGGTGAGCAGGTGGATCTCGCCGTGCTGCACGTCGCCCTGCACGATCGCCTCGGCGGCATTCTTCACCAGGTTGAGCACCACCTGGACAAGCTGGTCGCGGTTGCCGTGCACCGGCGGCAGCGAAGGGTCGTAGAGCTCGGTGAAGCGGATCGAGCTGGCGAAGCCGGTCTGCGCGAGGCGGCGTACATGCTCCAGCACGCGGTGGATGTTGACCGGGCCATACTGCACCGGCTTCTCGCCGAAGGCCTCCATGCGGTCGACGAGGTCGCGGATTCGGTCGGCCTCGTCGCGGATCAGCACGGTCAGCTCGCGATCGGCCTCGGCGACGCTGGCCTCCAGCAGCTGGGCCGCGCCGCGGATGCCCGACAGCGGGTTCTTCACCTCGTGCGCCAGGATCGCCGCCATGCCGGCCACCGAGCGGGCCGCACCACGCACCGTCAGCTGCCGGTCGAGCGCGCGCGCCGCCGTCGCATCGTGCAGCACCAGCAGCACCGCGCCGGGCTCCTCCGGCAAGGGCGCGCCCTGCACGGCGATGTTCATGCGCTTCAGCCGCGGGCCTTCCAGCGCCATGTCGTGGTCGGCGACCCGGGCGTCGTGCTGGCGAACCTGGTCGACCAGCAGGAACAGCGGGTTGTCCTCGGCCAGGAAGTCGCGCAGCCACAACTGGGCGGCGGCGGCGGCCGACACGCCGAGGAACTGCTCGGCGGCATGGTTGATGAAGCGCAGCCGGTTGTCGGCATCGAGCACCACGACCGGCACCGGCAGGGCGGCCATGACCGTCGCGGAATCGGGCGGCGCATGGCGCGCGCGCTGGCGCTCGGCGAGCCGCACGGCGCTGCGCAGGACGTTCCTCACGCCGCTTCGGCCAGCACTTCGGCGCGGTCGCGAACGCGCTGGACGCCGCGGGCGATCAGCGGGTCGTAGAAGCGGTCGATCTGCTCGACCACGGCGGCCACATCCGGCAGGCGCATCACGGTGGCGCGGAACTCGGCCGAGCCGTGCAGCCCGCGCGAATACCAGGAGAGGTGCTTGCGCGCGAGGCGCATGCCCGGCTCGGTGCCGAAATGCGCCTGCATCGCGGCGTAATGCCGCAGCATGATCGCCTTCTGCGCCGCGAGGTCGGGCTCCGGGATGCGCTCACCGGTGCGCAGGAAATGGGCGACCTGCGCCGGGAACCAGGGCCGCCCGTAGCAGCCGCGGCCGACCATGACGCCATCGGCCCCGGAGCGGCGCAGCGCCTCGGCGGCGTCGTCCTCGGTGGTGATGTCGCCATTGACGATGACGGGCAGCTTCGTTGCCTGCTTCACGGTGGCGACGAAATCCCAGTCGGCGGTGCCGGTATAGAACATCTGCCGCGTACGGCCATGCACCGTCACCAGCCGAATGCCGGCCTCCTCGGCGATGCGGGCCAGGCGCGGAGCGTTCAGCGTGCTGTGGTCCCAGCCCATGCGCATCTTGAGGGTGACGGGCACATCGACCGCCCGCACGGTGGCCTCGAGGATGCGCGCCGCACCGATCTCGTCGCGCATCAGCGCGCTGCCGGCCATCTGCCCGACGGCGACCTTCTTGACCGGGCAGCCGAAATTGATGTCGACGATGTCCGCCCCGCGGCCGGCGGCGATGCGCGCGGCCTCGGCCATCGCCTCCGGGTCGCAGCCAGCGAGCTGGATCGAGGTCGGGCGGCCATCCATCTCGGCCATGCGCAGCGTGGCCTTGTTCTCGCGCACCATCGCCCAGGAGGCGATCATTTCCGAAACCACCAGGCCGGCGCCAAGCTCCCGCGCCAGCCGCCGGAACGGCAGGTCGGTGACGCCGGACATCGGCGCCAGGATGACCGGCGTGTCGATGACCACCCCGCCCCCGAGATCGATCGGACGGAGACGCGGCGGATTGTTGTCAGGGTTGCCCATGATTTGGGCAAAGTAGTGGGTGGATCAGTGCCACGCAACGTATTCCTTGGGCGATTCGTGGCCCGTTGACGCCAGGGAAGCGGGCGGCGAGGGTGGGGGCATGGCCGCGTTTTCTCCCCTGCCCCCCTCCCCCCGGATCGCCTGCGTGCTGGTCGCCGCCGGCAGCGGCCAACGGTTCGGCGCCGAGACGGCCAAGCAATTCCTGCCCTGCGCCGGCAAGCCGGTGATGCGCCACGCGGCCGAGGCGCTGGCGCGGGCGGGCGTGGCGATCCAGCCGGTCGGCGAGGCGGCGGCGATCACGGCGGCGCTGGCCGGGCTTGCGCATCGGCCACCGGTACCAGGCGGGGCGACGCGGCAGGAGAGCGTGCGCGCGGGGCTGGAGGCGCTGGCAACGGATCCGCCGGATATCGTCCTGGTGCACGACGCCGCGCGGCCGTTCATCCCGCCCGGAACCATCGCGGCCCTGGTCGCGGCCCTGGCCCACCACGCCGGCGCGATCCCGGCGGCCCCGGTCGCCGACACGCTGAAGCGCGGGGAAGGCGGCGTGATCGCGGCAACCATCGACCGCACCGGGCTGTTCCGCGCGCAAACGCCGCAGGGCTTCCGCTTCCCCCTGCTGCTCGACCTGCACCGCGCGGCCACCGCCGGGGCGACCGACGACGCCTCAGTGCTGGAGGCCGCGGGGCACGAAGTCGCGCTGGTCCCCGGCCACGAGGACAACATCAAGATCACTTGGCCCGAGGACCTCGCCCGCATGGAACGCCTCCTGTCCCCCATGCTCGTGCCACGCGTCGGCACCGGCTTCGACGTCCATGTGCTGGCCGAAGCCCGCCGCCTGGTCCTGTGCGGCGTGGAAGTGCCGCATGACCGCGGGCTGTCTGGCCATTCGGACGCCGACGTGGGCATCCATGCCCTGTGCGACGCGATCTATGGCGCGCTGGCCGAGGGCGACATCGGCCGCCATTTCCCGCCCAGCGACATGACCTACAAGGACATGGATTCGGCGATCTTCCTGCGCCACGCCGCCGGCCGCGTGGCGGCGCGCGGCGGCACGATCACCAACGTGGACGTCACGCTGATCTGCGAGCGGCCGAAGATCGCCCCGCACGCCGCGGCGATGATGGCGCGGCTGGCCGAGTTGCTCGGGGTCGACCTGGGCCGCGTCAGCGTCAAGGCCACCACCACCGAGCGCCTCGGCTTCACCGGGCGCATGGAAGGCATCGCCGCCCAGGCGGTCGCAACAGTCCTGCTGCCAGCCTAAGCGGCGAAGCCCGATCAGCCCGAGGCGGCGTTCGGCCGCATTCCCACCAGCGCGAACAGCGCGCCCTGCGGATCGAGCCCCTGGATCACCCAGGCGCCGCCCGGAACCTCCATCGGCCCCATGAGAATGCTCCCGCCCGCCCCGGTGGCGCGCGCCATGGCGGCGTCGATGTCCGCCACGGAGAAGTAGTAGGCCCAGTAGGGCCCGGGCGTTTCGCTCGGCCGCGTCATCATCCCGCCGCAGACCGTGCCGTTGGCGGCGAAGAGCTGGTAGGTGCCCATCGCGCCCATATCCATCGCCTCGCCCTTGGTCCAGCCGAACATCGCCGCGTAGAACGGCCACACCTTCGGCATGTCGTTCGCCATCAGCTCGTTCCAGCCGACGCTGCCGGGCGCCATCATCGGCGGCGGCGGCGGCGGGGCGCCCTCGGGGTGGAACAGCGCGATCACCGCGCCCTGCGGATCGGCGATCACCGCGAAGCGCCCGACCCCGGCGATGTCGTGCGGCGGCATGTGAACGGTCCCGCCGAGGCCGCTCGCCTGCGCGGCGCTGGCATCCACGTTGTCGACCTGCACATAGCCCATCCAGCCCGCCGGCGCGTCCGCTTCCTGCGGCGGCAGGGCCATCAACCCGGCGGCCATGGCCTCGCCTGCCAGAAGCAGGGTGTAGGACACGTCGGGCATCCCGGAGTCGCGCGCCGTCCACCCGACGACGTGGGTGTAGAACGCCGTCGCGGCGGGCGCGTCGGTCGTCATCAGTTCGTGCCAGGCGAAATTACCGGTCATGTTCACCTCCTGTTCTCGTCAACGGAGGCTATCCGCAACAGGGGCCGCGGCGCCAGTCCAATCCGACGCCGCCGCCCATGACCATTTCGTGTCAGCCGGCGCGCAAGGCCTGCCAGACCCGCTCCGGCGTCGCCGGCATGTCGAGCAGCCCACCCCCGGCGCCGGCGATCGCATCCATCAGCGCGTTCATCACCGCCGGCGCTCCGCCCGCCGCCCCGGCCTCGCCGCAGCCCTTGATGCCGAGCGGATGGGTCGGCGCGTTGGTCGGCAGCGTCTCGAGCGTCAGCGCCGGCAGCTCATCGGCGCGCGGGATCTGATAGTCCATGAACGAGCCGGTGAGCACCTGGCCGCTGTCCGGATCGTGCACGACCCGCTCCATCGCCGCCTGGCCGATCCCCTGCGCGACGCCGCCCTGGAGCTGGCCCTCGAGCATCATCGGGTTCAGCACCCGGCCGAAATCGTGCAGCATGGTGTAGCGCTCCAGCGTCCAGGCGCCGGTCTCGGGGTCGATCTCCACCTCGGCCGCGTGGCAACCATTCGGGAAGGTCGGCCCCGTCGGGGTCCAGGCCCCGGTGCCGTCGAGCATGGCACCCTCCGGCAGCGTCCCGGCGACGGCCGCCAGCGTGACCCGCCGGTCGGTGCCGGCGATGCGGAACCCTCCGTCGGCGAATTCGATATCGGCCTGCGCCGCTTCCAGCGCATCGGCGGCAAGCGGCAGCGCCTTGGCGATCAGGTCGCGCCCGGCCTCCACCAGCGCGGCGCCGGAGATCGGGATCGAGGCGGACCCTCCGGTGCCATGGCCCGAAGGAATGCGGTCGGTATCGCCCTGGATCACGTCGATGGCGTCGAAATCGATGCCAAGCTGCTCGGCGATCAGCTGGGCATACGCCGTCTCATGCCCCTGCCCGTTCGACATCGAGCCCAGCAGCGCGGTCACGCGCCCGTCGGGCCGCAGCTCGAGCCACGCATTCTCGCCCCAACTCCCGGCGACGCGCTCGCAGTAATGCGCCCAGCCGAAGCCGCGCAGCCGGCCACCAGCCTCGGCAGCCGCCCGGCGCGCGGCAAACCCTTCATGATCGGCACGTTCCAGCGCGGTGTCGATCATGCGCGGGAAGTCGCCACTGTCGTAGTTGAGCCCCAGCGCCGTGCGGTACGGATACTCGGCAGGCGTCAGCATGTTCCGCCGGCGCAGCTCCAGCCGGTCGAGGCCCAGCACCCGGGCGGCATGGTCCACGAGCCGTTCCAGCAGATAGACCGATTCCGGCCGCCCGGCCCCGCGATAGACCTCGGTCGGCGCCGTATGGGTGAACGCGCCGGTGACCGACACATGGATCGCCGGCAGCCGATAAACGCCCGCCAGCGCCGGCGTGTTGGCGGTCGGCGAAAGCTGGCCCTTGGGCGCGAGATAGGCCCCGATCGCCGCGATCGACCGCACGCGCAGGGCGAGGAAGCGATACTCCGCATCCAGCGCCAGCTCGGCGGTATAGACATTGTCGCGCGCCTGGTAGTCGGACACGAACCCATCGGCCCGCTCGCCGATCCAGGCCACCGGCCGGCCAATCCGCCGCGCCGCCCAAAGAACAAGGATCTGTTCAGGATACAGCGCGTTCTTGATGCCAAAACTGCCACCGACATCCGCCACCGTCACGCGAACCCGGTCGCGCGCAACGCGGAACACCTCGTCGGCCAGCGCTTCCTTCAGCCCGTGCGGCATCTGCGTCCCGGTCGCCAGCGTGTAGCGCCCGTCGGCGAACTCCCCGATCGCGCCGCGCGTCTCCATCGAGCCGACATGGATGCGGTTGTTCAGCGTGTCGAGCGAAACGGTATGCGCGGCAGCGGCGAAGGCGGCATCGACAGCGGCCGCATCGCCGGCCTGCCAGCGGAAACAGGCATTCCC
>CAMDGX010000162.1 GCA_945897825.1 Asaia bogorensis | reverse complement strand
GCCTTGGCCATTGGGAAAAAAAGCGGCCAGTCCCAGCGGACCTCGCCCTCGACGGTCGGTGCGAGATCGACGGCATGGCCAGTCAGATGCCGACTGTCCATGGTGCGGCTGGCGCCGGCCTTTACCAGCTGCGCCTGACGCTCGCGTGTGCGCATGCCCTCCACCACGATGAAGGGCAGAAGCCGGCGCGCCGCCTCGACGACGGCCACCAGGTCGGGATGCACGCCCGTGAGCCGGGCCTTGTCGCGGACCGTCATCATGCGCTGGCCCCCCGGTCACGCAGCAGGATGCCGAGCAGGCCGGCGATGCCGGTGCCGACCAGGGTGATGTTCTGCATCACGCCGGGATCGAAATGCAGGCCGAGCGCGGCCAGCACGCCGGTGAGCGCACCATAGGTGCTGGCCTCGCGGAAGCGGGCGATCAGGTAGGTCATGATGTGTCTCCTGGGGGAGAGGCGGCGTCAGGTGCCGGCCGGGGTGGAGCCGGACAGCCGCACCCGTGCGGTGGTGTCGGCCGAGGCCGCGGCGACCACGGCATGGCCGATGGCGACGTTGCCAGTGGCGGTGGTGGTGACCCGCTTGTTGGTGTTGTCCCAGAACACTCGGGCGCCGACGGCGATTACCAGCGGCGCCTCCTTGGTGATGTCGAACACGCCGTTCACCGCCACCTCGGCGGAGACGCCGGAGAGCGCATCGACGGCGACGACGCCGAACAGCGCACCGACCAGCACGCCCTGGCCGGAGGTGCGGTCGTACGGCATGGGCAGCGGGACCGAGAGGCCCGGCTGGACGAAGATCTTCATGGGGGATTTCCTTGGTTGGGGAGAGCGCTTTGGTGTACACGGGGCGTGGACACCAAGGAGGGTGTGATGCCCGAGGAAACACGGATCAGCGTGCGGGACCTGCGCGAGCACATGTCCGACCACATCCGTCACGTCAGCAGCGGCGGATCGGTCTTAGTCACCTCACGCGGCCGAGCTGTTGCGCGCCTGGTGCCGGTCGACCCGGCTCAACCGATCGAGCGGCCCTTCGGGTTCATGAAGGGGCGGATCAGGATGGCCCCGGACTTTGACGAGACACCGGCCGACATCCTCGACGCAATCGACAAGGATGTCTTTCCGGTACGCGGCAAAGCCCGGCACTGATGCGCCTATTGCTCGACACCCATACGCTGCTGTGGTTCGCCGGTGGTGATGAAGCGCTGAGTCTGGAAACGCGGGCAGCGATCGCCAATCCACAGAACGACGTGTTGGTGAGCGTGGTGTCGTTGTGGGAGGCCGCGATCAAGGTGCGGATCGGCAAGTTGGAGGTCAGTGTCACGGAATTGGCGGAAAATTGCGTCCACGCGGGGTTCGAGATGCTTGACTTGACCCCGCGCCACGTCGAGCGGTTGAGCCGGCTGGCGTTCCACGAACAGCACCGCGATCCGTTCGACCATCTTCTGTTGGCACAGGCCGCGGTGGAGGATGCGATTTTCGTCTCCGATGATCGGCACGTCGGCCTTTACGGTGTGCCGATCATGAGTGCGCGATGATCAGGTCCCCGGGTTGAACCAGGCTCCGCGCCAGTCGATCGCACCCACCCCGAAGTCGAAGATCACCGAGACTTCGACGCCGTCGACGCCGGAGACCGGCCCGGTGGTCACCTGCGGCCCCTCGGCGCCGTTGAGGTAGCCGTAGACATAGACCGGCGCCGACACCGCATCGGAGAACAGATACCAGCGGTTCGCCGGGATCAGCGGCTCGACCAGGGGCTGGATGAAGCCGGCGTAGATGTTGACGTTGCTGGTCTGTGCCGCCTGCACCGACACGGTCAGCTGCCGCGCCGCCAGTTCCTGGTTCGGCCCCACTACCAGCTGCATGCTGGAGCCGACCGAGATGGGCAATCCGTCCAGCGTCTTCTGCTTCATCACCGCCGCGCGGCCGGCGGCGAGGTTGGTGAGGTCCAGCGCCGTGCCGGAAGCCGCCTTGTTGGCCCGGGCAGCGCCGGTGGCGAACACCGCGGTGGCACCGGTGGTCAGGGTGGGACCATCGCCGTTGGCGGTGTTGAGCAGGCCGTAGGCGGTGACGTTCTCGAAGTCGGCCACCCTGCGGCCGATCATGGCGGCGAAGTCGGTGAAGGCGCCGAGATCGTCGTTGACCAGCATCGGCCGGGTGACGCGGATGCGCCTGGCGAACGTGGTCAGCGCCACCAGTTCCTGGCTCTCGGACATGGTGCCGGCCTGGATCTCGCCGCTTTCCGACAGGGGGACCAGGTTGGGGAAGTCGCCGACCCGCAGGTGGCGGTGCGGCTTGAAGTCGCGGAAGTCGCGCCGCAGGAAGATCTGGCGGTAGGTGGGGTTGGCGGGCGCATAGGCAGCGAGCAGCATCTTGTTGGCGGCGGCCGAGAGCAGCAGGGGGAAGTCGCTGGTAGTCTGGAAGGCGCGCTCAGCCAGCTTGGCGGTGTCGCGCGGGATGTTCCTCTCCCCACGGGCACGCATCAGTTCGGCGACCATCTCGGAGGGGCGCCAGCCGAGGAACTCGGCGTGGCGGCCGGAGGTGGGCGCCTGGTAGCCGGGCATGGCGCGCACGGCCAGCGCCTCGGCCATGGCATCGCGCATCACCTCCGGTTCCTGCGACGCCGGACCCGCAGCCGGGTTGGCGGGGAGCGTCGGCGCTGCGGCCCGGCCGCGCTGCGAGAAGGCGTCCCACAGGCGGCCCCGCAGCACATCGGCGGAGACCCGCTCGCGGACGGCGGCCTGGCGCTGGGCATCGATCTGGTCGTCGGGCAGCAGGCCGCGGGCGGCGGCAAGGACCGGATCGTAGCTGGCGATGCGCTCGGTCGCCGCACGGTCGGCCTCGGCACGGATGGCATCGAGGTCGGGCATCGCGGGCGGCGTCGCCACCGGTGTGGATGCCGGATTGGGGGCGGTCATGGTGGTGGCCTCCTGGCCCGTGGCGGTGGTGGTCGCGGCGGCATCTGCCGGGTCCGGCATGGTCGTCTCCTGGGTTGGGATGGGGTTGGCGATTGCCGGCTCGATGGCGGGGAAGGGCGAAACATCTCCGGCGCCGCGCACGGCCGCGGCCGGATCGACAGGTAGCGGGACGACGGAGATCTCGTAGGGCTCCCAATCGACGGCGCGGTGCACGGTGCCGGCGATGGGATCGGGGATCGGGTCGTAGCGATGCACGCGGTAGCCGACGCTGACGCTGCGCAGGGTGCCGTCGGCGATGCGCTGCCACAGGGGTTCGACGTCGGTGGCCGACGAGAACTGCAGGGTGGCGATACCGCGGCCGCCTTCAAGGCGAGCGGCGATTACCCGCCCCACGACGTCACGGGCATCGCCGCTGCGATGGGTGTTGAGCACCGGGGCGCCGCCGCCCACCAATCCCTGCATGCGCACGGCGTTCGGCGACATGTCGAGCTCCTCGGTGATCAGGCCGAGGGGCGGCACGAAGTTGCGGGCGCGGGCGCCGGTGGACCACACCACCTCGACGGTGCGGGCGGCACGATTGACGGTCGCCGGTGCTGAAACGGCCCGCGCGGCGGTGATCGAATACCCCGGCGGCGTCGCTTCAGCCGCCCCGGTGGGAAGTCGATCGGCATGCGTCGTCGCCGGCGCGGGATCGCTCCCGCCCGGATCGATGGGTTCGGTCATGATGTCAGCCTTGCGGTTGCTGGTTCTGGGGCCGCGCCGGCATCGCGGCTCCCGTCGCGGCAATCTCGATGGCGGCCATCTGGGCCGCGTCTTGGGCCGAGCCTGACTTGGCGACGCGCCGCGGATCGCTGTCGAGCGATATGCCGGCATCGTCGAGCAGCGCGTTGGCCTCGCGGATCATCTCCACCGCCTGACGGAAGTCGTAGCCGAAGGAGCCCACCGCTTCGGGCTGCGGCACAAAACCGGCCCGCACCTGGGCGATCAGGGCCGTCGTGTCCTTCAGTGGGTCGATCATCTCGTGCGCCGGAGGGACATGCGCCACGTCGGTCGGCATCTCGGCACCCCAGAACCCGAGCAGCGCGCCCTGCTGGTGAAAGCGATCGGCAATCGGCCGCACGAGCATCGGGATCAGCATGCCATACTGCACCTGCTCGCAAAGCCGGCGGAACTCGATCTTGCCGGCCCGCAGGCTGGAATAGTTGGCCTGGGTCAGATCGCCGGAAACCTGGTCGTAGGTGAGGCCAGCGCCGACGGACGCTGCTTCCAGCGCGCGCCGAGCGAAGGCGGTGTGGCTGCCACCGCCGGAGGGGTTCACAACCTCCACGGAACCGGTGCCGCGGCGATAGAGGATCATCCCCGGCTCGAAGGCTTCCACCGGCCGTCCCTGCGCATCACGCAGCAGACCCGCCGCCGGCCCTGTCAGCACCTCGTCGCCTTCTTCGGTCACCACGGCGGCGAGGCATGCCTCGATCTTGGCTTTCATCAGCAGAGCCGCCTCGTAGTCGCCGAGGTCGCGCAGCCGCAGCAGGATAGGTGCCAACCACGAGACGTCGCGCAGCTGGCCGGGCCGGCGCTTGCGGTAGATGTGCAGCACCTCGGCGGCCGGGACCGGCACGCTGGACTGGTTGCTGCCAGGCAGATACCAGCTGGCACCGGGATGCTGCGGGAACAGCCAGTAGGCCGCCGGTGCGCCCGTGGCATCGAGGGTGATGCCCTGCACCGTGATGCCACCGCCGATGGTGCCGGTGCGGCTGGCGTCGAGATGGTCGCTCTCCAGCACCTGCAATCGCAGCCCGATCGGGTTGGTTGGCGTCGGCTCAGTGATCAGCAGTCGCACCAGGCACTCGCCGCTTTCGACCACTGAGCGCATCACCAACGCCTGCAAACCGTAGAGGTCGAGCCGCCCCTCGGCATCGCAGGCCGCGCTCTCCGCCCAGCGCCGCCAGGCATCTGCGTGCTTCTTGTCCGGCCAGCGCGTGGTGATGCCGGCGCCGACAGCATTGCCAGTCCACAGGTCGATGATGCGTGCTGCGTACGGGTCATTACGTACGGCATCGCGGGCGCGGCGCGTGATGGTGCCCGAAGCACTCGCCACCTCGCTGTTCGCGCTGCCGCCCGAGGCCGCCCAGGTCGAGGCGCGAGCGTCCTGAGCTGCGGCATAACCGCGCAGGGCCCGCCAGGCGAGGCCGAGTCTGTTGAACATGCGGCTCCCGACCTTTTCTCGTCCGCCGGCCACTGGAATTTGGCCGCCGAATGGCATAGGTAAGACCTGTCGTCACATGAAGTATTACCGGAGCGCGCCATGGCGACCACGGTCACAACCAAGGGTCAGGTCACCATCCCCAAGGAGATCCGCGATCTACTCGGC
This sequence comes from Asaia bogorensis, assembly GCA_945897825.1. Classification (GTDB taxonomy): domain Bacteria; phylum Pseudomonadota; class Alphaproteobacteria; order Acetobacterales; family Acetobacteraceae; genus CAMDGX01. The sequence continues at coordinate 2,060 of CAMDGX010000162.1, read as the reverse complement.
ATCACGCCAGGCACCAGTGTGACCTTCGAAATGGCCGATGATGGTCGTGTCGTGCTGCGCAAGACCGATACGCGCACTCGCGGTTCCAAGCCTCCCAGCCGGTTTGCCAGATTGCGCGGCAGTGCTACCGCCGGACTGACGACTGACGAAATCATGGCGCTCACCCGAGGTGACGACTGAGGTGACGCTGGTCGACACCAATATCCTGCTCGATCTGGTCACCAACGACACGGTCTGGGTCGATTGGTCGCAGCGCCAGCTGGAAGCGGCTGCCGTGCGCGGAGCGGTGCTGATAAACGACGTTGTCTACGCCGAGCTCGCCGTTGGCTTCCTGCGGGTGGAGGAGGTCGATGCAACCCTTGCAGCAGCGCAGGTGGAAGTGACTGCGATGCCGCGCGAGGCGCTCTTCCTGGCGGGCAAGGTGTTTCAGCGCTATCGCGCCGGTGGTGGCACTCGGAGCGGGGTACTGCCGGACTTCTTCATTGGGGCTCACGCAGCCGTGGCGCAATTGCCGCTGCTGACCCGTGATGTCCGGCGCTATCGGACCTATTTTCCGACTGTGCAGCTGATCGCGCCGACCGACTGATTCGCTAGCGCGGCAAACGGGGTTGGTGGTTCCCGACCATCCGCGCCTACTTCGCCACAAGCCGCTTCACGACCTCGAGCACGGTGCCTTCGCCGAGCAGCAGCAGGAAGACGATCGCGATCAGCACGAGCTCGATGCGCTTGAGGCGTGCCTCAGTCTGCTTCCAGCGCTCGGAACATACCGCCTCGTGGACGGCGAGCTTCTGCGCGACGTCATCCTCGGACATCGGTCGGTCTCCAATCAGTCAGCCGGCGTCGCGGGTGAAGCGGGCCAGGGTGATGCAAGGGCGGCGCTGCGCCGGATTCTCGGCGGCATAGCCGGCGGCGAGCGCCTGGCCGATCTCGGCGAGAGAGCGGTATTCGACGGTGCGACCCTCGAAGGTCACGCGAGTGGTGCCGGCGGTGTAGGCGTCGGCCAAACCACGCCAGCGATTGCCGGCGGGCTGGGCGATGGCCCAAGCCAGCGAGGCGGGTTTCATCGATGATCTCCCTCAGCGCAACCAGCCGCCACGCGGTCCCAGCCAGGACCGCGGCCGCATCGGCGTGGCGGTTACCGCCGCCTCCAATGCCGGTCCTGCCGAGGCCAGCGGCTGTTGGCCGGGCGGGTCGTTGGCGGCTGCCACTGGCTGCGGCGGCAGAAACGGCGCATCCGCCGCATCTTCCCGAAGCCGCTGCCAGTAGCGGTCGCCGTAGCGGTCAGCACCGAGCAGCCACAGCGCCGCGCGCGCCAGCACCGCGCAGTCCAGGGCCTCGTTCCGTTCTCGTAGCTTGGCCCATTCCTGCCGAGTGAAGCCGCGACGGTCCTTCACGGTGCGCAACTGCTCGGCGACCAGCTGCTTCACCCACTCGACTTCGATCCCTTGGGGCAGATGGACCCAGCCGACCGGAAACTCTGCCGCCTCGCCCCGTCCCAGCCAGAGCCGGCGATAGAGATCGGCCTTCCAGGTCGAAACCGACACCGTCCACAGCTTCAACCCGCGCCGCAGCTTCTGGCCGTTCACCAGGGCATCGACCAGCGTGGGCCCCTGCACCGGTTGCGCCCGGTTCCAGCCATCGACGCCCTTGGTCGGCGCAATGCGCGGATCCCGGAGATACCGCAGGTGGCCATAGACCGAGGCCGTGTCCCGACCGCCCGTGTCGACGCACACCTTGGCAATGCGCATCGCACCGATGGTGGTGCGGAGCCAGTCCCTGGCCAGCAGTTTCGCCAACTCCTCCCACGGTCCTCGTTCCCGCGGACTGCCGGCAATCACCACATGGTCGATGAGCCAGGACGTGTATCCCTCGGCCCAACCCCAGACATCGACCTCAATCCGGTCGTCCTGGACGTCGACGCCCGCGGTGAGCACCAGCACGCCCGGCGGGACGGTGGCGAGCGGGAAATTCTCCCGCCGCTCGACCAGCCGCTCCCAATCGGGCGCCTCGCCGTGCTCCTGCCAGGTCTCGCCCAGCACGGTGTTGCGGAAGGTCTTGAG
>CAMDGX010000161.1 GCA_945897825.1 Asaia bogorensis | reverse complement strand
GCGGTGGTCATGCCGCGCAGCCCGGCGGTGGAGATGCCGGCGACCTGGGGTGCGGTGAACTGGGCGAGCTGGGCGGTGGAGAGGGCGGCGACCTGGGTGGAGGACAGCGCGCCGACCTGCGCGGTGCCGAGGCCTGCCATCTGCGCGGTGGTCAGGGCTGCGACCTGGGTGGTGGAGAGGCCCTGGACCTGGGTGGAGGCCAGGCCCGCGAGCTGCGCGGTGCCGAGATTGGCGACCTGTGCCGTGGTGAGCCCGGCCACCTGGCTGGAGGCGAGCGCCCGCAGCTGGGTGGTGGACAGCGCCGCGACGTCGGCAGTCTCCATGGCGGCGAGCTGGGCGGTGGTGAACGCTGGAAGCTGGCTGGTCGTGAACGCCCGGACCTGGTCGGTGGTCAGGGCGACCATCTGGGCTGTCGTGAAGGCCCGCACGTCATCTGTCGTCAGGGCCGCAAGCGTCGCAGTGCTCAGCGACTGAACCTGGTCGGTCGTAAGAAGCGGAATGATCGACATGTGCTGGCTCCGGCCATAGGCTTCCACGCACGACAGGCCGCCGCCTCGGCGGATCTGTCGGCATCCACAGGGGGAACCTTCTGTTTCCCGGATATCGCCGCGGACATTGCCCGAGTGGGCTTACTGCCGGCTTAACGCGGCCTGCCGATTTCCATTTCTGTTGCGGCCATACCAATCATTCATCACTCGTGCCGCAGGATCGCCTCCATGAGCCAAAATGGAGCCGACCCATGAACATGATTGTCTTTCCGATTCCTCTGCCGCTCCCGGGCGATGAGTCGTGGCTGTCCGCCCACCTCGCGGCGGCGGGGGGGCTTGCAGGTGTGCCACCCAAGGAAATGCCGCGCCTGGCGCGCACTGTCGGTGCGCTGCCGGCGCTCCGCCTGATCGAGCTGATGGCGGGCGAGGGAGCGACGAGTGCGCCCGCTTTGGCGCAGCTGTGGCTCGGGGCCCATCCGTCGGCGCCCGAAGCCTTTGCCGTGTGGTTCAACCTTGGCGTTGTCCTGTTGCAGAATGGTGCGGCGGAGCAGGCGGCTGTCGCCTATGGCAATGCGCTCGCCCTCAAGCCGGATCTGCATGAGGCGCGGGTCAATCTCGGCCTTTCGCTCGAGGCGCAGGGACACCGCGATGACGCCCTGCGGACGTGGCGCATGGCGCTGCCGCCGGATGCCACCCGCCGCGTCCTGCACATGCATCTCGGTAGGCTCATGGAGGAGGAAGGCAGGCTGGAGGAGGCGGCGTCGGAACTGCGGTCCTCGCTGCTGATCGATCCCGACCAGCCGGACGTCATTCAGCACTGGGTCCATCTGCGCCAGCGCATGGCGACTTGGCCGGTGCTCGACCCCGTGTCCAGCGGGGTCGCGGAGCAGTCGTTGCGCAGCCATGCAGGGCCGCTCGGCGCGCTGGCGTTGTTCGATGATCCTGTTGCCCAGCGCGAGGTCGGGGCGAACTGGATCGCGCGCAAGGTCAAGCCGGCGCCCGAACGGCTGGCGCCGCCTGATGGATATCGCCACGATCGGATCCGTATCGGTTACCTCTCGTCCGATTTCTGTCGGCACGCGATGAGTTTCCTGATCGCCGAGGTTTTGGAGCGGCACGACCGGGCCGCATTCGAAGTGTTCGGCTATTGTGCCTCGCCGGAAGATGGCAGCGATCTTCGCGCGCGCGTTGTCGCGGCCTTCGACCATCACGTGCCGATTGGCGCCTTGTCGGACGAGGCGGCCGCCCGCCGCATTCGCGCGGACGAGATCGACATTCTGGTGGACCTCAACGGCCTGACGCGTGGGGCCAGGCTCGGGGTCCTGCGCTGGAAGCCCGCACCGGTCCAGGCGACCTATCTTGGCTACGTCGGGCCCGTGCCCCTGCCTGAGCTTGACTGGATGATCTGTGACGCGGTCATCCGCCGCATGCCGCTGTCCTATGAAACGCGGGTGGAGGAAGGCGGGGCCAACCTTTCCGGCGGGCAACGGCAGCGCATCGCGATCGCACGCGCCTTGCTGACGGCACCGCGGATGCTCGTGTTCGACGAAGCGACCAGCGCACTCGACCCCGAAAGCGAGGCGCTGGTGAACCGTAACCTGGCGGACATGGCCCGGGGACGGACTCTGCTGATCGTCTCCCACCGACTGTCCACGTTGGTGCGCTCCGATGCGATCCTGGTGCTGGACGAAGGGCGCGTGGTGGATCTCGCGCCGCATGCGGTGCTGCTGGAGCGATGCGCCATCTATCGCCAGCTCTGGCAGCAGCAGACGGAGCACATGGCCTGATGCGGGCCACCGGCCTCCGCCGCGCCCTGCCCCGGCTGCGGCGCCGTGCGGCGGTGGCGCGTCCCGATGCCGCGATCCTGGCGTTTCAGGACGACCTGGATGCACTGGTCGCCGAGCCCGCACCACTGATCCTGCGGCTGTGGCCCGCCCTCGGGGCGGCATTGGTCGCGTTGCTCGTGGGGATCGCGGCCTTCGCGCGCGTGGATGTGGTGGTGACCGCGACCGGACGGCTTGCCACGGAGGCACCGCCGGTGGTGCTGCAGCCGATGGATCGCGCCGTGCTGCGCGAGCTTCCCGTGCGCGCCGGCGACAAGGTGCGGGCGGGCCAGGTGGTGGCGGTACTGGATTCAACGTTCACGACCGCCGACCGCGATACGCTGGCCGCCCAGCTGCGCAGCCTGGTGGCGCAGCGGGATCGCCTGGAAGCCGAACTGGCGGGCACTGCCCTGCCCTCGCCCGCCGATCAGGATGCCGTGCTGCAGGGCCAGGTGCTCCTCCAGCGCGGCGCGGTCCACGCCGCGCGCCTGGCCGCGCAGGACGCGGAGTTGGCCGGATTGATGGCGGCGCGCGATGGCGAACGGCGAAGCAGTTCGGGCCTTACCGCCCAGCTGGCTGTCGCAGCCGAGGTCGAGGCCATGCGGTCGCGGCTGATGGAGGCCCAGGTCGGCTCGCGGATCGCATTGCTGGGCGCACGGAGCGGGCGATTGGAGGCGGAGCAGGCGCTGCAACGCCACGCCGCGCGGCTGGAGGAACTGGAATTGCGGATCGCCGCCCGTGGCGCGGAGCGCGATGCCTATCTGCGCGACTGGCAGCGCCAGATCGTCGAGGAATTGGCGCGGCTGCGCCCGGAGCTTGCGCGCGTCGACGAGCAACTGGGCAAGGCGGCGCGCATGGACTCCCTGACCCTGCTGCGCGCGCCGCGGGATGCGGTGGTGCTCGAAACGGCGCGGCGGGCCCCCGGCTCCGTGATCCGCGAGGGCGAGGCCGTGGTGGTCCTGGTGCCGATCGACGCGCCATTGGTGGCCGAGGTCGGCTTGCGCTCCGCTGATATCGGACGACTGGCCGAGGGTGACCCGGCGCGGCTGAAGGTCGATGCGTTCCCGTGGCGGCGCCATGGCGCGCTGGACGGCACGCTTCGTTCGGTCAGCCGCGAATCCTATCCCGACAACGCCGGCGGCGCCCTGCATCGCGGGCACGTCGCCGTGACGACAGGCGCCTTCGCGCGGATGCCGGACGGCGCCGCGCTGCTGCCCGGCATGACCCTCTCCGCAGAGATCAAGGTCGGCACCCGCAGCGTGCTGGACTTCTTCCTCGAACCCCTGCTGCGCGGCCTGGATGAAAGCCTGCGCGAACCATGAAGGATCTTCCTATGACGGACGCTCTCGTCTCGCCCGGCGTGCCGGCTGCCAATGCACCGGATGCGAACGGGTCAACGCGAACCCTGCTGCACGTCGGTTGCGGCGCGGCCCATCCCGACAAGGTCCCGGCGGCCTTCTTCCCGGCCGGCGAGTGGCGCGAGCTGCGGCTCGACATCGACCCCGACGTCGCGCCCGACATCCAGGCCAGCATCACCGAGATGCCGATGGTGCCGGACGCCTCCGTGGATGCCGTGTGGTCGGCACACAACCTGGAGCACCTGGAGCCGCATGAGGTCTCGGTGGCGCTGGCCGAGTTCCACCGCGTCGTGCGACCGGGCGGCTTCGTGCTGGTCACGGTTCCCGACCTGCAGCAGGTCGCGGCGCTGGTGGCCGAGGACCGGCTCGATGATCCCGCCTACGTATCCGCGATGGGGCCCATCGCGCCTCTGGACATGCTGTACGGCCTGCGCTCGGCCCTGGCGGCCGGCAACCGCTTCATGGCGCACCGGACGGGCTATACCGCAACCACGCTGGAAGCGGCGTTCACCCGCGCCGGGTTCGGTCCGGTGCGGGTGGTTCGTGACGGCCATTTCGCGCTATGGGCAACGGCGGTTCGCCCCGCCTGAGCGGGGCACCGGCTAGGCGGCGGGCGTCAGGCGGATGCGGCGATAGGCCGCCTCCAGCCGCCGTGTGAATGCGTCGGCATCGCCCAGCGTGCGGGCCCAGGCATCGCCGGCCAAGTGGCCACGCAGCGCCGCCATGGCATCGCCATCGTGCGCCAGTGCCACCGCCAGATCCTCATACGCCGCCAGGTCCGGCGCAATCAGTTGCGGAAGCCCGACGGCGGTCAGCAGGCTCGCGGCCATCCTGGCGGCGAAGGCACGGCCCGCGGTGGTCAGAAGCGGAAGGCCCATGCGCAGCGCATCCGACGCGATCGTGCCGGCATTGTAGGGCGTCGTATCAAGGAACAGATCGCCCAGGGCCATGCGGGCCCGGTAGCGCGCGGGATCGACCCGCGGGGCGAAGACGAGGCGCTCCGCCGCCAGGCCCGCCTCCAGCCATCGCGCGGTCAGGTGGCGCCGGCTGACCGCGCCATCGTCGACCAGCCACAGAACGCTTCCCGGCACCTTGGCGACAATCCGTGTCCAGGCCGCGAAGACCTCGGGCGTGATCTTGTAGTGATGGGAGAAGCAGCAGAAGACGAAGCCCTGTTCTGGCAAGCCCTCGGATGCGCGGTCGACGGCCGGGAGATCCGGTGTCCGGCTGTCATTGGCCTGGTAGCATCCGTCCAGCGCCAGCGGAGCGGGCATGTAGAGCGAGGCCATCTCGTCCGGCACGGTGAATTCCTCCGCGCCGGCCAGCCGCGCCACCGCCACGACTTCCTCCAGGCTGGCCTCTGGCCGGGCGGCGGCGATGTTGTCGCGGATCGTGCCGCGAAACAGCAGATTCTCCTGCAACACCACGCCGACGCCGCGGCGCAGGTGTCCCAGCTCGATGTGGCGGATGTCCACGCCGTCCACCAGGATCACCCCGGCCTGCGGCAGCTCGATGCCCTGGATCAGGCGGGTCAGCGTGGTCTTGCCAGAGCCGGAGCGTCCGACGATGCCGACCACTTGGCCCGGTTCGACGGCAAACGTCACACCGTCGAGTGCTGGCATCAGCGCGCCGGGATAGGTGAACCGGACGTTCTCGAAGCGCAGGCTGCCGGCGATGGCCGGGCGGGCGGGGCGCGCCTGGATGGCCCGCTCGGGGGCACGGTCCATCACGGTTGCCAGCATGCGCACCGACAGCGCGGCCTCCTGGTATTCGCTGATCAGGGCGACGATCTGCACCAGCGGGCCGCTCACCCGCCCGGCCAGCATGGTGAACGCCACCAGTGCGCCCAGGCTCAGCGCGCCCTCGAACACCAGCAGGGCGCCGATGCCGAGCACGGAGACCTGCATCAGCTTTTCCAGCAGCCCGGTCGCGGCACCGGCGAAGGCGCCGATGCCGCCGACTTCCCATTGCCGGCGCACCGCGGCGGCCAGGCTCGAATCCCAGGCGCGCTGGCGGTTGCGTTCCAGCACCAGCGCCTTCACCGCGCGCATGTTGTGCAGCGTTTCGACCAGCTGCGCCTGGCGCTCCGCCTCGGCGACATAGAGGGCGGACAGGCGGCGCTGGAACAGCGGGATCAGGGCCGTGATGCAGGCGGCGATGGCGGCCGCGAAGCCCAGCACCACCATCGTCAGCAGGCCCGAATACAATGCCAGCAGCACCAGCAGCACCGGCAGCAGCGCTGCGTCCAGCATGGTCTGGAACAGGCGGCCGGTCAGGAAATGGCGCAGCTTCTCGGTTTGCTGCATGTGGCGGGCGAGCACGCCGGCGGCGGTTGTTTCGAACACCGACAGCGGCAGCGACAGCAGGTGGGCGAAGCTGCGCGAGCCGAGCCGGGCATCGACCTTTCCGCCGGCGAGCAGCATCAGGCGCTGGCGCACGAATTGGAACGCGGCATCGAACACCGCCAGCAGGGCGAAGATGCCGACCACCACAGCCAGCGTGTTGCGCGCCTCGTGCGCGACGACGCGGTCGATCAGGACCTGCAGCAGCAGGGGAATGGAGAATCCGATCAGGTTCGAGACCACCGCCGCGACGCCGACCCCGGCGAGCAGGCCGCGCTGGCGCAGGAGCTCGGGGATGAACCAGCGCAGGCCGAAAGGTTGGTTGTCGTCGGTCAGGGCCGGGGCGTGGCGGGCGAGGAGGAGGGTGCCGGACCATGCCTCCTCGAAGGCCGCGCGGGGGACGAGGTGGACGCCGAGGGCTTCGCGCTGGGGATCGAGGATGGCGGCGCCGTCACCGTCCTCGGCGGGGCCGGCGTGGATGAGGATGACCCAGCGGCCATCCTTCATGCGGGCCAGCGCGGGGGCGGCGCTGCCGAGCGAGGCCGCGCGGCTCCAGCGACAGCGGTGCAGCAGCCTGGCACGGAAGCCGGCCCCCTCCAGCGCGCGGAGCAGGGGGGCGGACATGTCGCCATCCTCGAGGACCGGCAATTGCTCCGGCGCGAGGGCGACGCCGTGATGGTGCGCTATGAGGAACGCGCATCGCAACGCGGTCAACTGCGGGGCCAGCAGGGTGTCGGGGGCGGTCACGCCGGTATCCTGCGTGGCGGCGGTTAGCAAAGGGTGAAGCGCGGGGCAGCGGGGGGCAGGGGTATTAAGTTACGATAACGGAACAAAAAGCGCGTGGCAGGGCATGGGGACTCCGGACCGGTTTTTTCGGGCGGGCGGGGGACGCGCGGGGCCGGGCAGGCCATGGCGCGGCCGACGGCGGGCGGATTTCGGGCGCATGAAGCGGGTCGGGCGGCCACGCATCATCCAGCCGGCGACGAGGCCGAGATCGATGGCGTCGACATGGGCGGAGAGCGGGTGGGGGAAGAGGCCGGCCTCGGCGCGCAGGAGAGCGATGCGGGCGGGGGCGGTGGGGGCCTGACGCTCCGGGGCGGGCGCGGTGTCGTCGTCCAGGCGGCGCAGGAGGTGCAGCAGGAGGGACAGGACCATGGAACCCATTGCCCCGGACAAGCGCAGGCGCGCTGCCTCGGCCACGGCCGCGAGGGCGCGGCGCAGGCTCGCGGCGGCTTGGGCCTGGGGGGTGGGTTCCTGGTTCATCCAGGAATTTGAGCATATCCGATGGACGGTGAATAGGAAATAATCGCACTAAAGGAAAAAAGGCCAGGGCCCTGCCCTGGACCCGCCAAGGGCCGGCGGCCCTTGGATCCCCATCCCTTAAGGGTATGAGGGTCCAGGGGGCTCG
>CAMDGX010000160.1 GCA_945897825.1 Asaia bogorensis | reverse complement strand
GCCACCGACGCCGCCACCCAGGCCGGCGCACTGCGGCTCGCGTTCGCCCGGGCGCGCGGCATGGCCGCCGCGCTGGCCCAGGCGGGCGTGCCGCCTGGCGCGATTCGGCTGACGGCGGAGGCGATCGGGCGCGGCGGCATCGCGCGCGTGGCGGAATGATCGGATGGCGCCCCGCTTCACGCCCCCCCTGGGCCGGCGCCGCGCGAGGCGCTAAGTGTCGCCGCGGCATCGGTTTGCCCGACGCCATCCCCTTGGCCGAGCCCGCTCGGCCGTTCATTCCCTGCCGACCGGAGTGCCGCGCATGACCCGTCCCCTGTCCATCGGCATCGCCGGGCTTGGCACCGTCGGCGGTGGCGTGCTGACCATGTTGCGGCAGAACGCCGACCTGATCGCGGCACGCGCCGGCCGGCCGATCGCGGTCACCGCCGTCTCGGCGCGCGACCGTTCGCGCGACCGCGGCGTGCCGCTGACCGGGCTGCGCTGGTACGAGGACCCGGTGGCGTTGGCATCCGACCCCGGCGTGGATGTGGTGGTCGAGGTGATCGGCGGCTCCGAGGGGCCGGCGAAGGCGCTGGTGGAAGCCGCGATCGCCGCCGGCAAGCCGGTGGTGACGGCCAACAAGGCGCTGCTGGCGGTGCATGGCGCGGCCCTGGCGGCGGCGGCGGAGAAGGGCGGGGTGACGCTCGCCTTCGAGGCGGCGGTCGCCGGCGGCATTCCGGTGATCAAGGCGCTGCGCGAGGGGCTGGCGGGCAACCGCATCAAGAGCGTCGCCGGCATCCTGAACGGCACCTGCAACTACATCCTGACCGTGATGCGCGAGCGCGGGCGGGAATTCGCCGAGGTGCTGGCTGACGCGCAGAAGCTCGGCTACGCCGAGGCCGACCCGGCCTTCGACGTCGACGGCATCGACGCGGCGCACAAGCTGGCGATCCTGGCCGCGCTGGCGTTCGGCCGGCCGGTGGATTTCGGCTCGGTGTATGTGGAGGGGATCCGGCGCATCTCGGCGCTGGACATCGCCTTTGCCGGCGAGCTCGGCTACCGGATCAAGCTGCTGGGCCTGGCGCGCCAGACCGAGGCGGGCATCGAGACGCGGGTGCATCCCTGCATGGTGCCGGCCAACGCGCCGATCGCCCGCGTCGACGGGGTGTTCAACGCGGTGGTGGCCGAGGGCGATTTCGTCGGCCGGGTGATGCTGGAAGGCCGCGGCGCCGGGGCCGGCCCGACCGCCTCCGCGGTGGTGGCCGACCTGGTGGACATCGCGCGCGGCCGGGCGACGCCGGTGTGGGGGGCCGCCTCCGGCGCGTTGACCGCCGCCCCGTCCGTGCCGATGGAGGCGCATGTCGGGCCGTTCTACCTGCGGTTGATGGTGGTGGACCGGCCGGGCGTGATCGCCGATGTGTCGGCCGTGCTGCGCGATGCCGGGATCTCGATGGAGAGCATGCTGCAGCGCGGGCGCTCGCCGGGCGAGGCGGTGCCGGTGGTGCTGACCACGCACGAGACCAGCGAGGCGGCGATGCGGGCGGCGATCGCGCGGATCGCCGCCCTCGGCGCCGTGCTGGAAGCGCCGGCGCTGATCCGCATCGAGCCGGCTTGAGACAAGAAACGCACAAGGGAGAGCCACCATGGCCGATACCTCCGTTCCCGAGACCGTCACCGACCGCAACCTGGCCCTGGAGCTGGTGCGCGTCACCGAGGCCGCGGCGCTGGCCGCCAGCCGCTGGATGGGGCTGGGCAAGAAGAACGACGCCGACGGCGCCGCCGTCACCGCGATGCGCGCGGCGTTCGACACCGTGGCGATCGACGGCACGGTGGTGATCGGCGAAGGCGAAATGGACGAGGCGCCGATGCTGTTCATTGGCGAGAAGGTGGGTGCCGGCGGGCCGAAGATGGACATCGCCGTCGATCCCCTGGAGGGCACCACGCTGACCGCCAAGGGCGGGCCGAACGCCATGGCCGTCGTGGCGCTGGCCGAGCACGGCAACTTCCTGCATGCGCCCGACATCTACATGGACAAGCTGGCCGTCGGCGGCGGCTTGCCGGACGGCGTGGTGGACATCGAGGCGCCGGTTCACGTCAACCTGAAGAACCTCGCCCGCGCCAAGAACCGCGAGGTGTCCGACCTGGTGGCCTGCATCCTGGACCGCGACCGGCACAAGGAGCTGATCGCCAAGGTGCGCGAGGCGGGCGCGCGCATCATGCTGATCAGCGACGGCGACGTGGCCGGCGTGGTGGCGACCGCGCAGATGGACAGCGAGATCGACATCTACATGGGCTCCGGCGGTGCGCCCGAAGGCGTTCTGGCGGCTGCCGCGCTGCGCTGCATCGGCGGGCAGATGCAGGGGCGGCTGATGTTCGAGGACGATGCCCAGATCGCCCGCGCGCGGGAAATGGGGCTGGCCGATCCGCACAAGGTGCTGTCGATCATGGACATGGCGCGCGGCGACGTGATGTTCGCGGCAACGGGGGTGACCACCGGCGCGATGCTGAAGGGCGTGCGGCGCTACGGCCATGGCGCGATGACGCACTCGGTGGTGATGCGCAGCAAGTCCGGCACCGTCCGCTACATCGAGGCGCACCACAACTTCTCGATGAAGACCTGGACGCCGAACTAGGCCCGAAGGCCGGCTGGCATGGACGCCCCGGCCCCTCCGCTGGCGCTTGGCATCGCGCGGAGCCTTTCAGGGCGCCGCTGGATCTGGCGCGAGGGCGAGGCGCGGACGGGGCTGGCGATCGCCCAGCGCCTGGGGCTCGACGAGGTGGTCGCGCGGCTGCTGGCCGGGCGCGGGGTGGGGATCGAGGATGCGGCTCATTTCCTTGAGCCGACGCTGCGCGCGCTGCTGCCCGATCCCTCGCGGCTGGTCGACATGGACGCGGCCGCCGACCGGCTCGCGCGCGCCGTGCGGCAGGGCGAGACGGTGGCGGTGTTCGGCGACTACGACGTCGATGGAGCGTGCAGTGCCGCGCTGATGTCCGGCTTCCTGCGCGACCTCGGCTGCCCCGTGCTGCCCTACGTGCCCGACCGGATCGCCGAGGGCTATGGGCCGAACCTGGCGGCGCTGGAGGGGCTGGTGGGGCGCGGGGCCACGCTGGTGGTGTGCGTCGATTGCGGCACGGCGGCAGGCGCGGTGCTGGAGGCGCTGGGCGGCGCGGATATCGTCGTGCTGGACCACCATACCGCCGAGGGTCCGCCGCCGCGGGTGGTCGCCACGGTGAACCCGAACCGGCTGGATTGCGGCTCCGGCCAGAAGATGCTGTGCGCGACGGCGGTGGCGTTCCTGACGTCCATCGCCACGCTGCGCAGCCTGCGCAAGGCGGGGCATTTCTCGGGGCGGGCCGAGCCGAACCTGATGGAGTGGCTCGACCTGGTGGCGCTGGCGACGGTGTGCGACGTGATGCCGCTGGTGGGCGTGAACCGGGCGCTGGTGGCGCAGGGGCTGCGGGTGATGCAGCGGCGCGACCGACCGGGGATCGCCGCCCTGCTGGAGGTGGCGGCGGTGCGCGACAAGGTCAGCGCCATGACGCTGGGCTTTGCGCTGGGGCCGCGCATCAACGCGGGCGGACGGATCGGGGAAGCCGGGCTGGGGCTGCGGCTGCTGCTGAGCACCGACCCGCTCGACGCCCGGGCGATGGCGGCGACGCTGGATGGGGTGAACCGCCAGCGCCAGGCGGTCGAGATCGGCATGCTCACGCAGGCACTGGATGCGGCCGAGGCGCAGCTGGCGGCCGGGCATGCGGCCGTGCTGGTGGCGGGTGCGGACTGGCACCCCGGGGTGGTGGGCATCGTCGCGGGGCGGATCAAGGAGAAGTTCAACCGGCCCGCGCTCGTGGCCGGCATCGCGGACGGGATCGCCAAGGGATCCGGGCGGTCGGTGACCGGGATCGACCTCGGCAGCGCGGTGATCGCGGCCCGGCAGTCGGGACTGCTGGCAACCGGGGGCGGGCACCCGATGGCGGCGGGGTTCTCGCTGCCGGAAGCGCACATCGCCGCATTCCATGCTTTCCTGGATGAGCGCCTCGCCGCCGCCGCGACCTATCCGCTGGCAGCGGACCTGGTGGTGGAGGGAACCGCGGCCGTGGGTGGCTGCACGCTGGAACTGGCCGAGAGCCTGACGCGGCTGGCGCCGTTCGGAAATGGCAACGCGGAGCCCGTGCTGGCATTGCCGCGCTGTCGCATTGTGCGGGCCGAGCGGATCGGGCGGGAACTGACGACGATCCGCGCCTTCCTGGAGGGCGAGGGCGGCGGCCCCAGGCTGAAGGCGGTGATGTTCCGCGCCAAGGATGGCCCGCTGCCGCCGGCGCTGCTGGAACGGGGCGCTGCGCCGCTGCATGTGGCCGGGCATTTGCGCGCGGAGGAGTGGAACGGTCGGGTTTCCACGAGCTTCATCATCACGGATCTTGCCGAGACGTGAGGCCGAGGCGCTTGACCCTGCCGCTGCCCTCGGCTACCCACCGCGCGTCCCTGCGTCCCGTTCGTCTAGAGGCCTAGGACACCGCCCTTTCACGGCGGTAACAGGGGTTCGAATCCCCTACGGGATGCCAGGGTTTTCAATGACATGGCGGCGTGGCGCCACTCCGTCCCACAGAGCTGTCCCACACAGCGACTGGCGAATCGCTGATCTTAGTGCTGCGGACGTCGGCTGATCGCTTTCCAGCACGAGTCGATCGTCTGTCAGACAGGCATCGTCGAGTGCGACTTAGGACAGGGGCGCTCGTCGCTGGGTTCCGATCAAAGGCAATGGGGGGAACGTTTGCGGTGAGACCGATCTCACCGGCGCTCGAGGGTCTTCGGCCAGCGGGTAGGTGAAGGCCCCAATGCCGCGGTCCCCTCTGCGAAACCGCCCCCGGCCCCTCCCGCCAGCACCGCGCGAACCAGTGTCATGGTGGCAGGCCAAACGCGCATGCCCCAATATTCATTGCGTTATGCGATCCAGAATCTAGCGTCGCACCTCTGGGCGGCTAGCGGGATAAGTTGGGAACTCCTTCGGTAGGACAGAGACAGGCCGCCTCACGGAGCGCGCCCGCAGGGTATGGAAGCGGCATCCGCGCTCCCCAGGGCGTTTTGACTTAATCTTTGTCAAATGGGATTGCGCTCACACCTCCTTATCGACATATAAAATGTCGAAAGGGCGCGCCATGAACATCCGCGAACTGACTGCCGCGACCGGCATCGCCGAACGGCAGGTCCGCTACTTAATCGCTAAGGGCTTCATGCCGCCGCCGCATGGCGGACGGGCCCTTGCTGACTATGGCGAGGACCACGTCGCTGCGATCCAGCGCTACCAGCGCCTGCGCGACCTGGGATTCCCGCCCGCGGCGATCCGCGTACTGCTGCAGTCAGGCGAAGGCGCGCCGTTCCCGATCGCACCCGGCATCACCCTGGTGGTCGATCCCGCGCTGCTCGGCAGCGGCGCTGATCCCGGGCCCCTGCTGGCGCGCGTGTCCACGTTGCTGGCCGACATCCTGGCGCGCGCCGATGCCGCGCAGCCCCAGCCGACCAATGCCCAGGAGGGCCAACAGTGAACGTGATCGCTCCGCTGTCCGGCTTCCGCGCCGGCGCCTTCACCCCGCAGGGCGCCCCGGTTCCCCTGGTGGCCACCAGCTTCGACGTGACGTTGGCCGCCGGGTTAGCGGTGGTGGAGACGACGCGGCGTTTCGGCAATGCCGAGGATCGGCCGATAGAGGCCACCATCACCTTACCGGTGCCGGTCCACGCCGTGCTGTTCGCCTGGCGGCCACTGTTGCCGGGCGGGTCCTGGAGGGGCGGGTGCAACGGCGCACGACCTCCCGCGCCACGTATAAGAAGACGCGATCGATCGCGGGCGTGCGGCGGTGCTGCACGAGGAGGTGCTGCGCGGCGTGCACATGCTGTCGGTGGGGCAGATCGCGCCCCGGGTCCGAGGTGGAGGTGCGCTTTGCCTGGGCCATGCCGATGCCGGCGGCTGGTGGCGTGGCGCGGCTGCGCATTCCGCTGTCCGTAGGCGACATCTACGGCCGCTCCGGCCTGCCCGACAGCGACGACCTGCTGCACGGCGGGCTCAACGCCATGGCGAGAATGAGCGTGCGCTGCCTGGATGGCACCGCCACTCTGGAGGGTCGGCCAGTGTCGGGCGAGGTCGAGGTGCCGCTCAACCGCGCCATCCACCTGGTGGTTCAGGATTGGACAGTCCGGCCGTTGGCCGGCCGCACTGCCGATGGGTGCGGGATCTCCCTCACCATGACGCCGCTGCCGCAGAGCACGGCGCGGATGGATGTGGCGGTGCTGGTGGATCGGTCGGGCTCCATGGGTGAGGCCTGCGGCGCCGACGATCCCCACCAGAGCAAGCACGATGCGATACGCGCCGCCCTGTCGCGGCGAGCAGGCGACATGCGCGACGGGGACACAGTTGACCTGTGGGAGTTCGACGACCGCGTGGCCTTCGTCGGAAGCACGCGCAAAGGCCGCGAGGTCTCGGCGACCGGATGCGTCGGCTTGCTGTCCGCCTTGGGGGGCGGTGGGGCGGCACCGAGATCGGCGCGGCGCTGGAAGCCGTTCTGGCCAAGACAATGATGCGCGACGTCTTGCTGATCACCGATGGCAAGAGCCACGCTCTGGGTGCCGCCGCTATCGCACTGCGGGCCGCCGGGTGCCGCGTGTCGGTGCTGCTGGTAGGGGAGGACAGCCTGGAGGCGCAGGTCGGCCACTTGGCGGCGCTGACGAGCGGAGAGATCGCGGTGGCGGCTGCGCAGGACGTGCAGGGAGTGCTGGACGCCACGTTGCGAGCGCTGACCTCTGTGCCAACCCCGTCGGCGGACAGCGCGTTCGTGGTCGTACGTGGCCATGCTGCGATCGCGGTTGCGGCGGCTGCCAATGTTGGTGGCGCCGATCCCTTGCTGACGCGTGCTGTGGGCGCCGTGGTGGCAGGGCTTCGCCTGGCGACCCTCCCCCAACGGAAGCCGCGGCACTGGCGGAGGCGGAGGGGCTGGTAACGGCTGCGACCTCTCTGGTGCTAGTGGACGAGGCGGGAGAGGCCCAGTTGGGGGTGCCGGCGATGCGCAAGGTAGCCCTGCCGTCGCCGGCTACAGCGGCTCACGCTCCGCGGCTAGCGGAGAGCTACGGCCTAGTGGAGAGCGCGCCTTTTCCGGAGGACATCTTGTGCAAGCGCTACCGCAACGATATTTGGCCGATGGCCATGCCTTCCAGTTCGACGGGCGAACTTGCGGAGTTGTTTGCAGAGCTTGGCACTTGGGTTGTCGATTGGGACCAAGCGCCTGCAGCGCTTGCGGAAGGCAAGCTGGATGAAGCAGCCCGGTCGCGTCCCAAGGCGTGGTGTAGGAGCTGTGGGTAAGTAGCCCGCCGGAGCGACCGTCCCGAGTCTGGCGTAGGCGGGCTACTTATCCACAGCGGCGGCCACCGCGATGCTCTCCGGTAGGGTTGGGTTGTCGAGACACAACCTGA
>CAMDGX010000159.1 GCA_945897825.1 Asaia bogorensis | reverse complement strand
CTATGCCGTGGTGGCGCCGGGGGAGGAGGTTCACCTGGCGACCTTCGCCACCGAGCAGGTGACGCCGGAAGGGGAGCGGCGGGCGCTGCGGCTGCATACCTCGCCCGAATTCGCGATGAAGAAGCTGCTGGCCGGCGGCGTGGGGCGGTGTTTCCAGCTCGCTCGGGTGTGGCGCAACGGCGAGGGCTCCGACCTGCATGCGCCGGAGTTCACCATGCTGGAATGGTACCGGCCGGGCGGGACGATGGATGATCTCATCGAGGAGACGTTCGCCCTGCTGCGCGCCGTGCTGCCGCCGGTGGTGGAATGCCGGGGGATCACGGTATCGCTGGAAAACTATGAATGCCTGACGGTTGCGCAGGCATTTTCGCGCCATGTCGGCGCGGACCTGCTCGGCACGCTGGATGACGCGGCGGGGTTGGCGGCGCAGGCGGGGGTGCGGCTGCGCGATGGCGAGGACTGGGAGGACCTGTTCTTCCGCCTGCTGCTGGAGCGGGTGGAGCCGGCGATCGGGCGCGGCCGGCCGACCTTCCTGACCCATTGGCCGGCGGCGCAGGCGGCGCTGGCGCGGCGCGATCCGGCCGACCCGCGCGTGGCGGAGCGGTTCGAGCTGTTCGCCTGCGGCATGGAACTGGCCAACGCCTTCGTGGAACTCACTGATCCCGTGGAACAACGGGCGCGCTTTGTCGCGGATCGCGGGCGTCGGCATGCGCTGCAGGGTGGGCCGGACTGGCCGCTGGACGAGGAGTTCCTCGCCGCCCTGGAGCACGGGCTGCCGCCCTGCGCCGGGATCGCGCTGGGCTTCGACCGGCTGGCGATGCTGGCAGGCGGGGCACAGCGGATCGACCAGGTGCTGTGGCTGTGAAGGCCCTGGTTTTGCTTCTTCTTCTGGCTGGATGCGCCCGCGACGGTACCGCCCGGCTGGAGGCGAAGCTGGCGCCGCTGGTGGGGCGGCCGACATCTGAGCTGGTGTCCCGCCTCGGCTTTCCCGATGCGATCGCGCGGCGGGAGTCCCTGCCCGGGGGGGAAACGATCCTGACTTGGCGCATCGTCTGGCCGCGGCATGGCGGGCGCGAGTTCCAGCCGCCGGCGACGGACGGCGGCGCGCGGGCCTGCGACATCAGCTTCGCCAGCCGGGGCGGGCGGGTGACCGGCTATCGCGCCGTGGGCGAGGCCTGCGGTTGGGGGGACCTGCCGGACCTGCTGCCCTGATTGCCCTGGTGCTGCCACGCATCGCTCCCAGGTTTCCGGGAAGCATGGTGGAGGTGGCGTATGCGCATGATCGTGTTGGCGGCAGCGTTCCTGGTGCTGGCGGGGTGTGCCACGACCGGGCGACCCGAGCTTGAGGCGCGCCTCGGGGAGCTGATGGGCATTCCCGAGGCGGAACTTGTTCGCCGCGTCGGCGTTCCCGCACGTGTCCATGACGCGGAAGGGCGGCGGTTCCTGGCCTATGTCGAGCTCTGGCCCGACGTTGCCTACATGCCCTGGACCTCGTTCGGTGCCGGGCATTTCGGGCGCGGCGGTGGGATGGGCATCGGCATGGGCTACGGCTTCGGTTCGCCCCAGTTCATCGACCGCTACTGCGAGGCGACGTTCGAGGTGTCGCAGGGACGGGTGGCCGGGTTTGCACTGCGCGGCAGTTCGTGCGGCTGGAGTGGCTGGCCGGTGATCCTCCCGCCCTGATATTATCGAATCACAAGGAGTTCGCGCATGAGTTCGACCCGGATCGCCCTGGCCGCCTTGATCGCCGCGCCGCTGCTGGCCGGCTGCGTGGATTCCGGACGGGTAGGGCAGGAAGCGCGGCTGCAAACGCTGGTGGGCGGCAGCGAGGATGACCTGGTGCGGCGCATGGGGGCCGCGCCGAGCCGGGTCAGCGAACAGGGCTCGCTGCGCTATCTCAGCTGGATGCACTACTGGCCGGAGCAGGGCCATGGCGCGATTGCGCCCACGCGTGAGCCGGGGGAATCCGGCCGGGTCGCACGGTTCTGCGAGACCACCTTCGCGGTGGAGCAGGGGCGGGTGGCCGGCTACAGCCTGCGCGGCGATTCCTGCGGCTGGGGCGGCTATCCGCGCGTGGCGCCGTCCTGACGCGCCCGCCATGGCCGCGATCCGGGGCCTGATTGCGGCGAGCCTTGACGGCATGGTCGCCACGGAGGAGGGCGGGGTCGGCTGGCTCGCCCCCTTCGAGGAACTGGACTTGGGCATGGAGCCGTTCCTGCGCACCGTCGGCACGGTGGTGCTGGGGCGGCGCACCTATGAGCAGGTGGCGGGCTTCGGCGAACCGTGGCCGTATGCGGGGAAGGCCGCCTATGTGATGGCGCGCGGGGTGATGGGCGACCTGCCGGTGGGTGCGCGCGCCTGGGCGCATGGCGCGGCCGCGCTGCTGCCGCGGCTGCGGGCGGAGGCGCTGGATGTATGGGTGGTCGGCGGGCCGGAAGTGCTGGCCGACTTCATCGACGCCCGGGCGCTGGACACGCTGACGCTGTTCGTGATGCCCGTGGTGCTCGGGCGCGGCGTGGCGCTGTGGCGGCCGGAAACCGGCGGCACCAGGCTGGATCTGGCCGAGGCGGCGCTGCTGGGCGGGGGCGTGGTGCGGCTGGATTACCGTCTTGAAGCCTGAGGCGCAGCGCCGCGATTTCGCCAACATCGCACCCCACCGTTGCGCCGCCGGAGGAGGGGGCGTGATGAAACGATTTGCGCGAGTTTCTGTATTGGCGGCAATGACCCTGGCCGTGACCGGCTGCGCCGAGACCGGGCGCAGCGGCTTCGAGGCGCGGATGGGCGCCCTGGTGGGCCTCAGCGAGGCCGGGCTGCGGGACCGCATGGGTGCGCCGGCCTATGACCATACGCATGAGGGCCGGCGTGTTCTCGGCTACAGCGAGCAGTGGACCGAGACGCGGATGCGGCCATGGGGCGGATGGTACGAGGTGACGTGGCTCTGCGAGGCGATATTCGAGATGCAGGGCGCGCAGGTGGCCGGCTTCCGGTCGCGCGGCGAAGGTTGCGGCTGGGCGGGTCGGCGGAACTTCCCTACGGCGTGACGGACGATGCGGCGGCAATCGCCGCGTTCATGGCGCGCACGCCTGCGGCCGGGCCGTCCGGATGGTTCCAGACGGCGCCCACGACCGCGAGGAAATCCGCGCCGGCGCGGACCAGCGGCGGGCAGTTCTCCGCCGTGATGCCGCCGATGGCGACGCAGGGCAGTTCCATCAGCTCCGACCACCATTCCAGCAGATCGGGCGTGGAGCGGAACTTCGCGTCCTTGGTACTGGTGGGAAAGAACGCGCCGAAGGCGACGTAGTCGGCGCCGTCGTCGCCGGCCGTCATCGCGAGGTCGCGGCTGTCGTGGCAGGTGACGCCCATGATGCGGTCACCGAGGATCTTGCGCGCGACGGAGGCTGGCGTGTCGGACTGGCCGACATGGGCGCCGTCGCAGCCGTGCTGGACGGCCAGGTCCGGCCGGTCGTTCATCAGGAAGGCGACGTTGCGGGACTGGACCACCGGGCGCAGCGCGTCGATGGAACGTCGGAGGGCGTCGTCGTCGAGGTCCTTCAGGCGGAGCTGGACGCAGCCGACGTCGCCGGCGTCCAGCGCTGCCGCCATCAGGTCTGGGAATCGTTGGAGATCAATGGCCGGCGGGGTGATGAGGTAGAGTCGGCAGCCCTCTTCGCCCGCGCCGGCCATCGCCGTTATGCCTTGCCCTGATAGATCTCGATGATCTTGGCGAGCATCGCCAGCGCGTCGGCCTTGGGGCGCTGGAAGGTGTTGCGGCCGATGATCGAGCCGTTGGCGCCGCCGTCGCGCAGGCCGCGGACTTCCTCGTAGAGGCCTTCCAGGTCCTTCGCCTCGCCGCCGGAGAACACCACGATGCGGCGCCCGGCAAAGGAGGCCTGCATCACGTGCTCGACGCGCTTGGCCAGCGTGGAGGTGTCGATCTTCTGCGCCTCGTAGACCTTCTTTGCGGCATCGAGGCCCATCGCGCCGGTGGGCGGCTTCACCTTGATGATGTGGGCGCCCATCAGGGCGGCCATGTGCGCGGCGTAGGCGCAGATGTCCACCGCCGTCTCGGCTTCCTTGCTGATGTTCGGGCCGCGCGGGTAGGACCAGCAGACGACGGCCAGGCCCGCGGACTTGGCTTCGTCGGCCAGCTCGCGCAGCTCTTCCATCTGGTCGAAGGCGTATTCGCTGCCGGGGTAGATGGTGAAGCCGATCGCCGAGCAGCCGAGGCGCAGGGCATCGTTCACCGAGGCGGTGACGGCCTGGTCCTTGCTGGTCGCCAGCGAGTTCGACGAGTTCATCTTCAGGATGGTCGGGATGGCGCCGGCGTAGCTGTCCGCACCCGCCTCGATCATGCCGAGCGGGGCGGCATAGGCCGAGAGCCCGGCGTCGAGCGCGAGCTGGAAGTGGTAGTGCGGGTCATAGGCGGCAGGGTTAGGCGCGAAGCTGCGGGCGGGGCCGTGTTCAAAACCCTGGTCGACCGGGAGGATCACCAGCTTGCCGGTGCCGCCGAGCTTTCCCTCCATGAGGATGCGGGCCAGGTTGCCCTTGGTCCCCGGGTTGTCGCTCTCATACCAGTCGAGGATCTTCTTGACGCGCTGGGTGATCCGCATGGGGGTTCCTCTTTCTTGCGGCCCCGGCTCGGGTGGGCCGGGCTGCTCATCGGCGCCCTCTACCGCAACGCCGCCGTGATGTCATCCTCCCGGGCGGCCACGATCCAGCCAGGATGGGAGATGGCGGGCGGCGCCACGCGCGCCGAGGTCCAGCGCCGGCGGTCGGGCGGGCAGGGTGGTCGCCAGGGCGGCGATGCGGGCGAAGGCCGGGCAGGCGGGGTCGAGCACCAGCAGCGCCTGTCCCGCGCGGATCGCCGCCATGGCCATCCCGGGTGCGTCGGCGCAGTCCAGCACGTCGGCGCAGGGCGTTGCGGGATGGACGGCGCGCGCGGCGGCAACCAGGGCGCGCCACCAGCCGGCACCGGCGAACACCCCGGCCCCGGGCGCCGACAGCAATGTGACCGCCAGGCCCGGAGCAAGGGCCGCGACCGCATCAGCCAGGCCGTGCACGACGACGGCAGGCGGCAGCTGCGCAGTCCGTGCGGATCCGGTGGGGAGGGGAAACATGCTTGACATTCAATCGCCTCACCCCGATGAATTCAAGTTACTTCGGATGCGGCGGAGGCGGTATTGAGCGACGAGAACGAGGCCGAGGCGGCCGCGGCGCGGCTGGAACTGGCACTGGAGCGGATCGCCGCCCTCGCCGCGCAGCCCGCTCCGGCGGTTGCGAATCCGGCGGATTCGGCCGATCAGGGTTCGGTGGATGTGGCGGCGCTGGCGCATCGCCTCGATGCGCTGATCGCCCAGCTGCGCGGGACGCTCGCGCGCTGACGCATCCCTCCGCCACCCCCTCGCAGGGAGAGACGCCGTGCCGCAGGTGAATGTTCGGATCAACGGCTACAGCTACACCGTGGGCTGCGAGGATGGGCAGGAGCAGCACCTCGTGGCGATGGCGCGCGAGGTGGAGAACCGCATCGAGAGCATCAAGGCGCTCGGCGGCCAGTCGGGCGAGGCGCGGCTGCTGGTGCTGGCGGCGCTGCTGATGGCGGACGAACTGCACGACCTCCGACTCGAGGCCGATACGCTGCAGGCCGCGGCGAACCGCCCGGCGAAGGCCAAGGCGAACGGTGACGCGGCGGCCAAGCGCATGGCCCGGCTCGCCGCGCGCGCCGAGCAGATCGCCGGCGAGCTTGAGTTGCAGCGCGGGGCCGGGGCGCCTACATAGATCGGGTGGAGCTACCCGGTGCGTCAGGCACACCATCCCCAGGGCCAATAAGCAACTCCCGGGAGCTGGCTCTGTCGAGGCCTTGGTCTCGTTACCCGGCGCCCACCTGCTCACGCAGGCCTTGGGAGGATGCACCGCCAACGGCCATGGTGGCTCCACACTTCGATTTCATGAGCGATGACGACCTCGCCGCCGCGAAGAAGGCGGCGCGCCGGGAGGCGCTTGCGCGGCGAGTGGCGCTCGATCCGAACGACGGTCATGCGCTCGGCGCACGCCTGATGGCCGGGATGCCGCCGCCCACGGGCGCCGCGGTGGCCGGCTTCTGGCCGATGGGTGCCGAGATCGACATCCGGCCGCTGCTGGTGGCGCTGCATGAGCGCGGCCACACGGTGCTGCTGCCCGAGACACCGCCGCGCGGCAACCCCCTGATCTTCCGACAATGGCAACCGGACATGCCCATGGTGCGCGAGCGCTTCGGCACGCTGCGGCCAACCGGGGCGGTGGCAACACCGGACTGGCTGCTGGTGCCGCTGCTGGCATTCGACCGCGCCGGGCGGCGCCTGGGCTACGGGGGCGGCTACTATGACCGCACGCTCGCGGCACTCCCCCTGGCGGTTGCCGTGGGCATCGCCTGGGCGGCGCAGGAGGTGGCGCAGGTGCCGGCCGGGCCGCTCGATGCGCGGCTGCATGCCATCGTGACCGAGCGCGAGGTGATCCGCGTGGCTCCCTGATGCCGCGTTGACTTGGGGTGTGGCTGCGCCTACGCCGCCGGCATGCGAATTCTGTTCCTGGGCGATATCGTGGGCCGCAGCGGGCGCGATGCGCTGGTGGCGAAGCTGCCGGACCTGCGGGCGCGGCTGCGTGCGGAACTGGTGGTGGTGAACGGCGAGAACGCCTCCCACGGCTTCGGCCTGGCGCCGGACATGGCGCGCGCCTTCTTCGCGGCCGGGGCCGATGTCATCACGCTCGGCAACCACGCCTGGGACCGCAAGGAGATCCTTGGCTATATCGGCGAGACCCCGCGGCTGATCCGCCCGCTGAACTTCCCGCCCGGCACGCCGGGTTCAGGCGTGGCGACGGTCGAGTTGCCCGACCGCCGGCGGGCTGTCGTAATCCAGGCGATGGGCCGGCTGTTCATGGACGCGCTCGACTGCCCGTTCCGGCTGACCGCGCAGGAGCTGGCCAAGCACAAGCTCGGCGCCTCGGCGGCGGCGATCGTGATCGATTTCCATGCCGAGGCGACCAGCGAGAAGATGGCCTTCGCGCACAGCTTCGACGGCCAGGTCTCGCTGGTGGTGGGCACGCACACGCATTGCCCCTCGGCGGACCACCAGATCCTGCCGGGCGGCACCGCGTTCCAGTCCGATGCCGGGATGTGCGGCGACTATGACAGCGTGATCGGCATGCAGAAGGAAGGGGCGGCGATCCGCTTCTGGCGCAAGATGCCCGGCGAGCGCCTGGCGCCGGCGGAGGGCGAGGCCACGCTGTGCGGCCTGCTGGTGGTGACCAACGACACCACCGGCTTG
Source organism: Asaia bogorensis (assembly GCA_945897825.1). Classification (GTDB taxonomy): domain Bacteria; phylum Pseudomonadota; class Alphaproteobacteria; order Acetobacterales; family Acetobacteraceae; genus CAMDGX01. Next base: position 209 of record CAMDGX010000159.1, on the reverse strand, counting down.
GCCGAGGCGGTGGAGCCATTGCGTCTGGGCGGGCGACTGTCCCAGGCGATGCCATCGGTGTAGAAGCGCTCCGACGCTTCGGCGGCGGAGAGGAAGGAAGGCCAGGGCTCTGCCCTGGACCCGCTGGGGCCTGAGGCCCCAGACCCCCGTCTGTTTGTTTCGCCTTCGGCGGAATGGAGGGGAGGTCCAGGAACCTCAGGTTCCTGGTG
>CAMDGX010000158.1 GCA_945897825.1 Asaia bogorensis | reverse complement strand
CCCTCCCCCCCCGAGCGCGAACCGACGATCCTGTTCGCCGGCCGCGTGGTGCGCGACAAGGGAGCCGACACCTTCGTCGACGCCTGTGCGCAGGCCCTGCCCCACCTGCCCGGCTGGCGCGCGGTGATCATCGGCGCGGACCGCTTCGGACCCGACAGCCCGGAAACCCCCTGGCTCGCTGCCCTTCGCCCCCGCGCCGCCGCCGCCAATGTCGAGATGTGGGGGTATCGCCCGCACGCCGATGTCATGGCCGCGATGGCCCGCGCCGCCATCATCGTGGTGCCAAGCCGCTGGCCGGAACCCTTCGGCCTTACCGCGCTGGAGGCCATGGCCGCCGGCGGCGCCCTGCTCTGCGCCCCGCGCGGCGGCCTGCCGGAAGTGTTCGGAGATGCCGGGGTTGCCATCGACCCCGAGGACCCCGCCGCCCTGGCCGCCACCATCCGCGCCCTCGCCGCCGACCCCGCCCGCCTCGCCGCCCTCGGCGAAGCCGGCCGCGCCCGCGCCCGCCAGTTCGACCTGCCGGTCGCCGCCGCCCGGTTCGATGCGCTGCGCCGCCACGTTCTCGCTGGATGACCGCGGCCGGTCTGGTCGCCATGGTTCTGCCTCCGACGGGAAACGCCGTCCCGCGCCTGGCCCTGGCCCTGGCCGCCCAGCCCGGTCGCTTCCGCGCGATCGTCCTCGCCCCCCAGGATGGCACGCCGATCCATGGCCTGGAGCATCGCCGCATCGCCCCCTCCTGGGTACCCGGCCGCCCGACCTGGCGCTACGCCGCCACCCTCACCTCCGCGCTGCGCCAGCTCCACCCGGCCGTGATCGAGGTGCACGATTGCCCGGAACTCGCCGCCCTGCTCGGCGGGCGCTTCCGCCCCATCCCGGTCATCCTCGTCGTCCACACCGACCCCCAGAACCAGCGCGGCGCCCACGACGCCGCCGCACGTACGTTCCTGCTCGCCCAGGCCACCCGCGTTGCCGCCCTCACCGCCGACCTGCGCGCCAGCGTGCTGCAAGGCGTTCATCCCGCCATGCGCCACTGCGCCCTGCTGCCCCCGCCCGATGGCGCCCTCGGCCCCGCCGCCACCGCCGATGCGCTCGACATGCTGCGCCTCGATGCGCTCAAGGCATGGTCCCGGCCGCTGCACGGACCTATATAGGGGCCAGCAAGCCTCATCGGAGCGACCCGCCATGTCCGAGACCAGAACCCCGCCGGACTCCACCCTGGTGCCCGTCACCGTGCTGACCGGCTATCTCGGCGCCGGCAAAACCACCCTGCTCAACCGCATCCTCACCGAGAACCACGGCCAGAAATACGCGGTGGTGATCAACGAGTTCGGCGAGCTGGGCGTGGACAACGACCTCGTCGTCGACACCGACGAGGAGGTGTTCGAAATGAACAACGGCTGCATCTGCTGCACCGTGCGCGGCGACCTGATCCGCATCGTCGGCGGGCTGATGAAGCGCCGCGACAAGTTCGACGGCATCATCATCGAAACCACCGGGCTCGCCCAGCCCGCCCCGGTCGCCCAGACCTTCTTCGTCGACGACGACGTGCGCGCCAAGACCCGGCTCGACGCCATCATCACCGTGGTGGACGCGAAGCACCTCCCCGCCCGCCTCGCCGACAGCAGCGAAGCCGAGGACCAGATCGCCTTCGCCGACGTGATCGTGCTGAACAAGATGGACCTCGTCACCCCCGACGAGGCGCGCGAGGTCGAGGCCACCATCCGCAAGATCAACAAGTTCGCCAAGATCCACCACGCCACCAAGTCCAACGTGCCGATCGCCGAGCTGCTCAACCAGGGCGCCTTCGACCTCAACCGCGTCCTCGCCCACACGCCGGACTTCCTCACCGAGGACGACCACGAGCACAACGACGACATCGCCAGCATGAGCTTCGAGGCGGAAAACCCGATCGACCCCGAGCGCTTCAATACCTGGATCGGCGCCCTGCTGGCCGAACAGGGCCAGAACCTGCTGCGCACCAAGGGCATCCTGAGCTACGCCGGCGAAGACCGCCGCTTCGCCTTCCAGGCCGTGCACATGATCGCCGACGGCGACTTCATCGGCCCCTGGAAAGAAGGCGAGCCGCGCACCAGCCGCCTGGTTTTCATCGGCCGCAACCTCAACCGCCCCCAACTGCGGCGCGGATTCGAGTCGTGCCAGGCAGCGTAGCGCCCGAGGCAGGAAGGCCCGGGGCGCTGTCCCTGGACCCTCATCCACTGCAACAAATGGGGGTCTGGGGCCGCCGGCCCCAGCGGGTCCAGGGCAGAGCCCTGGCCTTCTTTTCTCCAGGAAGCACACCATGAGCCAGACGATCACGCCCGACCGCCTGCTGGAGGAGCGCGGCGACTTCCGCACGCTCGGTGCCTTCGTCGCCGCCGCCGCTTATGACCGCAGCGGCGCCTGCGCCTTTGCCCTCGGCGACGGCAACGTCCACATTCCGCGCAAGGGCGGCGACTGGATGCGGATCGAGGCGCATGAGGGCGCGGTGCTGTCGCTCGCCGCCGACAGCCGCGCGGCGGGCTGGATCACCGGCGGCGATGACGGCCGCTTCGTGCGCATTTCCGCCGACGGCACCGTCTCGGCCATCGCCGAATTCGGCATGATGAAATGGGTCGAGCACGTCGCCAGCACGCCGGACGGCAAGGGCGCGCTGGCCTGTTCGGTCGGCAAGGCCGTGCACGTCTTCGACGGCGCGGGCACCAAGCTCAAGACCGTCCAGCACCCCAGCAGCGTCACCGGCCTGGTGTTCGACGCCAAGGGCAAGCGCTTCGCCGCCAGCCACTACAACGGCGCCTCGATCTGGTTCGTCGCCTCCAAAACCGACAACCCGCGCAAGCTGGACTGGAAGGGCAGCCATATCGGCGTTGCCATGTCGCCCGACGGTGACTGCGTCGTCACCGCCATGCAGGAGAACGCCCTGCACGGCTGGCGCCTGTCCGACGGCCAGCACATGCGCATGACGGGCTATCCGGCCAAGACGATGGCGCTCTCGTTCACCAAGAACGGCAAGTGGCTGGCCAGCTCCGGCGCCGATGCCATCGTGATGTGGCCGTTCCACGGCGGCGGCCCGATGGGCAAGCCGCCCACCGAACTGGCCGGCGGCGACGGCGTCACCTGCACCCGCGTCGCCGCCCACCCCACGCACGACGCCATCGCCGCGGGCTTCGCCGATGGCCTGGTGGTGATGGCCGACATCAACTCCGCCCGCATCCTGCCCGTCGCCGCTCCCGGCCGCGGCCCCGTCTCCGCCCTGGCCTGGAGCCCGGACGGCACGCACCTGGCCTTCGGCACCGAAACCGGCTTCGCCGCCATCGTCGACTTTTCCAAGCGCAGCTAGGAACCCCCATGCAGACGATCACCGCCCACGGCATGCAGATGCCCAAGCTCGGCCTGGGCACCTTCCGCATGCGCGGCGATGAATGCACCGAAGCGGTGCTGGGCGCCCTCGCCCGCGGCTACCGCCACATCGACACGGCACAGATGTACGGCAACGAGGATGCGGTCGGCGCCGCCCTCGCCGCCACCGATGTGCCGCGTGCCGACATCCACGTCACCACCAAGGTCTGGTGGGAGAACCTCGCGCCCGACGCGATGCGGCGCGCCATGGACGCCTCGCTGTCACAGCTGCGTACCCCCTATGTCGACCTCTACCTGATCCATTGGCCGGCCCCGGGCATGGATCTCGCGGCCGCCCTCGGCCAGATGGTCCGCTTCAAGGAACAAGGGCTTGCGAAACACATCGGCGTCTCCAACTTCCCCGTCGCCCTGCTCAAGCAGGCCGTCGAGGACATCGGCGCCCCGATCGCCTGCAACCAGTTCGAGTACCACGTGCTGCTCGACCAGGCGAAGCTCGTCGCCTACGCGCGCAGCAAGGGCATCGCCGTCACCGCCTATTGCCCCCTGGCCCAGGGCCGCCTCGCCGACCACAAGTCGCTGGACGCCATCGCCACGAAGCACGGCTGCACTACCGCCCAGGTGGCGCTCGCTTGGCTGCTGGAACAGGACGGCGTGGCCGCCATCCCCAAGGCAGGGCGCGAGGCCAGCCAGCGTGCCAACCTCGCGGCTTTGGACCTGCGCCTCGACAACACCGACCGTGCCACCATCGCTGACCTGCCGAAGAATCAGCGCTTCGTCTCGCCGGGCTTCGCCCCGGCCTGGGACTGACCGGACCAGTCGCCGCGCAAGGCGCATCCGGCATGCGGCCGTCCGCCGCGCGCCGGCCAATGGTGCTGCCGCTGGCCGCCGCGCTGGCGTGGCATGGCGTTGCCGCGGCCTTGCTCCTCGCCACTCCCCAACGCCGGCTCCCGCCGGCCGCGGAACCCCCTGCCGTCGCCGTGCTCGTCGAGGCCGCCACCGCCTTGCTCCCACAGTCCACTATCGCCGATTTGGACGAACCTGACTCGCCTGGACCGGTGGTATGGCCGCAAGCGATACTGCCGGCACCCGCTCCTGCACCCCGGATCACACGGCAGCGCCCCACTGCCGCCTCCACCGCGCTGGTAGCTCCATCCATCTCAACCGCGCCGACGTCAGCGACAGGCGCATCCGTCCCGCCCGACTCCATCGCGGCTTGGCGCGCCGCCATGTCAGACTGGATCGAGCGCCACCGTCGCTACCCCCCCGCCGCCCGGTACCGCGACGAGGAGGGCGTCGTGCTGCTCCGCTTCAATCTCGATTCATCGGGCCGCGTGCTGCAGGTGGCCCTCGAAAGGAGCTCAGGCTCCGCCGCGCTCGACGCAGCGGCACTTGCCCTGCTGGCCGATGCGACCTTGCCTTCGCCGCCGCCCGGCCTGCCGCAAGATCAGCACAATATCAGCCTGCCGATTCGGTACCGGCTGCAGTAGCAACGAAAATGGCGGCTCCCTTGCGGAAGCCGCCACTTCGTCAAGCCGGTCTACGGTTGCTCAGCGGCGACCGCGCCCACCGCGATCGTCATCATCGTCATGGCGCCGGCTGTCCCACCCGCGGCGGGATGCCTCGGAATGACCCTCGGGATCCCCGAACCAGCCGCCCTGGTTCTGGTCGCGGCCACCGCCGCTACCACTGCCGCCATAACCACGACCGCTGCTCCGGCTCTCGTAGCCGGCACTGCGGCTTTCGTAACCGCCACCGCTCATGTGCGACCCGCGGCCTTCGTTCTCGTAGCCACGGCCACCGCCGCCTTCATAGCCGCCACCCGAACGGCCGCGGCCCCGATCATCGCCGCTGAAATGGTCGGTGCCATCGCGCCGGCGGGTCTCCCATCCCATGCGAGACGCTTGGCTGTGCCCCTGGGGATCGCCATGCCAGCCGCTGTCATGGTCGGTGCCTTCACGGCGACGGGTTTCCCACCCGCGGCGTGATGCCTCGGAATGGCCCTGCGGATCGCCGTGCCAGCCGCTGTCATGGTCAGTGCCTTCACGGCGGCGGGTGTCCCAGCCGCGGCGCGACGCTTCGGAATGTCCTTCGCGATCACCAAACCACCCGCTCTCGCCCCGATCGGAGCCTTCGCGGCGTCGCTCGTCCCAACCCATGCGCGAAGCTTGGCTGTGGCCCTGTGGATCGCCGAACCAGCCACCCTGGTTCTGGTCGCGACCACCACCGCCCTCAGGGCCACCACGACCGCGGTAGTCCTCGTCCTCCTGGTAAGAACGCCCGCCGCGGGACTGCATGCCGCGCCCGCGGTCGTCATCCTCCATGTGTCCATAGCGGCCACCACCGCCTCCGCGACCGCGATGACTCTCCTCGTTGCTGATGAACCGCCCGTGTTCGTCTCGATCGGGACCATGCTGTGGCATTGTGCTTTCCTCTCCTGGGCGACGCGTAGACCCGGGTTTCCGATGGAAGGTCACGGCGGGCATCGGCGCAGGCATGCCACGTTCGCTCTCCGCCTCGAGCGCCCTGCGGCGCTCCTGCATGCGGGCCGTCACGCCGGCATCGTCGATTCCCGCCGCTTTTGCGAGGAGGCCCTGGCGAGGCTGCTCCTCCTTGGCGACATGATGCTCCACTGTCTGGGCCAACAGGGCGACCTTTGCGTCGCGGAAATGATCGTCTGCCGGGCCATCGAAGATGTCTCGGAGTAGAAACTTGGCAAGGTCATAGGAAACCAATGCCTCGTTGATCATGACCTCCTCGACTTTAGCCTCCTGCAGTGCAGGGTAGAGCACCTGCTCCTTAACGGTCATCTGTATGATGAGTTCCTGTCCGAGCGCCCGCAGAGCACCGTCCTTCTGCGCCTCCTCAGCAGAGTCATAACCGCGAAAAAGCGCATCGAGGCGCGCGTGTTCCCCTTTCAACAATTTCTGCAGCGCAACACCTGATTTGTTTCGACGCGGCGTTGCGGCCCGCCCACGCGTTGATGACCGTGGCGTACTCGACTTCTGCCCCACGCTGCGCTCCTGGCCTCCTGCACTACTGGCCTCGGCCGGCTCGATTTGCTTTGCCATGTCCCCTCCGATCACCGGCGGTTACGGGAGTCTGGCCTGGTGCCACACGCCGACCCGCCCACCACATCGATTTCGCACTCATTGCAAGCCGTACATGCACAAGGAATCGCGCAACTACGGCTGCGGGCATGAGCCCAACGAAGCGCACATTCCGCGACACTGGCTCGAAGCTCCAGCCAAGCGCATCAATGTCTCTTCGAGTTGCGCCGGACCAAAAGGCTTCGTCACAAGCGGGGCGCCAGCATAGCGCGGCTCCAAGTGCCCCAGCCCGTAGCCGGTAAGGAACGCAAACGGCACACCGGCCTCAACTAGACGGTCCGCCACCGGGTAGGCTGATTCCCCTTTTAGACTCAGGTCCAGCAGCGCCAACGTCGCTCCTCCTTGCGCCAGCAAAGCAAGAGCGTCCGCCACGGTCACGGCCGGGCCCAATGTGGTTGCGCCAAACTCCTCCAGAACATCCACCAGCATCATACTGATAAGTTCCTCGTCTTCGACCACCAGTACGCGGTGTCCCTGAAGGCAGGGCCTACACACTACAGTCACGGATCGAGCTTCTCTTTTTCGATCTCCTCCCGCACCTCTGTCTGGAACTGTGGCGATGCGGGATCCGGCTGTTCCACTTTCGGCACGGTCTGCCGCTTACGCGATGGCGCACCCGCTGTCTCCGAGTTTCGCGCCGACTTGCCGTCTTCTCTTGTGTTGGGCATCGAGGCCTCCTGATACCGTGCAACGTGTCGCTGTCCCACACTCAAGAACATGGCGCAGACCGCAAAAGTTCCTGCCTCGCAGGCACAGTTGCCTCCAATGCGTCTCGCCGACGCGACCTTCCCTACCCGCCGCAGATCGGAACGTGCTGTCGTCGTAGCCCCGGGCCTAAAGCCGAGTGACGCTCGCCGGGTCGATTACACTAGCGAATGAATGCGATAAATTGGTCGTCGCCTGCCTCACTCGTATCCATCCGGCGGGCACCGCGGGTGACATGATCAAGCTGCGGGTTTTGTCCGGGCGGCCTTCCAGTTCCAGGGCAGGAGGTCACCGAGGCGTGCTGCGGGATGGTCATTGATGCGGGCCAGGACATCGGCGAGCCAGGCACGTGGG
>CAMDGX010000157.1 GCA_945897825.1 Asaia bogorensis | reverse complement strand
TCGGCTGGGGCGCGTTGTCGGACCGGGTGGGCACGCGGGCGGTGGTTCTGGCCGGCGGGGCGTTGCAGGGGCTGGGGCTGGTCCTGGCGTCGCGGGCGGGCTCGGCGCTCGAATTGCAGTTGACGTTCGGGCTGGTGAGCGGGGCGGGGGCGGGGGCCTACATGGCGCCGCTGACCTCCAGCGCCTCGCGCTGGTTCGTGGCGCATCGGGGGCTGGCGGTGGCGCTGGTGACGGCGGGGATGGGCATGGGAACGTTGGCGATGGCGCCGCTGGCGACCTGGATCATCGCCGGGCCGGGCTGGCGCGTGGCGTTCATGGTGCTGGGCTTCCTGGTCTGGGCGGTGGTTCTGCCGGTGGGGCTGCTGCTGCGCGCGCCGCCGGAAGCGGCGCCGGAGGTGCGGCCGGGCGGGACGTTGACGGCGGGGCAGGCGCTGCGCTCGCCGCAGCTGCTGGCGGTGGCGGCGACGTATTTCGCCTGTTGCGCCGCGCATTCCGGGCCGCTGTTCCACATGGCGAGCTACGCGATCGATTGCGGCATCGCGCCGATGACGGCCGCGACGTTGCTGGGGGCCGCGGGGCTGGCGGGGCTGGCCGGGCGGATCGGCGGCGGCATGGTGGCGGACCGGATCGGCGAGAAGCCGACCATCCTGCTGGCGCTGACCAGCCAGGCCGCGGCGATCGCGCTCTACACCACGGTGCGCGAGCCCGGGCAGTTCCTGGCGCTCGGCGTGATGTTCGGGCTGAGCTACGGCGCGGTGATGCCGCTGTATGCGGTGCTGGTGCGCAACTGGTTCGGCCCGGCGGTGATGGGCACGGCGTTCGGCGCGGTGACGATGGCCGCGACCTTCGGCATGGCGGTCGGCCCGGTGGCGGGCGGTTGGCTGCACGGTTGGGGCGGCGACTACGCCTGGCTGTATGGCGCCTCGGCGGCGATCGGGCTGGGGGCGCTGGCGATCGCCACGACATTCCGCGCGCCGGCGGCGCGGCCGGCAATGGCTTAGAGGGAGGAAGGACGGATGGGTGACGACAATCCCTGCATGACGCAGGAGACGGCGGCGGAACCGCTGGTGCTTTCGCGGCTGATCCCGGTGGCGCGCGCGAAGCTGTGGCGCTGCTGGACCGAGCCGGACCTGCTGAAGCAGTGGTTCTGCCCGAAGCCCTGGGGCGTGTCGCACGCCGAGATCGACGTGCGGGCGGGGGGCGCGAGCTTCATCGTGATGCGCGGGCCGGGCGGCGAGGAGATGCCGACGCGGGGCGTCTATCTGGAGGTGGTGCCGCAGCGGCGGCTGGTGTTCACCGATGCGTTCGTGCAGGCGTGGAAGCCCTCGGCCAAGCCGTTCATGGTGGCCACGGTGACGTTCGACGACGAAGGGGACGGCACGCGCTACGTGGCGACGTGCGAGCACTGGACCGAGGCGGACCGCGCGCAGCACGAGGCGATGGGGTTCCACGCGGGCTGGGGTGCCGCCGCCGACCAACTCGCGGAACTTGCGAGGACGCTGCCATGAACCGGGTGGTGTCGCGCCAGGAATGGCGGGCGGCGCGCGAGGCGCTGCTGGTGCGCGAGAAGGCGCTGACGCGGGAGCACGATGCGGTGGCCGCCGCGCGGGCGGCGCTGCCCTGGGTGCGGGTGGAGAAGGACTATGCCTTCGCCACCGCGCGCGGGCCGGCGACGCTGGGCGAACTGTTCGGCGGGCGGTCGCAGCTGATCGTGCAGCACTTCATGTTCGCGCCGCATTGGGAGGAGGGCTGCGTCGGCTGTTCGTTCAGCGCCGATCATGTGGACGCGACGCTGCCGCATCTGGCGGCGAAGGGCGTGGCGTTCGTCGCCGTGTCGCGCGCGCCCTTGGAGCGGCTGCTGGCGTTCCGCGCGCGGATGGGCTGGCGGTTCGACTGGGTGTCGTCGCTGGGCAGCGACTTCAACTACGATTTCGGCGTGTCGTTCCGCGCGGAGGACGTGGCGGCGGGGCGGGCGGAATACAACTACCGGAAGCTGGAGGGCGATGGGGGCGAACTGCCGGGGCACAGCAGCTTCTGGCGCGACGGCGCGGGCGCGGTGTTCCACACCTATTCGGTGTTCGCGCGCGGTGACGAAGCGATGTGCAACACCTACAACATGCTGGACATCGCCCCGCTCGGCCGCAACGAGCAGCCGCCGCAGCCGATGGACTGGGTGCGGCATCATGACCGCTACGGCGCGGAAGGTGGGGCCTGCTGCGGGGGGTGACCCCGCGGCAGGCGGCCCGGCTTCAGGCGACGTGTGTCAGGCGGCCTGGCGGAGGGCGGCCACGGCTTCCGGCGCGAACAGGCGCGGGGCGTGCCAAGCCTCGATGACCAGTTTCTGCGCCACCAGCGTCGCGCCGAAATCGCCGAGCAGGCGGGCGGGGATGGTGGCGTTGCCGTCGGTCCAGCGCCAGGGGCCCTTGCCGTCCTGCTCCGCATCGTGCCAGCCGCGCGCCAGGGCGGGATGGTCGGGGGCGATGGGTGTGCCGGCGATCTCCAGGCCGCGCACCATCAGGCCGAGGGCGCGGCGGTCGGGGCTGTCGGAGACCATGCTCGGGCGCACGGCGCGGCTGCACAGGCGCAGGCTGCGCGTGCCGGCGGGGATGGTGGCGGCGTAGCGGTTGCCGCCCAGCGCCTCGACGGGGACGCGGCGGCCATCGGCCAGCAGGTGCATGTCGGCCTCGCCGGTCAGCGCCGCGTCGTCCAGCTTCGGGGCGAGGCGGGCATGGGCGGTGCCGGTGCGGGCGTGGCCCTCGGGGATGACCGGCAGGCAGGTGTCCTGGCGGTGGGCGACATGATCCGGGTAGAGGGCGCGGAACTCGGCGGCGTTGTGGAAGGTGTCGCGGTTGTGGTCCTCGAAATAGGTCTCGGCCCAGGCGCCGTTGGCCAGCACGCAGTCGTGCGGGCCGAGGTCGAGGTGGAAATAGGCGATCTCGCCGTCGACCTGCTCGCTGGTGATGGTGATGTCGTTGACCAGGGCGCTGGCATGGGCCAGCACGTCCTCACCGCCGCCGAGGCCGACCAGCATGGCGTGGCCCGGGGAGACGAGCAGGTCGGTGTGCGGCATGCCCTCGCCCATGGCGCCGGCGCGGATGCGGACCGGCTGCTGGTCGGGGCCGGCCAGGCGGCCGTCGAAGCGCTGGATGCCGATCCAGCGGATCGGGCGCAGGCCGCCGAAGCGGGTGGCGACGCGGTCCCCGGGCACCAGGGTCTCGACGGCGACCTCGCCGCGGTCCGTCAGGATGCGCGTGCCGCGCAGGAAGCAGGTCACCTGCATCTGGATGGCGCCGTAGTCCTTGCTCTGGCTGGTCCAGGAGGTGCCGGAATTGACCGAGCCGACGAAGTTGCCGACCGAATAGCCGCTGGCCGCCGTGGGCGCGGCGGTCGGGTCGTTGAAGGACCAGACAATGCCGGTCGAGCCGCTCAGGACCAGGGAGTAGGTGGTGCTGGCGGACATGGCGTAGTCGGCGAGCGCGCCCAGCGCTGCCTCGCCGACCGTAAAGTAGGCCGAGGTGAGGGTGAGCGAGAAGCTGACCGAGACCGAGGTGACGGCGGCGCCGGTGGGAACCCCGCCGGAGGTTTCGTAGAGCGAGATGTCGATCGTGTAGCTGCCGGCGATGCCGTTGGCCCTGAGGCCGAAGGTGAGGGTCTCGATCTCCTCGTTGGCGGTGGTGGAGGTGGTGAACGACACGCCGCGGAAGAACGAGGCGTTGATGAAGAAGCCCGAGCTGCTGAGGGCCGCGGTGCCGTCCGCCGTGTTGTCGAGAAGGGTGGTTGCCATGATGCCCAAACCTTACTGATTGCTTACAGGTTTGGGTAAATCGTGGTCGTTGTAAAGATACGATGCAGTGAGCACGCGGGCGTCCGCTCAGCCCCGGCGCGGTGCCAAGGACTGCACGCGCCCGGCCAGCACGCCCAGGGTGAACGGCTTGTGCAGCAGCTCCGCGCCCTCGGGCAACGGCGCGTCCGGGCCCAGCGCGGCGCCGGCGTAGCCGGTGATCAGCAGCAGCGGCAGGGCGGGGTGCAGGGCGCGGGCGGCCTCGGCGAGCTGGCGGCCGTTCATGCCGCCGGGCAGGCCGATATCGGCCACCAGGATGTCGGGTGCGGGGAAGGCGCGCAGGCGGTGCAGCGCCTCGGCGCCGCTGGCGGCCTGGTCCACGTGCCAGCCGAGATCGGCCAGCGCCTCGGCCAGCGCCGCGCGCACCGGCGCCTCGTCGTCGACCAATAGGGCGCGGGGGGTATCCGCCAGTGGGGCACGATCGTGCGCGCGCGGTGCCGGGGCGGGATCGGGCGGCGGGGCGGGGGCGGCGGCGGTGTCGCAGGGCAGGTGCAGGTGGAAGATGGCACCCTGGCCCGGGGCGCTGACGGCGCGCAGCACGCCGCCCGACTGGGCGACGAAGCCCCAGACCTGGGACAGGCCGAGCCCGGTGCCCTGGCCGGCGGGCTTGGTGGTGAAGAACGGGTCGAAGGCGCGGGCCAGCTCGTCCTCGGTCATGCCGATGCCGGTGTCGGCCACGGTGATGCGCAGGAAGGGGCCGGGGCGGGCGGCGCCGAAGCCGACCAGCTGGGCGGGGGCGAGCTGGACCAGCTCGGTCGCCAGCGTCAGCGTGCCGCCGCCCATCGTCTGCATGGCGTCGCGGGCGTTGACGGCCAGGTTCAGCAGCGCGCCTTCCAGCTGCGAGCGGTCGCACAGCATCGGCGGCGCGGCTTCGTCGACGGTCAGCACCACGCGGATGTCGGGGCCGACGGTCTGGCGCAGCAGCTGCGTCATGTCGTGCAGCAGGGCGGCGCTGTCGATCGGCTGGGGCAGCAGCGTCTGGCGGCGGGAGAAGGCGAGCAGGCGCTGGGTGAGGCTGGCGGCGCGGTCGATGCTGGCCAGCACCGCGTCGAGATAGACCAGCGCCTCCCGCGGGCGGTCCTGGACGATGCGGCGGCGCATCAGCTCGATGCCGCTGGTGAAGCCCTGGAGCATGTTGTTGAAATCATGCGCGATGCCGCCGGTGAGCTGGCCGATCGCCTGCATCTTCTGGGCGTGGCGCAGCACCTCCTCGGTGTGTTCGCGTTCGGCGATCAGCTCGCGCAGCCGGGCATTGGCCTCGTCCGCGGCGCGCAGGCCGAGCTTGTGCTGGGTGAGGTCGGTGAGCACGCCGCACAGCACCGGGCCGCCGCTGCCCGTGTCGTCGCCCATGTCGTCCTGGGGCGCGGGGCAGATGCTGAAGGAGGCGAAGATCGGCACCTCCACGCCATCGGTGCGCAGGAGGCAGATCTCGCCGCGCGCGCCGATGCGGCGGGCCTGGGCCAGCATGCGCCGCCAGGCGGGCTCGTCGCGCGGGGCGATGAAGCGGGACAGGTCCTGCCCGGCGAGGCGGGCCAGCGTCAGGCCGAGCAACTCGCCCACGCGGCGGTTGGCGTAGAGGATGGTGCCGTCGGCCGCGAGGGTGAGCGCGCCCTCCTGCATGTGCTCGATCAGGTGGCGATGGACGCGGTCGCTGGTCTCGAGGCTGCCAGTGGGGATCGGGCCGGGGAATGGGCCGGGGGTGGAGGCGGGGGCGGCATCGGCGCGGCGCCGGATGGCCCATGGCGACCCGAGCGGCTCGCGGCCGGAGGGCTCGGTGTCCGCCAGCGGGGTCACGCGGCGGGCCTGGGGCGGGCAATGCCCGACGCCGGGCGCATCCGGCTGGTCCCGGGGGGATGGACATCGGGCGCAGACAGTCTGTGCGGATGCAACATTCTGGTTCGCCCCTGGACGGGGTGCTCCGGCGATATCGCATGCACACTAGGGCATGTTTCCGCGCCCTCGATTTCACGGCTGCGTGATGGTTGCATGCGACGGCGCGCAATGTCGGATAGGGACGGGATACGGCGGGGCGAACCCCGCCGTCCGGGGAGGCGTCAGGCGGCGAGGGCGGTGCGGTTGATGGTGGTGGCCATCTGGTTGAGGAGCGTGTCGGTCTTCTTCTCCTCCTCCAGACTCTCGTGCAGGAGCTGGGCGATCTGGTCGTTGCCCAGGGCCTTGGCCCAGGCGACCAGGGCGCCGTAGCGCGCCATCTCGTAGTGCTCCACCGCCTGGGCGGCGGCGATCAGCCCGGCATCGCGGACCGGCGAGGGGGCGGGGGAGAGCTCGAGCAGCTCCTCGCTTTCCTCCAGCAGGCCGTTGATCGCCTCGCAGGTCTTGCCCTGGGCGCGCTTGCCGATGATCTCGAAGACCTGGCGCAGGCGGTCGACCTGCTGCTCGGTTTCCTCGCGATGGTGCATGAAGGCCTCGCGCAGCTTCGGGTCGGCGGCGGCCTTGGCGAGCTTCGGCAGGCCCTTCAGGATCTGGCGTTCGGCGAAGAAGATGTCCTTGAGGGTTTCGAGAAAAAGATCTTCCAGGCGCATGGCGCGGTTCCTCTGGTTGCCACTGGATCAGGCAACGCCGCATGCGGGGGTGGGTTCCTGGCGGGGGCTGGATGAGGCAAGGAAAGCAAGAGTCTTCTTTTTCTGAAGAAAAAGAAGCAAAAAGACTTTTCTCCCATTTGCGCCCGGCCTGCACGGACGCAGAGTCGTGAAAGTTTTTTGGTTCTTTTTTTCAAAAAAGAACGTGCTTCCTTGCCTTACCCGAGGTCGGGCATCGGGAATGGCTGCGCCATCTCGATCGCCCGCGCGCCGCGCAGCACCAGGTCGTCGCGGTAGAGCGCGGCTGCCAGCTGCACCGAGCGCGGCAGCCCGTTGGCGGCGAAGCCCATCGGCACGGTGATGGCCGGCTGGCGGGTGAGGTTGGCGGCTGCCGTCCAGGGCGCCCAGTGGGTCCAGAGCGCGTCGACCGGGTTGGTGGTCGGGCTGTCGGCCAGCGGCGGGGGGTTGGGGGTGACGGGGGAGAGGATCAGGTCGTAGCGCCGGCAGAAGCGGGCCATGGCGTGGGCGGCCTGCAGGCGCATGGCCTCGAACTCCATGTAGGCTTCCGCTGAAAGGCCCTGGTTGGCCGCCTCCACCTCCAGCAGGCCGGGGTCGAGCATGTGGCGGCGGGTCTCGGGGAAGGATTGCACCAGGCGGGCCAGCGCCACGCCCCAGACGCGGCTGAAGATGGCGCGCGTGTCGGGCAGGCCGGGGTCGGCTTCCTCCACCTCGGCGCCGAGCTCCATCATCAGGCCCGCGGCCTGCTCGACGGCGGCGATGCCTTCCCAATCGACCGGCGCGTCGAAGCCGGGGCGGCGCAGGACGGCGACCTTCATGCCGGCGATGCCGCCCTCGATGCCGTCGCGCCAGTCGCGGGGCTCGTCGGGCAGCGCGTAGGGGTCGCGCAGGTCGTGGCGCGCCAGCACGTTCAGCATCAGCGCGCAGTCGCGCACCGTGCGCGTCATCGGCCCGGCGACGGCGACCGGGGCGAAGGCGCCGAGCGGCCATTGCGGGATGCGGCCGAAGCTGGGCTTGAGGCCGACGATGCCGCACCAGGCGGCCGGCAGGCGGATGGAGCCGCCGGCATCGGTGCCGACATGCAGCGCGCCGAAGCCCGCGGCGGCGGCGGCACCCGCACCCGAGGAGCTGCCGCCCGGGGTGTGGTGGAAGTTCCACGGATTGCGGGTGATGCCGTGCAGCGGGCAGTCGCCGGGGGTTTTCCAGCCGAACTCGGTGGTGGTGGTCTTGCCGATGATCACGGCACCGGCGGATTTCAGCGCCATGGCGATCGGCGCGTCCTCGGCGGCCGGTGCCGTGTCGGTCAGGCGGGAGCCGCGGCGGGTGGGCAGGCCGGCAA
>CAMDGX010000156.1 GCA_945897825.1 Asaia bogorensis | reverse complement strand
CTGTGGATAGCGCGGACGGGCTGCGCCCGCCCTCGCTACCCACAGGCCCATCAACGGCCGAAGGGTCTTCGATCTGCTTCATGTTGGACTTCATCCTTCCGGTCTCTCCTCGGACAAATGGGTGTCCAGAGAAACCGGGTGCAGCTCATCCGCAGCCAATGGCCACCAAACTGTTCACGCAATTCCGTATAGTGGGCTGGATGGACAAAGTGTGTGCAGCGGGTTCCCGCGACGCGAGACGCTGTGATTCGAAACTCATCCCGGCCGTGAAGGCCAGCATTGGTCCGAGTTCCGGCGAGCGACGAGGAATAAGCGTACTTTGCCCGGTTTGCCATTGAGACCGGTGCCGTGCGCGGCCGGCCTGCGCGCGACCACCGGCGCACATTGGGCGCCATATACGGAGCCGTTTTGTCCACCCGAACTAGTCCGCGGCAGGCAGAACGATGTCGACGACTGCGCCGGCTGCGGCGTTGTGGATCTTCACGACGCCATCCATCTCCTTGACCAGGGCGTTGCAGATCGACAGGCCGAGCCCGGTGCCCTTGTCCGCGCGCTTGGTTGTCACGAAGGGCTCGAACAGGCGGGCCATTACTTCGGGCGGAATGCCTCCGCCGGTATCGGCGATGGTTAGCCCCACGGTTCGGTCAGGCTTGGTGCGGCCCTCGATGCGGATACGACGTTCGGCACCGGGCGGGCGTTCGGCGAGCGCGTCGCACGCGTTGATGAGAAGGTTGGAGAGCACTTGTTCCAGCAGGAGCACTTGGCCGCGAACGACGGGGACGGGATCATCGAGTTCGACCTCGACCCTGACCCCGGTTTCCAGCAGGGCGCTACGTGTCATCTCCAACCCTGCCGTGATGACTGCGTCGAGCGGAACGTCCTCTGCTGGAGCTCCCTTCGCCGCGCCGCGGCTGAAGCAGCGAAGGCGTTCGATGAGGCCGGCGGCACGGGTGGTTTGAACCTTGATCCGCTCCAGGCGCGTGCGTACGTCCTCTGCCTGGTTGTCTTCCAGCGCCGCCAGGGCGTTCTCTGCTGCCATGGCTATCGTTGCCAGCGGCTGACGCAGTTCGTGGGCCAGGCCGGCTGCCAGTTCGCCGAGGGCTGCCAAGCGGTTTGACGCCAGTGCGCGCGCCTCCGCCTCGCGCAGGGCGGTGACGTCCACGGTGTAGCCGACGACGTCGGCGCCGCCGTCGGCATGTCGCTCAAGCACGCGCGCGGCCGTCTGCAGCATCCGCCAGCCACCGGTGGGCTGGCGGATGCGGCATTCGTAGACCACCTGTCCCTCACGCAGAATGCGGTGCGCCTCCCGGCCGAAGCTGGGGTCGTCAGGGTGGATCAGGGCGTCCAGGTTCGGGAGCCTGAGGATTTCCGTGGCGGGCCAGCCCGTCACGCGCCGGATGGCGCCGGCGCGGAAAACGGGGGCGGAGGAGCCGTCGGGCCGGACATGGCGTAGAAAAATGAGAGCCGGAAGACCGCCGAGCAACCGCTCCACCTCGGCGCGCCCGGTGCGCAGGGCATGAGCCTCCCGCTGTGCGTCCAGCAACGCCTCACGCCGGCTGGCCCAGACCACGATCGCGAGGCCGACGACCAGCGCGCCGCCGCCGGCAAGAACCCAGCGAATGATATTCCAGGCCGATGTTTGCTGGACGCTGCGTGGCTCGGCCACGGTCACGGTCCAGTCGGCGTGGCGCGACAGGCGCTCTATGGCATAGACGTTTTCCTCACCGCTCCATCCCGGCCCGGTGGCGACAACACGGCGGCGATCTTGGATGGCGGAGGAGACCCAGTCAGGGGCCGCAGCGCCGAGACGTTTGCCTTCGGGGTCCAGGGTATGGGCCAGGACGCGCAGCCGACTGTCGGCGATGGCGGCGAAGGTGCCCGGCGGAAGGTCCTGCCGTGCCATCAGGGCGCGCAGGGCGGACGGTTCGAACCGAATACCCAACACTCGCCGGGGCTGGCCTTCGCGATCTACTGCCACCATTGCGACAAGCGAGAGTCGGGGCGCAGCGACGCCCATGAACAGATCGGAGATCGCCGGCGTGCCGCTTGCGAGCACACTTTCGATCGACGGACCGAGCGCAGCCCGAAGCAACTCGGGCATTGGCCCGGCCGGGTGAAGTCCCGTGCTGGCCAGAACCCGGTTCTCAGGCGCGGCGCCAAGCAGGAACACAACGCCATCCACCCGGTGCGCCACTGCCTCGGCCCGCTCATCAAACGCATCAATGGTGTTCGGATCATCCAGCAGCTTGGATGTGGCCAATGTCTCCAATACCACGACCAGGGTGTCCAGCTGTGCATCGACGGCGACAGCGAGGGCGCGGGCGGTGTTTTGCAGACGCGTCTCCTCGGACCGGCGGTGAGTATCGAGCGCGGTCACCAGGGCGAAGGCCGCGAAGGCGACCAGCGGCACCAGGGCGGCCACCCCTAGTACGAAGATCCCGGTCCGACGATGACGCACCTTGTCCGGCAACACCTGCGATTTCACGCAAACCCCGTTCTTTCATAGAGACGCGCTCCCGCGCATCTCTGTGCAGGGTCAGTCAGAGCTAATATAAGGGCTGCGTGAGATAGTGACGAGATGATGCTATTCGTGTCGCGGCGCGTGGGCCGGACGATCACGTTATCGTGATTGATGTAGCTGCCGAGGCGTCCGCACAGTGCGCCTGCACCCTACCCCAGACATGCTGCGCGGCTTGGCTGGGGCATGGCATCCTAATACCCGCTTCCAGGCATTTGGCTGGGCGCAAGACAGGCGATTTCGTCGGCAAGGTCGTTCAGGCTGGCCGGCAGGGAAGCCATGTCGGCGCGGACGTGTTCGAAACAGAGCCCGAAGTCGCCAACGTCGTACATGGCCTGCAACTGGCGGGCGATGGCGCGCAGCGTGGTAGCGTGTGCATACGCCGCAGGCTTGGTGGCATCCAGGGTGGTCGTCATTCCGCCTCTCCCATCTCGATCATGTTCAGCACGGCGCCGTCGGCGATGCGACGGACCTCGATCGCTTCGAGCGACACTTTCTCGTCCTTGGGGAGGGTGAAGCGGAAACCGCCAATGCCGAGACCAATCCGGTGATGATCGAGATCCACGCGATACATGTTGGCGATCGTGCGACCCGCGGGCCGGCCGTGTATGACAATCTCGAGCAGCACTGAGCTCATCGGGCTCGCGGCATCGATCGCCCAGCCATCCAGCACGCCATGCTCAATTCGTTCCACGAACCCGACCAGCGGGCCGGGCTGCCCCTTGGTTAGCTGAGCACCGGCCCGCTCCGCGAGGCGGCTGCGGACGATATTCAGCAGGGTGCCGCCGTCCACGCGCCAGTGCGCCTCTGGCGCTGGCGGGACGGCGCCGCCGTGCCAATCGAAGTAGCTGTCGGCGTTATCGAACAGGAAGCGGCAGCCATCGTCACGGTAGGACTCCACGGGAGCGCCCTCTGCGAGGATGGTTTCGTGCGTGTCGAGCTCGATATGAAAATAGTCAATGGTGCTGTCTGGCGCGCTGCGGGTGATTGAGATGCCGTTCAGCAAGGCGATTGCCGGGTAGAAGACGCCGCCGATGTTCACCGCGTGCATTGGCGACACGGCGAGGTCGCGGCACGGGACGCCGGCGGCGAGCGCCCCCTGGTGGATGATGACGGGATGCACTGTGCGATGGCGCGCTACGGCATCCGCGCTGTAGCTGCGCCGACCGATCCACTTGATGCGGTGCGGCGCGGCCGCCGGTTCCGCCAGGCGGACCAGATCGCCGACGCGCAGACATTCCACCGGCCGTTCGCCGCCGGGAACGGCTATACGGGTACCGCGCAGGAAACAGACGATCTGCTGAATGTCCGTGAAGTCCTGCGGCCAGGTCGTCGCGGCGAACTGCAGGGTGTCGCAGGCACCGACAACCTGGCCGTTCCAGCCGACGGAGGCACCCCCGCCATCGGACAGCGACGCGTTGAAACCGGTTATGGCCGCTTCGGGCATGGAGCTGGTAGTCCGCGAAAATACAGTCAGATTTACTACATCAAGAATACAACGAAGTCAGCTCTGATGAACTGCGATAAACATCGTAAATAACATAGTTAACACTATTCTTATCGTAATACGTCGCACAGCGAGAGATGGCTCGGTCTTTCGCTAGAGCGTTTCATTTTCGATGAGTGGACCGGCTGCCGGTTGATACGCACGCCTCGGTCGGTGCCGGGGTGGCGCGCAGGGCGGGCGTAGCCCGACCGGAGCGGCGCCACGACACCGGCGGCGATCTCATGCTGCCACCCGAGATGGAAGATGGTCGAGATGGGCCTGCTCCAGTGTCTGCGCTCCCAGGCTCGAATGCGGCCGGCGGGTGTTGTAAAAATCGAGATACCGCGCGAGCGAGGCCCGCACATCGCTCACGCTGTCGTAAGCCCGCAGATACACCTCCTCGTATTTCACCGAGCGCCACAGCCACTCGACGAATACGTTGTCCCGCCAGGCGCTGCGCCCGTCCATGCTGATCGCGATCTTCCGGTCCTGCAGCAGCCCGATGAAGGCCTGGCGGTCACGTCCGTCATGTGTGGACGGCCCCTTTGGCGCATCCCCAACCCGTCGTGCCAAAGAACCTTGATCAGGTCGCCACGCTTGCCGCGGAACACGTAGAGATCGCCGGCATGCGGGTCGAGCCCCAGCATCTGCTGCACCTGCAGCGCCAGCCCGTTCATGCCGCGCCGCATGTCCGTGGTGCCAGTGGCCAGCCACACCCGCACGCCGGTCGGGATCGGGATCACCTGCGCAGCACTCCCAAGACGCGACGCAATGCCACGGCGCCCACGTTGCGGCCCACTCGCACCGAGGTGCCATCCGGCAACGTGATCTCGATGGTCTCGTCCGGCGCCTGCCTGCGCGAGGGCGTCGACGCCGCCACCGTCACCGAACCTGACGTGGCCACGGGCGCGTCGGGCATCACCTGCACCGGCAAGAATGCTCTCGTCTCTGTTGCCCGGAGTTCACCGCTGCGGACCTGCAGCCGCCAGTTCCACAACAGCCCACGGCTCACATCATACCGCCGAGCCACCTCCACGAAGCAGGCACCAGGTGCCTCTGCCTCGGCGACAATCCGCAACTTCTCGTCCAGCCGCCAACGGCGGCGACGCTCAACCCCGGTGATGATTTCCACCGCTGACCCCAACTCCCGTCCTTAAAGGCGTTCTTACAAGCGCCGCTAAGGTCAGCTCCGGGATTCAACCAGGCAACGCGGCCGTCGCCGGACGGCTACGGTCCGTGGGCTGCCCGGCGGGGAGAAGGCCACGAGGTCGTGCGCCGAGAACACCGGCGGGGCGGTCATGCCATCCATGATGGAGCTCCTGAGACAGAGGTGCTGGTGCCTTTCGACGCCACTGATGCGCGCGGCTCCATCTGGCAGATGGAGCGAGAAGCGATCGCTCTAGGCTCAAGACCCATAAGCGGCTTGCCTCGGCGCGGCAGCATGTGATTCTCGACGCGTCGGAGGTGGCTGATGTCCGACGTGGTTCTGTTGTCGCGGGCGCAGATGGCCCGCTTGTCCCCGCACTTCCCGCGTTCACGCGGCAAGCCACGTGTCGATGACCGGCGGGTCGTCAGCGGGATCATCTACGTCATCCGCAATGGGCTGATGTGGAAGGATGCGCCGCGCGGCTACGGGCCGAACAAGACGCTCTACAATCGCTTCGTCCGCTGGAGCCGGATGGGCGTCTTCGAGCGCATCTTCGCGACCCTGGTTGCTGAGGCAGGCATTCCCGAACAACTCATGATCGACAGTACCCACCTCAAGGCGCATCGCACCGCAGCCAGCCTGGCACAAAAGGGGGGCGATCACGCTGCATCGGCCGCACCAAGGGTGGGCTGAACTCCAAGCTGCACGCCGTCTGCGACCAGCAAGGCCGGCCCGTATTGATGCTGCTCACTGAGGGCCAGCGCAGCGACCATGTCGGCGGCGCCTTGCTCCTGCCGCACCTGCCACAGGCCGAGCTCCTGCTCGCCGACCGTGGCTACGACAGCAACCGCTTCCGAGCCGCTCTGGCGGAGCGTGGGATCACCGCCTGTATCCCACCCATGCCAGGACGCCGCACTCAGCTGACCTATGACAAGGTCCTCTACCGCCAACGCCACAAAGTCGAGATCATGTTCGGCCGCATCAAGGACTGGAGGCGCATCGCCATGCGCTACGACAGATGCGCCCACACCTTCTTCTCAGCCATCTGCATCGCAGCCACCGTCACCTTCTGGCTCAGATAGTGAGTCCTGAGCCTAGGGAAAGCGACGTGGGAAGCGCTTGCCGACGAGCAGCATCAGGCTATTCAAGACAATAAACTAAAAATGTTCTTTATCAATTAATCATAGAAAATATTACATATTGTGATGTCATAATTATTTTTAACTATATAGTTTTCGCAGTACGCCCAATAAACAGAGCGGGTTCGATGCAGGCTGAGGCCATACAAAGGTCTGCGACAGCCATCGTCTTCCTGCGTCGGTGCCGGGTAAGGAACGTAATGACTGACGCCGACCACTATACTCTCAGGCCATCTGTCCATATTCGTCGGCCAGCAGGGCCAAGTCACTGGGCTTGTCGTGCTTTAGAGATCTTCGTCGGCAGGTTGATCAAACCCATCCTCCTTCTCGCCCTGGTGTTGGGTGGTGACACATCGGTCGTCAACGCCGCTCCGGATCGGCTCGGAAGCATCTCTGGCGAAGCACGAGTTGTCGACGGGGACACTCTTTATGTTGGCGACACGAAAGTCCGTCTGCATGGCATCGATGCGCCAGAAACACGTCAGATTTGCCAGAACGTTAATGAAGCGGAGTGGCAATGCGGCGTCGCGGCGGCGCGTGCTCTGCAGCAGGAGATTGGTCGGCGGGACGTCCACTGCCAACGAATGAGTTACGACCGAAACCAGCGCTCGATCGCGGTTTGTTGGGTTGGGCACAGCGACCTGGGGCGCCGCCTGGTTCAGCTCGGGCTGGCAATCGCCTATCGCAAATACTCCCATGACTATGTGTCCGCCGAGTTGGAGGCAAAACGCCTCAAACGTGGCATGTGGGCGGGATCCTTTATAGAGCCGGAGCGGTGGCGTGCGATGCAAAGAGGTCCATGACGGAGCGCTCAAGCTCATTCCTGCATTTCAGATTTACAATGGGTTTCAACAAGGTTCGGACGGAACTCGTCTTTGCCGCAAAGGCTATGAAGATTGTATTGTCTTCAGGCCCTCCAAATGTTTGCTCCCTCCAGCCCGCTGGAACAACGTTTCGGATCTCGAGGACCTGCAGGAGGCACCAACATGGCTGGCGGAGACATTGAGTGGGTTCCGGTGGCGGCGCGGCGAGGTGCTGGAACTCGCCCGGGCCAACGCATACTGGGGGCCGAAGCCGCAATGGGAGCGGATGCGCCTGCTGTTGCGCGCCAAAGACGCAACTCGGGTCTCTGCCCTATTGGCCGGCGAGGTTGACCTAATTGAGCAGGTGCCCACCGCCAGCCTCGCGATGCTGGAAAGGCGCGACGACGTCACTGTGGTGAAGGCGTCGACCAGCCGGCTGATCTTCCTCGGCCTGGACATGCAGCGGGCGCAGACGCCGCATTTCTCCGACGCTGGCGGCCAACCGCTGGTGCCCAAACCGCTGCGCGACAAACGCGTGCGCGAGGCGATCAGCATCGCCATCGACCGGCAGGCGCTGGCGACACAGATGATGGACGGCAGCGCCATGCCCGCCGGCCAGTTGATGCCTCCCGGCCATCCTGGCACCAGCCCCGCCCTGCCGCCCGA
>CAMDGX010000155.1 GCA_945897825.1 Asaia bogorensis | reverse complement strand
GCGCCACCGACGACACCCGCGCCTCCTGCCGCAGCCGCTCCAGGCAAGCCCCCTCGGTCCCGCCCTCGGACAGCCGCGCCTGGGCATGCACCACCTCGGCCGGCGCCCCGCGCACCCCCTGCAAAACCAGGTTCAGCCGGCACAGCCCGTCCGCCTCGTAGTTCCACACCACCGCCCCGCCATCGCGTCGTTGCGCGTGCGGGTCGCCGAACCGCGCCCGCACCGCGCTCGCGCGCTCGTGCAGCAGCGACTCCACCGGCAGGGAAACCTCCGCCGGAGCCTCGGGCACGGCGGTCGGCAACACGACATGCTGCGCGGGGGGCGTGCCCCCAGGCGGCGGGGCCGCGCAGGCAGACACCAGCGCCAGGGCTGCCCACCAGGCGCCCCGCATGGAGCGCCGGATCAGCAACGCCGCCATGTCAGACGCTGGTATCGGCCGGCTTCTCGGCGTCGGCCGGCGCCGTGGGGCTGCGTGCCTCGGTGATCATCTCGATCTGGCCGGTGATCTGCCCGCCATCCTCCACCTGCAGCCGCCGGCACCGCGCCGTGCCCAGCACCCGCCCGGTCGCGCGCACGATCAGCGCGTTGCGCGCCGTCAGCGTGCCGTCGATGGTCCCGGCGATCTCCGCCTCCTCCACCTCGACCTCGCCGCGGAACATGCCGCCCTGCGCGATCGAAAGCTCGGCGGCATGGATCATCTTGGCTTCCACGATCCCCTGCACCTCCAGCCGTTCGGCATCCTGGATGGTGCCATGCACGCTGATCCCGCGCCCGATCACCATGGTCCGGCGCTCCGCCGGCCCCCGGCGCTGCTGCGAGGCGGCCGTGGCGGAGGGAACCGGCGTGGCCGAGCCAGGCTGCGGTGCGGCGGGAAACGGCGGACGACTCATGGGCGGTGCCTCCTTCGGGGGCGCGGGGCGGAAGGGCGGAACGCCAAGCCCGGTATCGGCCGGGCGGGCGGCAACGCCGGCGGGCTGGGCCTGCGGAGCAGGCTTCGGCGCCTCGGCCGGCACGGGCTCGTCGGGTTTGCGGCGCTTGAACACGGCTCAGTCCGATCCAGAAAGTGAAGACCGGCCCCGGGCTATCACGTGGGAGGCCGACCGGACAACCCGCCGAGCCCACCGATCCGCCCGCCCATCGGTCCGTCGCGTCCCAGAACGTGCACCATTGCGGCCAATCCCAGCACCGGCGCCACCAGGTTCAGCACCGGCACCAGCCCCGCCGCCGCCACCAACCCGCCCTGCACCAGCACCCGCAACGCGCGGGACCGATACAGCACCAGCGCCTCCGCCCGAGTCGCCCGCCGCATCGCCACCGCCATGAACAGCCCCCGCCCGATCGCCCAGGCCGCCACCAGCCAGCCCAGCGCGAACCCCACCACCGGCAGCATCAACGACAGCGCCAGCGCCACCACCTGCGCCGCCAGCACCGCCAGCGCCAGCATCAGCGCATCCCAGGTCTGCGCCGCCACGCTCGCCGCAACCCCAGGCGGCAGGTCCGGATAATGCCGCCGCTCCACCGCCTCGGCGATCCGGTCCACGAACAGCGTCGCGATCGCGGTCGCCAACGGCACGAACAGGAACAGCCCCAGCACCGCGGCCCCCGTCGCGCCGGCCGCCGCCGCCGCCCACTCCCCCCAGCCCATCCCCGCCGGATCGCCCACCCCCAGCCATTCCGCCAGCCGCGCGCCCCCCACCGCCAGCGCCACGCCCAGCGCCACCAGCCCCGCGACAGCCCCGGCCACGCCACGCAGCACCGCGCCGAGAAACGCAGGGTCGTCCAGTTGCCCGATCGCCCGCAGCATCGGCGAAGAAGGACCGGGCGATGCCGGCGGCAAGGGCGATGGCGGGCGGCTCATGGTTGCGGCTGCATTCCCTCGGTGATAGGCGGAGCCTTCCTGCACAGCGGAGACACGCGATGGTCACCTCCCCCGGCCCGGCCCAGTTCGACATCCTGGGCATCGGCAACGCCATTGTCGACGTCGTCGCCCCCGTGCCGGAAGCCTTCCTCTCGAAGCACGACATGCACAAGGGCGCGATGGCCCTCATCGACGCCCCCACCGCCGAACACCTCTACGCCGACATGCCGCCCGCCACCGAATCCAGCGGCGGCTCGGCCGCCAACACCTGCGCCGTCGCCGCCCTCCTCGGCGCCAAGGTCGCCTATCTCGGCCGCGTCGCCGACGACACCCTCGGCGCCGTCTTCCGCCACGACATCGCCGCCGTCGGCGTCCACTACCCCACCCCGCCCGCCACCGACGACGGCCAGCGCACCGCCCGCTGCCTCATCATGGTGACACCCGACGCCCAGCGCACCATGAACACCTTCCTCGGCGCCTGCACCACCTTCGGCCCCGACGACGTCGACCCCGCCCTCGTCGCCGCCGCCCGCGTCACCTACCTCGAAGGCTACCTGTTCGACCCACCGGCCGCCCAGGAAGCCTTCCGCCGCGCCGCCGCCGCCGCCCACGCAGCCGGCCGCCAGGTCGCCCTCTCCCTCTCCGACGCCTTCTGCGTCCACCGCCACCGCGGCGCCTTCCGCGACCTCGTGGCCAACCACGTCGACATCCTCTTCGCCAACGAAGCCGAGATCACCGCCCTCTACGAAACCAACACCCTCGCCGAAGCCATCGCCCACGCCCGCCACGACGTGGCCCTGGCCGCCATCACCATGAGCGAAGCCGGCAGCACCATCGTCAAGGGCGGCGAAACCTTCATCATCCCCGCCGAACCCACCCAGGTCGTCGACACCACCGGCGCCGGCGACGCCTACGCCGCCGGCTTCCTCGCGGCATTGACCGCCGGCAAGACCCTCAAGCAATGCGGCCACCTCGGCAGCATCGCCGCCGCCGAAGTCATCAGCCACTTCGGCGCCCGCCCGCAGCGCGACCTGTCGCAGGAAATGCGCAAGCTCAAGTAAGGCGAGGGGCCCCAGCCCCCATCATTCGAGGGTCCAGGGGGCTCGGCCCCCTGGCGGGTCCAGGGCAGCGCCCTGGCCTTCCTTCTGCAACGCTGCCCCCCGCCGGTTTTGCTCGCTTTCCGCCCCCATCTCGCTTATGTGCAGCGCAACATTGCAGGTGCCGCCACCCGGCCGCGCCTCCCCCTTTTGCGCCCGGACGGTCCATGGAAATCCGCAACATCGCGATCATCGCCCACGTCGACCACGGCAAGACGACGCTGGTCGACCAGCTCCTGAAGCAGTCCGGCGCATTCCGCGAGCACCAGCAGGTCGCCGAACGCGCGCTGGACCGCAACGACCTCGAGCGCGAGCGCGGCATCACCATCCTCGCCAAGTGCACCGCCGTGATGTGGAAAGGCACCCGCATCAACATCGTCGACACCCCCGGCCACGCCGATTTCGGCGGCGAGGTCGAGCGCATCCTGAACATGGTCGACGGCGCCATCGTCCTGGTCGACGCCGCCGAAGGCGTCCTGCCGCAAACCAAGTTCGTGCTGACCAAGGCCCTCGCCCAGGGCATCAAGCCCATCGTCGTCGTCAACAAGATCGACCGCCAGGATGCCCGCCCCGACGAGGTCCACGAGGAGATGTTCGACCTCTTCGCCAACCTCGGCGCCAACGACGACCAGCTCGACTTCCCGATGCTCTACGCCTCCGGCCGCCAGGGCTGGGCCGTCGTCTCGCTGGACGACCCCCGCACCGACCTCTCCCCCATGTTCGACCTGGTCCTGCGCCACGTCCAACCCCCCGTCCGCGACCAGGCCGCCCCCTTCGCCATGGTCGCCTCCATCCTCGACTACGACAACTTCCTCGGCCGCGTCCTCACCGGCCGCGTCGAGCAGGGCCGCCCCCGCCTCAACATGCCGCTCAAGGTCCTCCGCTCCGACGGCTCCGTCGTCGAAACCGGCCGCCTCACCAAGCTCATGGGCTTCCGCGGCCTCGACCGCGTGAACATCGAGGAAGCCGAGCCCGGCGACATCATCGCCATCGCCGGCATGACCGACGCCACCATCCCCGACACCATCTGCGACCCCGCCGTGGCCGCCCCCCTCCCCGCCACCCCGGTCGACCCGCCGACCCTGGCCATGACCTTCCGCATCAACGACGGCCCCCTCGGCGGCCGCGAAGGCAAGAAGGTCACCTCCCGCCAGATCCGCGACCGCCTCTTCCGCGAAACCGAGGGCAACGTCGCCATCAAGGTGACCGAGTCCAACGAATCCGAAGCCTTCGAAGTCGCCGGCCGCGGCGAACTCCAGCTCGGCGTCCTCATCGAAACCATGCGCCGCGAAGGCTTCGAACTCACCATCGGCCGCCCCCGCGTCCTCACCCGCCAGAACCCCGAAACCGGCGAACGCGAAGAGCCGATGGAGGAAGTCCTGGTCGACGTCGACGAGCCCTACACCGGCGTCGTCGTCGAGAAGATCAGCAAGCGCAAGGGCGTGATGCAGGACATGCGCCCCTCCGGCGGCGGCAAGGTCCGCCTCACCTTCCACATGCCCAGCCGCGGCCTCATCGGCTACCACGGCGAGTTCCTCACCGACACCCGCGGCACCGGCATCATGAACCGCATCTTCAAGGGCTACGAGCCCTGGGCCGGCCCCATCGAAGGCCGCCGCAACGGCAGCCTGATCTCCAACTCTGACGGCGAAGCCATCCAGTACTCCCTCTGGTACCTCCAGGAACGCGGCACCCTCTTCGTCGACCCCGGCGACAAGATCTACCTCGGCATGATCCTCGGCGAACACTCGCGCGACAGCGACCTCGACGTGAACGCCATCAAGGAAAAGAAACTCACCAACATCCGCGCCGCCGGCAAGGACGAGGCCATGCTCCTCATCCCCCCCCGTCGCATGAGCCTCGAACAAGCCATCGCCTACATCGAAGACGACGAACTCGTCGAAGTCACCCCGACGGCCATCCGCCTCCGCAAGCGCTACCTCGACCCCCACGAACGCAAGCGCCACGAGAAGCGCAGCGCCGAAGTCGACGCAGCCTAAGATCGACCCCCGGGAAGGTGCAGGGCGCCGCCCTGCACCCACCCGGCGGCCGAGCCCCCTGCATCCCTCTTCTTCAAGCGCCTGAACAAATCGAGCGCGGCGGACTGACGGGGCCGGTTACCTCGCATGGCCGGAATTGTGGCGCCACCGGCCTTAAGCATCGCGACAATCCCGGGAATGCGGTACGCGCGCAGCGCGTACCGCAACCCGCTCAGGCGATCAGCGCCTGATTGGAAGTCGGAGCGACGATCGGGATCATGGCCGACACGCTGCCGCCCGTCATCTCCCAGGCCATCACGGCGCCGCCGATGCTCGTGCCCGTGTTCTGGAACAGCACGTCGTCCGTGCCGTTTCCGTTATAGTCGGCGGTCCCGGCCACCACCCAGTCGGTGCTCACGGCCGCCAAGGCCACTTCCCGGCTCAGCGCAGCCTCCGACATTTCCCAGTTGAGCACGGCGCCGCTGCCGTGCCGCAGCAGGATGTCGTCCGTCCCGTCCCCGTTGAAGTCGCCGATGCCACTGACCTCCCAGTCGAGGCCAGCGCCGCCGATGAACGACTCGGCACTGCGCATGCCATCGGTGATCGTCCAGTTCATCAGCCATCCGCTGGATTCGTGGCGCAGCAGAACGTCGTCCGTGCCGTCCCCGTTGAAGTCCCCGGTTCCGATGAACTTCCAGTCCATTCCCGCGCCGGCGACGAAGGTCTCGTCGGCCAGGGTGCCGTCCTTCATCGTCCAGTTCAGCAGCCACCCGCTGGTCTGGTGCCGCAGCAGGATGTCGTCGGTGCCATCCCCGTTGAAGTCGCCGACCCCGAGCAAATCCCAGTCGAGCCCTGCGCCCGCGACCGCGATCGAGTCGCTGGCCGTCCCGCCCTGCATCTGCCAGTTCTGGACCCAGCCGCTGTTTCCATTGCGGAACAGGATGTCCTGGGTCCCGTCGCCGTTGAAGTCGCCGGCGCCGGAAACGGTCCAGTCGAGGCCGGCGTTCCCGATGGCGATTTCCTGCGTCGCCGCGGTGCCGGCCATCTGCCAGTCCACCATGGCGCCCGTGAGCATGTCGCGCAGGGCGATATCGGCGGTGCCGTCGCCGTTGAAATCCCCGCTCGCGACGACCTTGTCCGCCGGCGGCGGGATCTCCGTCGCACCGACGGAATCGTGGATATGCAGGATCACCGCCCTGGCGTCATCCACGGCCTGCGCCCAGTCGTTCACGCCGGACTTCGTGGCGGCAACGGTCTCATAATCCAGCCCGTCGTCCGAAAGCGCGATGTATTCGTCGATCCAGTTCACGCCGCTGCCAACGTCGTTCACCCCGTCGCCGTCGCCGTCGCTGCCCCAAACGGCATCGAGAACGGTGCGCTGAACGGCTTCCAGCGTGAACGGATTGCCGTCCATGTCCTGGTACCACTGCATCCAGAGATCGCCGTACCGCGCCACGCGGTCGTAGTCATACGCTTCCGAATTGCCCTGGTTGAAGCTGAAGTAGTCGATCTGCAGCGTGTCGCCGGTGCCCGTCACCTCGTTCACGCCAAGGATCGAGTGCTCGGTCAGGACGGCGTCCAGGCTGACCGGCGCAAACTTCGAAAAGACGCCCCCCAGCAGCCCCGTCGGATCCCAGCCCGAAGCGAGCAGGTCCACGATCTGCGCCGGCAGGTTGGCGGCGGCATTGGCCTGAACCTCGGTCCAGCTATTGCTGCCACCGGCTGTCATGATCTGCTTGTAGAGCGCCAGGTTCTCGAGCGGGGAATCGATCGTCGCGCCGTCCACGACGATCCGGCCCGATGCGTCCGTCGTGATCGACGTCCCCGCGGTCAGCTTGCCGAGCGCTTCCTCCAGCGCATGCTCGAGCACCGAGGCCGGCGCGCGTGCCACGTTGGCCCGCTCGAGCACGACCTCCTGCACGAAGGCAAGTTGGTCCGGCGGGATCTCGAAGTCCCCCTCCGCACCCTCGACGTGATAGATTGGAAAGATATCCTGGGTCACCGGGTCGAGGCCGACCGGGATGGTCTGGCCGTTGGCGTCCAGCACCGCCTCACCATTGCCGCCACCGTTGGCAGGGTCGAGATCACGGGTCAGCACATACAGGTCGGCGTATAGGTCGCCGCCGGTGTCACCACCGCCACCGCCGCCTCCGCCGCCACCACCCTCAGCGGCGGCCAAGATAACTGAATCGGCCATCTCATTCTCCTGGAAAGGAGAAGAGTCCTTCGGCGAGGACCCTCCCGCTGGGATTTCCACAGCGTCAGAATTTTCGCATATAATTCATTTCCGATGTTTGACCCACATCAAGACCTCATACCGTGGCCACGGACGTCGCAGCGCAGGGGCACATTCCATGTCGCGCTGCCGCCGTGCAGCCGGCCCGCCAGGCACCACGCGCCCTGCGATGTCCGGTCTGCCATCCGGCAGCGCTCTCTTTCCATTTGTCCATGCAGGTGCGATGGATGCGCGTAAATGCGCTGAAGCTGAATTACGGTGGGCCGATCAGGCTTCACGCCACATTCCAGAAAGGTCGAGCGCCAGATGTTTCGCACGCGACTGAAGCGCTTCCTTGCCGGCATCCACGACAACTATCGCCGGCGCGGGCTGCGGAGCAGCGTGTGGTTCATCGTGCTGACGTTGCGGCGCAAGGCGGGATTGATCGTCACCAGTGCCACCTCGAAAGCCCAAACCCGCACGTTGCGGGTCGTGTCCCCAGGCGTGGTGTAGGAGCTGTGGGTAAGTCGCCCGCCGTAGCGACCGCCACGAGTCTGGCGTAGGCGGGCGACTTATCCACAGCGGTGGTCACCGCGGCGGTGCTGGGTAGGGTTGGGTTGGGACACACAACTGGA
>CAMDGX010000154.1 GCA_945897825.1 Asaia bogorensis | reverse complement strand
GGTCACGGCAGCCAGCACGCGCACCCGCAGATCCGTCGAAAGGGCATACCCCATGCCTGCCGGCCCCCTCTCTCCGGCAGACAGCTTGAATCAGATTTCCGCCGCGTTGGGTACCCCTAACGATTCAACAGGGTGGGCTACCGCTCTAGCTGTTTAATCCCAGGCTTTGATGGTGCACCCTTCAGCCAGGAATGGAAGGATGCGCTATGGGCCAGGTTCTCCACGGCAGCGCCACTACGACAGAGGCGGTCCGTCGCTCGATCCAACATAGTCAAGAGAGCCTGAGAGGCCTGGCCAAGCGCTACGGCATCAACGCCAAGACCGTCGCCAAGTGGCGCAAGCGCAACTCGGTGACCGATCTGCCAATGGGACCCCGGGAGCCGCGTTCAACCGTGCTGACCCCGGCCGAGGAGGCCATCATCGTTGCCTTCCGAAGGCACACCCTGCTGCCGCTGGACGACTGCCTTTATGCATTGCAGGCCACAATCCCAGCCCTCACCCGCTCAGCCCTGCACCGGTGCCTGCAACGCCATGGCATCAGCCGCCTGCCGGAAACCGACGGCGACAAGCCCACCCGCAAGCGCTTCAAGCCTTATCCCATCGGCTATTTCCACATCGACATCGCCGAGGTCCGCACCGAACAAGGCAAGCTCCACCTCTTCGTCGCTATCGACCGCACCAGCAAGTTTGCCTTCGCCCAGTTGCACGAGCGTGCCACCACCCGCGTCGCCGCCGACTTCCTGTGCGCTCTGCTGAAGAGCGGTGTCATATCGGATCCACACAGTGCTCACCGACAACGGCATCCACTTCACCACGCCCGGCAACATCGCATCCGCGGCGTCGCTGATCCGCGAGGCCATGGACCGCGGTGAGATCTTCCGTGCCCACGCCTTCGAGTATGCCTGCGCCCAGAACCACATCGAGCACCGACTGACCAAGCCCTACCATCCGTGGACCAACGGCCAGGTCGAGAGGATGAACCGAACACTGAAGGAAGCCACTGTCCGGCGTTTCCACTACGCCACCCACGAACAGCTGCAGCAACACCTCGACCAGTTCCTCGACGCCTACAACTTCGCCAAGCGGCTGAAGACCCTCAAAGACCTCACGCCTTACGAAGCTATCTGCAAAGCATGGGCTGTAGAGCCAAGCAGATTCATCGCAAATCCGCACCACCAAATGCCGGGACCAAACACCTAGAACTGCTGCTCCGGCTGTGGGAACGGAACAAGGGACCGCTTGACGGGCGGTGAGGGGGCGGAGCGGAGCAAGGCCTCCAATGAGAAGCAAGGACAGGCCAAACTTTACCGTCGCTGCGCGAGGCGGCACCACGGATGACCCACCAAGGACCGGGGGTCTTTGAAAATCGAGAACATTCGATGTAATAAGAGTCCAAGTTGGCAGATATGGAAGAGTAAATTCTGACTAAGGGTCCGATATCATTGGTGTAATGGCCCGTTCCATGCGGTATTTATGCTTTCCGCGCATCTGGCTGCCACCGTTGTCGGCCAGCACTACGTCTCGCCCGTCGACCCACGCAAGCGAAGGAAAGTCGGACGCAAGTGCGCGGTTTCCCCGCACCTCGATCCCGTCGCCGAGCGCCTGGATCAGGGCGATGGCCGCGTCGTCGACGGTGCAGCGGGCGATGCGGTTGCGCAGGATCCGGACTCCGCTCGGGCGGCCCCATTTGTCCGGGCGGCTGAAGAGTGCCCCATGGCCCTTCACGTCCTCGATCCGGTTGTTCTCGATCAGGATGTCCCTCACCCGGCCGGTCGCCCCGATGCCCGCAGCCTTGAATGGACCGCCGCGCACCAGATTGTCGCGCACGACAACCTCCGACACGACAGACTCCTCCGACAGCGAGCAGATCCAGATGCCGGCGGCCGACGGGGTGTAGATGCGGTTGCCGATGGCAGACAGGCGCGCGGCGTGTGCGTGGTGGGCCTTCTCGGTTCCGGCGCCGGTGAACAGGATGCCGTAGCCGCGGGCGCAGGTCGCGACGCATTGGTGCACGAGGCCGTCGCTCGTTCCCTCCCAATGGTCGAAGGCGCAATTGAGCGTGCCTTGGGAGATGCAGCGCACCACCTCTGTCTCCCGGCAGGCGAGGAAGGCGGTGGCGTTGCCGCCGCCGGAGAAAGAGCAGGAATCGACGACGATCTTGCGCGCCATGCGGAACTCCACCGCATGCGCCTCGCCGTCCTGGGTGCCGACGTATTGGAAGTGGATGTCCCGCACCGTGATGTCGTGGTCCTGGATGTCCGCCGCGGCGTGGTTCAGGTTGGCCACCATCACCTTCCAGCGCTTCGTGCGATCGCGGCCGGGATGCGGCGATTGCCAGGCTTCCGTGGCGAACAGCGTGGCGCCCGGCCCGGCCAGCGTGGTGCCGGTGTGCAGCAGGACGGGATGGGTGATGCGATAGCGCCCGGGCGGAACATGCAGCACGCCGCCGGCCGGCACCGCGCGTGCGGCGGCGTTCAGCGCCGCGGTCGCATCTGCGCGGCCATCGCCGACCGCACCGAAAGCGCCTGCATCCACCGTGAGGCCGCGTGCCACCCCGCAGCGCGGCAGGGCGGATGCGAAGGCCAGGCCAAGCATGCCACCGAGCAGGCCGCGCCGCGAAAGCCCCGGGTGGTGCAAGACGGTGTGCTGGTTCATCGAACCGCGTCGACAACCTTGCGGGCGATATCCTCAAGCTGCCGGCAGTTCACCGCGAACTGGCGCGACAGGTGGGCGGTATGCCGCCAATGCCGGAACTGGCCATCGGCCGGGGGCACATAGGCGATCACCTGGCGCCTCATCCGCGCGATGGCGCTCTGATACGAATTGAAGAAATTGATCGCCACCACGCCGCTGCCCGGTGCCATGAACATGGCATTGTGCAGCGCGGAGCTGAACTCCCCCACGATCACGCGCGCATGGCTGTACATCCGCAGCTGTTCCGCGATGGACATGGTCTGCGGGTGCATGATGGTAAAGCCCAGCCCAGCCATGGCCTGCTCCACCTCATGCTCGTTGGTAATGCGGCCCGGACCCGGCATCTTGGTGCGCGACAGGTAAAGCCGTTCAGGCAGCGCGTGCGCAGCCGGCGCGCCTGTCCCGATGCGCGACAAAAGGTTGCCGATCATGGTGTTGAAGGCAGGGTGCAGGTGGTGGTCGGCCTGCAGCATTGAGGGCACGACGAACCGCGGCGCGGCCAGATACTGCGTGCGATGATCGTACCAGACAATTCGTTCGGGCCGAATATAGTATCCCACGAACTCCTTGACCCAGTCCGGCACGTGCACCGACAGCGCCACGGGGATGTCCGCCCCCCATTCGTTCAGCAGGGAAAGCTGGTAGAGCCGGGGCAGTATCTCCAGCAGGAAGTGCCCATACACTAGGTTGGGATGCAGGACGCTGGCCACAGGCCCGTCGAATTCCACGCGCACCGGTGCCTCCCGGTTGAGCGCCCCGGCCCATACCGCGGGGAACTCTTGCCGGCCCTCCTTGATGTAGAAGGCGAAGTATTCGGGGAAACAGTCCTTCGGGAGGAAGAACTCATCTCCTCGACGCAGGAAACCATTGCTCCACAGCGTGTGGTCCGAGATCGCATACACGCGGCCGGCACGTGGCGTGCGGAAGGCGGCGTGATCCTGCGCGAAGGCGGGCGGCAGCGTCTCTGCGGCCACCAGCCGTGCTGGAGGTGCCAGCGCGACCTGGCCGAACATCTGAAGCCGCATGTCGTGCGGGCCGGCGCAGAACGCGTTGAGTTCCGTGGCGTCCTCGGCTCGGTATTCGGATTCGTCGATCGGCGTCCCTGGTGCTAACTCGGCGCGCGGCGGTTCCGGCGCTGGTTTCTTCGCCTCGACCGGGCCCAGACTCAGGCGCTGGAAGAAGATCGCCAAGGGGCGGCTGTCGGTCTTTTGGGAAGCTGCGGCGTTCGGCTTCAGGCGTGGGTGCAGGAAGGTCAGCCGAATTGTCGCCGCATCGCAGTGCAGTGCGGCAGCGAGGCGGGCCTTCACCTGGGTCATGCCGTCCACGGTGCCGACGTGGATCTTCTGGTCGTTGGCGAGCACCACCAGCGTCTGCTTCTGCGCCCGATCCGTCTGCACCGGCAGCCAGACCGTCAAGGACAGTTCAAGTTCCCGTTCCCGTGCTCCGACAGGCACAGGCACCACCACGAAGGACTGATCGCCGAGGCTCCAGCGCCCCAGTTTCTCCGGGTAGGAGAAGCCCGAGGATTCGAGAAGATCGAAGTTCCCGCCGGCCGCGAAATCCACCGGACCGGCCTGGGTCGCATTGGCACGCATGGAAGGCATTCGCGCTAAACCGCCAACAGGCACCGGCGCCCGGCCGGTTGCGCCGGGAACCGCAGTTCAGCGCCCAACGTCGGAACCTCTCATGTCTTGGCCTGGCGCCCTACGATCTCGATGGTCCGGAGCAGCATCGCCAGGTCATCCACCGGGTCGGTCGGGGTGCGGACACCGTAGTTCACGCCGATCTCTTTCGGCAGGAAGTCGAGCGAGTCGGCGGTTCCGCAGGACCATGCGAAGTCGATCAGATTCAGCCGGCCGTCGTGCACCAGCACGTTGTCGCGATGGATGTCGTTGTGCCGAATGCCGCGCGCCTTCATCGCCTCCACCAGCACATGGGCCTGGGCGGTGGCATCCGGCGGCAGATTCTTGGCGGATATCGGTTCACCGCCGAAAGTCAGGTGCAGTTCGCTGTCGGAGGCCGCCAACACGTAGGGGATGCCGGCAACCCCTTCCAGCTTGGCCAGCGCCTTGCGCTCGCGGCCGATCAGGGCGGGGTGGTGCTTGATGATCTCGTCATGGAACGTTTTGACCACGGCGGTTTCGCCGAAGCGCACGACGCTCGAATGGCCGAACACGCGCGGTTCCTTGCGGAACACATAGATGCAGCGGGTGGCCGTGGTGTCGATCCGCGCGTCGATCGGGCCGAAGTAGCGTTGCCCCGCGATCTCGAACCGCTCGCGCTCATAGGGTTCGCGATGCCATTGCGGATTGGCCGAGGTGTGCTTGAGGTGCCCGATGGCAGGGTCGGCGGGGTCGACCCACTCGATCAGCAGATACTTGCCGGTGCGGGCATGAAGATAGCGATAGACGCTGCTGAACGAGCCCTCGGTTCCCGTCAGGGAGTAGACCCAATGGATCAATGCCAGCATGCACACCACGTCGTGCGTACCTGTTGCAGCCTTCCAGTCGCCGACCTGGGCATCCACCTCCAGGCCCGAGGTACGGGAAACCGCCTGCATCATTTCGATGTATTCGGGGTCGTGATCGATCCCGGTTACCTTGGCAAAGCCGCTTTCCTTGGCGAGGAAGCACAGGATGCCCGCCGAGCAGCCGATGTCCAGCAGGGATGCGTTGGCGCCGAGGAGGGCGCGGTTGGCCTGGAAGAACTGGTACAGGGACCGGTACTTCCGGCTCATCCCGTCCTTGATCACCTTGCCCTGGGCAATCTTGAACACCTGGTAGCCTGCGACCGAGATCACACCGCCAGCAACCATCATGGCCGGCTGCTCGCTCTGGCTGCCCACCTTCCGGCCTGGGTCGAAATACTTCTGGAACTTGGATGCCAGTGATTCGGTGCCGGCCATAGCTTCAACGCCTTCGGGAAATAGTTGCCAAGGTTGCCGCCTCGGGTTCGTTGCCGGTCATTGTCGATTCCGGCGCAATAGCGTGCCGCATCGCTCGTTACCATGCTTTTGCATGGGTGTTTGCCGCCTATAAGCGAGGAATCCGCTGCCGTCCACCCCGCCGCTCCCCGCCTTGCCTCCCACCCCGTTTGGTGCGAAGGGAACCCCGATTGCCGGGAGGGTTCGGTGCCGATCACCAAGGATGAGATTGCCTGGGTTTATCGCCTGATTCTCGGGCGCGAAGCCGCGGCCGAGGAGGCCGAGCGCTGGACGGGGCTCGAATCCGTCGAGGAACTGCGTCGCCTGGCGCTGGAATCGGCGGAATTCCGCGACCTCATCGGCCGCCAGGGCGCCGAGTCCCCGCCCGCCCCCGCCGAGCCGCGCCTGACCGTCGACCTTCCGCCCGCTTCCGTCCAGTGGCAGGCCGACCCGGCCACCCAGGACCGCCTGCTCGACCATGTCACCCGCACCTGGACCGCCCTCGGCCACGACAAGCCGCACTGGTCCGTGCTCTCCTCCGACCAGTTCCTGCCGGAGAAGATCGAGGAGCATCGCCGCTCCTTCTACGCATCCGGCGCCGGGGACGCGATGCGCATCGTCCGCGCGCTGGAGCGGCACGGCCGCACGCCCGCGATGCATCCGCGCATCGTCGAATACGGCTGCGGCGTCGGGCGCGTGGCGCCGCATTTGGCCCGGCATTTCAGCCAGGTCACCGCCATCGACATCTCCGAAAGCCACATGGCCATGGCCGCCGAGGCGGTGCGCGAGGCAGGTGTTGCTAATGTGCGCTTCGAGCTGGCCCGCGCGCCCACCTTCGGCATGACCGAGCCGTTCGACCTGTGGTTCAGCTACATCGTGCTGCAGCACAACCCGCCGCCGGTCATCGCCATGGTGCTGCAGCGCGCGCTGTCCATGCTCGCCCCCGGCGGCATCGCGATGTTCCAGGTGCCCACCTTCGCCTCGAACTACGGCTTCGACCTCGCCCGCTACCTCGCCGCCCCCACCGAGACCGGCACGATCGAGGTGCATTGCCTGCCGCAATCCGTGGTGTTCGGCATCGCCCACCGCTGCGGCTGCGTGCCGCTGGAAGTGCGCGAGGACACCGCCATGGGCCCGCCCTCGCACTGGCTGTCCAACACCTTCATCTTCCACAAGCCCGCCTGAGCCGCCTCGCTCAGAACGCGTCGCGAAACCGGTTTGGAATGCGCCACAGCCGGTTGCGCCAGATCAGCATGTCGAAGCCGTAGCCGCGGCCGGCGTAGCGGCGGGCGGATTCCTCCATCTCCGCGATGAAGCCGCCGCGGTGCGGGCAATCCGCCAGCAGCGTCACGTCGTCGTCGCAGGGCAGGGCGGCCCATTCGGCGATCCACTCATAGGCGCGCCGCGGCGGCTCCTGGTGGTGGTGGCCGGTCAGCCCCTCGGGAAACAGGTGGCCGTTGCGCTTCGCCTGCCGGTCGAGCGCGATGTCGAGGTCGGCATAGGCGGCGTGGAACAGCACCAGGTCGCCGAAGGCCATCGGCCCGTCATAGGAGTGGATGCCCGCCGTCCAGGCCACCTTGCGGCGGATGAACACGGGCTTGCACATGCCGCTGATGGCGAAGCCATAGCCCCGCTGCGCCAGGATCGGCCGCCCCGGGTCCAGCGCCGGCTCGTGCGCGAAGCGGTGCACCAGGTTGATGCCCAGGCAGGTGGTGACCGGCGGCGCCTCCTGCGCATAGGCC
This sequence comes from Asaia bogorensis, assembly GCA_945897825.1. Classification (GTDB taxonomy): domain Bacteria; phylum Pseudomonadota; class Alphaproteobacteria; order Acetobacterales; family Acetobacteraceae; genus CAMDGX01. The sequence goes on along the minus strand of CAMDGX010000154.1, from coordinate 504 downwards.
ACCAGCCCCGGCCACCGCGCCGGGTCGGCCACGGCGAACTCGTCGGCGTCGGTGTAGAGCACGCAATCGTGGTAGTGCAGCAGCGCGCCGCAGAACTCCGACAGGAACGCCGCCCGCCGCACCTCGTCGCGCGCCGTGCGCGGCAGGTGGATGCGGTTCGCCCCGCCCATCGCCGCCGTGCTGCCGTCGGTGGAGCCCTGGTCGATGACGTAGCAGTTCTCCAGCCCGACCTGCCCGCCGTAGTGGCGCAGCCACAGCGGCAGCAGCGCCGCCTCGTTGTACGCCATCGTGACACAGGCGAGCGTTTTCATGCCCGATGCGTGTAGCGCCGGGCGCGCGCGATGGGAAGCGCCACGCCCCTCAATGGAAATCGCGCGACTTCGGCAGCGCCAGCGCCTCCCCGCCCCGTTTCTCCTCTCCCGGCGGCGGGGTGCGGTTGGCCTCGTCGGCGCGCGCCAGGGGAACCACCACGGCGCCCTCCCCCTCCAGCATCCCCAGCAGGCT
>CAMDGX010000153.1 GCA_945897825.1 Asaia bogorensis | reverse complement strand
ATGGTGTGGCAGGGCGGCAATTAATGAAAAGTCTTTTTGCTTCTTTTTCTTCAGAAAAAGAAGAGTCTTGCTTGCTTTCTGGTGCTCAGAGCACGGCTTCGGCGACGACGCGCAGGGCTTCGCTGTTGGCGCCGGTGAGGATCATGGTGCCGACCTTGTTGTCGCGGGCGGCTTCCTTCCAGGCGGCGAGGCGGTCCTTGATGCGTTCCTTGGGGCCGATGAGGGCGAGTTCGTCGACCATGGCATCCGGCACCAGGGCGGCGGCGGCGTCTTTCTTGCCGTCGAGGTAGAGGTCCTGGATCTTGACGGCTTGTTCCTCGTAGCCGAGGCGCTTGGCGTAGTCGTTGTAGTAGTTCTTGCCGCGGGCGCCCATGCCGCCGATGTAGAGGGCGAGTTCGGGCTTGCAGCTGTCTCGCAGGGCCTCGATGTCGTTGCCGACACGGATCTTGACGTGGGGGGCGACGTCGAAGTTGGCCAGGGTGACGGGGCGGTTGGCCTTGGCCATGCCGTCGAGCACGGTCTTGCACATGAGGTCGGCTTTTTCCGGGGACATGAAGATCGGGATGTTGCCGTCGGCCACCTCGCCGCTGACGCGCAGGCCGCCGGGGGTGATCGACGCCGTGTAGAACTTCATGTCGGGGTTGCCGTGGGTCATGGAGCGGAGCGGCTTGGCGAGGCCTGAGGCGCCGGGGCCCTTGTAGGGGATTTGATAGTATTCGCCGTCGAAGGTGAGGGGTTTTTCGCGGGCCAGGATCTGGCGGATGATGGCGACGTATTCGCGGGTGCGGTCGACGGGCTTGCCGAAGGGTTGGCCGTGCCAGCCTTCGATGACCTGGGGGCCGGAGGGGCCTACGCCGCAGAGGAAGCGGTTGTTGGAGAGGGCCTGGAGCGTCATGGCGGTCATGGCGGCGCAGGTGGGGGTGCGGGCGGACATCTGCATGATGCCGGTTCCCGCCTTGATCTTTGTGGTTCTCGCGAGGACCCAGGCGGCGGGGGTGACGGCGTCGGTGCCGTAGGCCTCGCCGGTCCAGACGCTGTCGTAGCCGAGGGCTTCGGCTTCGAGGACGAGGTCGATGTTGAGGCGGGGGCTGGGGCCGCCGACGGCCAGCGTCATGCCTAGTTTCATGGGGCGTTTCCTTGGTGCGTTCGGTTGGCTGGGCGGGTCGGGATTAGGGGGGAGGTGGTGCGGCTGGGGTTGGGGCGGGCCAGGGATGTGGGACGAAAGCAAGCAAGGAAGCAAAAAGAAGATTCACCACAGAGACACAGAGACACGGAGAAGCAAGGCAAGGGAGAAGTAGGGTGTTGCGTTTGGCCGAGGCGTCGTTTGTCGCGGGTTTGTTGAGAAATTTGGTAAGGGTCGTAAACCGAGAGGCGGCATCGTTCATCAGGCTCCGCCTGCCTTCTCCCTTGTCTTGCTTCTCCGTGTCTCTGTGTCTCTGTGGTGAATCTTTCCTTGCTTCTCTTGCTTCAGGCACTAAATCCTGGCCAGCACGTCGGTGCGGAAGTTCTGCATGGCGGCGAGGACTTCGGCCGGCGTGGTGCCGGGGAAGCCGAAGTCGATGCTGGTGACGCCGAGGTCGCGCAGGGCGCGGATGTCGGCGGCGGTTTGGGTGGCGTTGCCGCTGAAGAGGCGGGGGTTGCCGTCGGAGGCCGTGGCCGGGCCGGGGGTGGCCCAGCCGGAGACGCGGTAGATCAGGGTGATGGTTTTCGGGTCGCGGCCGATGGCGGTGGCGGTTTTGTGCAGCTTGGCGATGCCCGCCTGGTAGCGGGGCAGGCTGTCGAGCGGGAAGGCGGGGTTGGTACCGATCGGGTACCAGCCATCGGCGAGGCGGGCGGTGCGGCGGAGCGCGGGGCCGGATTCGCCGCCGACCCAGATCGGGATGTTGGGCTGGGTGGGCTTGGGGTCGAACAGGATCTTGTCGAAGCGGGTGTATTTGCCGGCGAAGCGGGGTTCGGGCTGGGTCCAGAGTTCGCGGAAGACCTGGAGGTATTCGTCGGTGACGGCGCCGCGTTCGGCGAAGGGGGGGGCGCCGACGGCTTCGAACTCCTCCTCCATCCAGCCGGCGCCGATGCCCAGCGTGAGGCGGCCGCCGGAGAGGACGTCGATGGTGGAGAGGATCTTGGCGGTCAGGACCGCGGGGCGGTGGGGGACGACCATGACGGAGGTGACGAGGCGGAGCCTGGTGGTTTTGCCGGCGACCCAGGCGATTTCGGTGAGCTGTTCGTGGCGTTCGGCGCGGGCGCCGGCGGGAAATTCGCCGGTGGCGGAGTAGGGGTAGGTGCTGTCGATCTCGGTGGGGATGACGACGTGGTCGGAGAAGGTGGCGTAGTCGAAGCCCATGGCCTCGCCGCCCTGGCAGAGCTCGGCGAGCGGGGCGGCGGCGGAGAGCGGGCCGGCGGTGGGTGCGTTGAAGCCGATCTGCATGGTTGGTTCCCCCGGTTCGGGCGCCCGATTGCATCGGCCGCGCGCAGGCGACACGATGGGGCTTCGCGGATTGCTGGGCAAGCGCGCGTGGGGGATCGGCTCGATGGATGCATTTGGGGCGGATGACGGCCTGGCGGCGCGCTTGCTGTCGGCGCCGCTGGACGGGTTGATGGCGGAGGCGGCCGGGCTGCGCGACGGGGCGCATGGGCGGGTGGTTTCGTATTCGCGGAAGGTGTTCATTCCGCTGACCAAGCTGTGCCGGGATGTTTGCCATTACTGCACCTTTGCCGAGCGGCCGAAGAAGGGGGTGAGCGCGTATCTGTCGCCGGACGAGGTGTTGGCGATCGCGCGGGCGGGGGCCGCTGCGGGGTGCACGGAGGCGCTGTTCACGCTGGGGGACAAGCCGGAGCTGCGCTATGCGGCGGCGCGGGAGCGGCTGGCGGCGCTGGGGTATGCGACGACGATCGAATACCTGGTGGCGATGTGCGCGCTTGTGCTGAAGGAGACCGGGCTGCTGCCGCATGCGAATCCGGGGGTGATGACGGCCGACGAGATCCTGGCGTTGCGGGCGGTTTCGGCGAGCCAGGGGATCATGCTTGAGAGTGCGTCGGCGCGGCTGTGCGAGCCCGGGGAGGTGCATTACGGGTCGCCGGACAAGGTGCCGGAAGTGCGGCTGGAGACGATCCGGCTGGCGGGGGAGGCGCGGGTTCCGTTCACGACGGGGATTCTGATCGGGATTGGGGAGACGCGGGCGGAGCGGGTGGAGGCGCTGCTGGCGATCCGGGATTTGCACGAGAGGTATGGGCATATCCAGGAAGTGATCGTGCAGAATTTCCGCGCGAAGCCGAAGACGAAGCGGGAGGCGGCGCCGGAGCCGGATCTGGACGATCTGCTGTGGACGGTGGCGGTGGCGCGGATCGTGCTGGGGGGGGCGATGAATTTGCAGGCGCCGCCGAATTTGTCGCCGGGGGTATATCAGCGGTTGGTGGCGGCGGGGTTGAACGATTGGGGCGGGGTTTCGCCGGTGACGCCGGATCATGTGAATCCGGAGGCGCCGTGGCCGCATCTGGATGAGCTGGCGCGGCGGACGGCGGAGGCGGGGAAGGTGCTGGTCGGGCGGCTGCCGGTGTATCCGGCGTATGCGCGCGAGGCCGGGGCGTGGATGGGGGCGGCGGTGGCGGCGCAGGTGCGGCGGATGGCCGATGCCGAGGGGTTCGCGCGCGAGGACGACTGGGCGCCGGGGCAGGTGACGTTGCCGTCGGCGCCGGCGGTTTTGCTGAGCGATGTGGACCGGGGGGTTTCTCGGGCGGTGGAGAAGGCGGCGGGGGGTGTGCGGCTTGATCCGCCGGAGATCGTGCGGTTGTTCGCGGCGCGCGATGCGGATTATGCGCATGTGACGCAGGCGGCGGATGCGCTGCGGAAGGCGGTGGCGGGGGATGTGGTTCGCTACGTGGTGAACCGGAACATCAACTATACCAACATGTGCACGTATCACTGCACGTTCTGTGCGTTTTCCAAGGGGAAGTCGCACGAGGCGCTGCGCGGGCCGGCGTATGACCTGGAGATGGGGGAGATCGTGCGGCGGGCGGAGGAGGCCTGGGCGCGCGGGGCGACCGAGGTTTGCCTGCAGGGGGGCATCCATCCCGACTATACCGGGGAGACCTACGAGGCGATCTGCCGGGCGATCAAGGCGGCGGTGCCGGGCATGCACATCCATGCGTTCTCGCCGCTGGAGGTGACGCAGGGGGCGGCGACGCTGGGGTTGTCGTTGGCGGCGTTTCTCGCGCGGTTGAAGGCGGCGGGGTTGGGGACGTTGCCGGGGACGGCGGCGGAAATTCTCGACGACGAGGTTCGGGCGATCATCTGCGCGGACAAGGTGAACACGGAAGAGTGGGTGGCGGTGGCGCGGGCGGCGCATGGGCTGGGGATGCGGACGACGTCGACGATCATGTATGGGCATGTGGAGGCGCCGGTCTCCTGGGCGCGGCATCTGCTGGTGTTGCGGGACTTGCAGACGGAGACGGGCGGGTTCACCGAGTTCGTGCCGCTGCCGTTCGTGCATATGGAGGCGCCGATGTACCTCAAGGGCCAGGCGCGGAAGGGGCCGACGGTGCGCGAGGCGGTGCTGATGCATTCGGTGGCGCGGCTGGTGCTGCATCCCGGGATCAAGAACATCCAGACATCGTGGGTGAAGATGGGGCCGCAGGGGGCGGCGCTGTGCCTGGAGGCCGGCGCGAACGACCTGGGCGGCACGCTGATGAACGAGAGCATCTCGCGCGCGGCGGGGACGGAGCATGGGCAGGAATTTCCGCCGGAGCGGATGGAGGCGCTGATCCGCGGGATCGGGCGGGTGCCGCAGCAGCGCATGACGGATTACGGCGCGGTGGCGCAGGAGCGGGTGGTGGCGAGCTTCGGGGCGCCGGAGCTGGCGCCGGTGGTGCAGAACAAGCCGCGCAAGCGGGCGGCTGTGGGCTGAACCTTATCGCGCGCGGCTGCGTTGGCCCTAGTCAACGCAGGAGGGCGGGATGGGCAAGCGCACGGCAGGCAATGATCCGGTGGAAGGGGCTGACCCCGGCGGGACGCGCAGCACGAAGCCGGGCAATCCGGACAAGTCCGGGCCCGCGAAGCCGGGGCGCGTGGAGCAGGATGTGGTCAGCGGGGATCGCAACGATGGGGTGGACCCCGGGCGGGATCCGCAGAAGCACCCCGATACGTAAGGAAGGCTCTTCTTTTTTCTGAAGAAAAAAGAAGCAAAAAAGACTTTATCCATTTTGCACCGTGCCCGAACATTCGGACACGGTGCGAATGGATAAAAGTTTTTTGGTTCTTTTTTTCAAAAAAGAACCGCTTTCCTTCAGTCGCCGTCGGTCTTGAGCGCCTCGGGCGAGAAGGCCGGGTTGTCGACGCGTTCGAAGGCCTTCTCGTCGTTCCACGGGCCGATCATGTCGGCATTGCCTTCGTCGTCCTCGCCGGTGGAGTCGTTGAAGTATTGGTCGACGAGGCCCTTGGTGGGGGCGATCAGGCCGATCTGGAGCGGTGGCTTGCCGAGGCTGTCCAGCGCCAGCATGAAGGCCTTCATGTGGGTGATTTCGCGCGTCATGAGGAATTGCAGCGCGTCCTTGCTGCCGGGGTCGTCGCAGAAGTTGATGAGGCGTTCGTAGACGATCTTGGCGCGTGCTTCCGCGGCGATGTTGCTGCGCAGGTCGACGTCGATCTCGCCGGTGATCTTGAGGTAGTCGGCGGTCCAGGGGTTGCCCTGGGAATTGAACAGGTTGACGCCGCCGCCGCCGGCGATGGCGACCAAGGGGTCGGCGTCGGCGGCGTCGCGGTCGACCTTGGTGGGCTTGAGGTGCATGCGCGCGAGGGTGCCGATGACCTCGAGGTGGCTGAGTTCCTCGGTGCCGATGTCCATCAGCAGGTCCTTGAGGCCGGGGTTCTCGCAGTTCAGGCCCTGGATGGAATACTGCATGGCGGCGGCGAGCTCGCCGTTGGCGCCGCCGAACTGCTCCAGCAGCATGCGGCCGAAGCGGGGATCGGCATCGCCGACGTTGACGGTGTACATGAGCTTCTTGACGTGGTGGTACACGGCGCGGGCCTCCTGGCTGGTGGGTGCGTGCCCGGGAAACTCGCCCCTTGCGGGGCGGTTCCTGCGGGGCCGTGGCGGCGGGTTATTCGCCGGCCTGTTGCATCTGGATCGTAGCGGACGGGGTGATGGCGGCTTTGCGGCCGCGCAGGCGGTCGTGGACGGTGAGCGCCTGGGCCACGACCTGGTCCATGTTGTAGTAGCGATACGTTGCCAGGCGGCCGACGAAGGTGACGTTGCGCTCGGCGTCGGCGAGGGCCTGGTAGCGGGTGTAGAGCGCGGCGTTCTCGGGGCGGGGGATGGGGTAGTAGGGGTCGCCCTCGGCGCTGGGGTGTTCGTAAGTGATGCTGGTACGCGGGTGCTTCTGGCCGGTCAGGTATTTGTATTCGGTGATGCGGGTGTAGGGCACGTCGGGCGAGGGATAGTTCACCACGCCGACCGGCTGGAAGATGTCGCGGTCGATGGTCTCGTGCTGGAACTTCAGCGAACGGTAGGGCAGCTTGCCGAGGCGGTGGCCGAAATATTCGTCGACCGGGCCGGTGAAGATCAGGTGGCCGTGGTCGACGTCGTTCTGCACGTCGCGCCATTCGCAGCCGAGCATGAGGGTGATGTTCGGGTGGTCCAGCATGTTCTCGAACATGCGCGTGTAGCCGTGCAGCGGCATCTGCTGGAAGCTGTCGTTGAAGTAGCGGTCGTCGTCGTTGGTGCGCACCGGGATGCGGCCGGCGACGGCCTTGTCCAGCTGGTCGGGGAAGACGCCCCATTGCTTGCGGGTATAGCCGCGGAACAGCGCCTCGTAGAGCTCGCGGCCGACCTTGGAGAGGACGATGTCCTCGCTGGTGCGGATGTCCTTCACCGGGACGGCCTTGCTGGCGAGGAAGGCCTCGACCTCGGCTTCGTTCAGGTCGAGGCCGAAGAAGCGGTTGACGGTAGTGCGGTTGATCGGGACGGGGAGGAGCTGGTCGCCGACGCGGGCCAGGACGCGGTGCTCGTAGGGGCGCCAGCGGGTGAAGCGGGAGAGGTATTCGACGACGCGCGGCGCGTTGGTGTGGAAGATGTGCGGGCCGTACTGGTGGATGAGCACGCCGGCGGCGTCGTGGTGGTCGTAGGCGTTGCCGCCGACATGGGGGCGGCGGTCGACCACCAGGACGCGGGCACCGTCGGCGCGGGCCAGGCGCTCGGCCAGCACGGCGCCGGCGAACCCGGCACCGACGACGAGGTAGTCGTAGGCGGCGCGGCGGGCGAGGTGGACGGTGCGCGGGATGGGCAGCTTGCGCGGCAGGCTGGTGACGGCCGGGGCCTGGCGGGCGGTGCGCTTCTGGGCGATCAGGGCGGACATGGCGGCCCAGGTGCGGTCCCACGACATGCCGGCGAGCATGGTGTCGACGCGGCCGCGCCAGTCGGGGGCGTCGCGGGCGATCGCCAGGGAGGATTCGATGCCGGCGAGGAAGGCGGCGGCGCCCTGGGCGATCGCCACGCCGGGCAGGTCGCTGTATTGGCGGACGACGTCCACGATGGGGGTCGAGACCACGGGGCGGCCGGCGGCGAGGTATTCGGGCAGCTTGGTCGGGCTGATGAAGCGGGTGGCCTCGTTCAGCGCGAAGGGCATGAGGGCGACGTTCCAGCTGGCGACGTAGGCGGGCAGGTCGCGGTAGGACTTGGCGCCGAGGTAGTGGATGTTGGGCAGGCGCGGCAGGTCCTCCGGGGCGATCTTCACCACCGGGCCGATCATGACGAAGTGCCAGTCCGGCCGGGCGTGGGCCAGGGTGGCGAGGAGGGCGGTGTCGAGGCGTTCGTCGATGACGCCGTAGTAGCCGATGCGGGGATGGGGGATGGCGGCCTGGTCGGCGGGTTGGATATGGCTGGTGCGGGCGGCGGCGAAATGGGCGACGTCGACGCTGCTGGGGAAGGGGTGGATGTCGGGGTGGCGGTCGCGCTTGGCCTCGTAGAGGCTGTGGCCGCCGGTGAAGACCAGGTCGGCGCGGGCCATCAGGCGGGCTTCGCGCTCGGTCAGGCCGGGGGGGGCGCCGCGGAAGGCGGAGAGCTCGTCCATGCAGTCGTAGACGACAACGTCCGCGGCGAGATGGGCGGAGAAGCCGAGCATCATCGGGGTGTAATAC
>CAMDGX010000152.1 GCA_945897825.1 Asaia bogorensis | reverse complement strand
CCGCGCCGCGAGCGCCCGCCCGCGCTCACCGACCCGTCGCTCGGCCTCCAGCCCTACGTCATCGCCGCCGCCAGGGCCGCCAAAAAACAATACGGCTGAGCCCGAAGGCCCAGCCGCACCGATTTTGTTACGAAAAAATATCGTTTCGTGTCAGTCCGCCGCCGACTTCGCCGCCTCCGCCGGCCCGCGCGTCACCGTCAGCGCATTGGGCCCGAACCGGTCGCGGAACGGCTGCGTGTCGATCTCCTCGAGCTGGATCTCGCCCGCCAGCACCTTTTGCTTCCACGCCTGGTGCGCCGGCTCCATGTCATGGAACTCCGGCATCACCTCTTTCGCGAACAGCTCGAGGCTCTCGCAGATATGCTCGTGCGTGTTCTTCCCCGCCTGGTTCAGCAGGATGATCTGGTCCACGTTCGACGCCGCGAACCGCTTCAGCTTGCGCCGGATCGTCTCCGGCGAGCCGATCAGCCCGCCGCGCACCGCCCGCTGGAACGCCTCCGGGTTCTCCGCCTTCCACTTCAAATACTCGCCCCACAGGTTCACAGTCCCCGGCGGCGGCCGCTGCCGGCCCGAAGACGCGCCATAGAACCGCAAGGCGAATTGGAAGAACGGTGCCCCCTCGGCGCGCGCGTAGGCTTCCTCATCGGTCTTGGCGCACATGAAGTAGCTCACCAGCGCCATGTTCGGATTGGTCTGGTAGTCCGCCAGCTTGTCCAGCCGCTTGGTGATCGCGTTGTAATAGGCATGCACCCAGGCATGGGCCGCGTCGGCACTCACGAACTGGAACCCGAGCGCCCCGATGCCCCGCCGCCCGGCCATCTCGATCGTCTCGAGCTGCGAGCACGCCACCCACAGCGGCGGATGCGGCGCCTGGATCGGCTTGGGCAGCACGTTGCGCAGCGGGAACTTGAAATACGGCCCCTCGTACTCGAAGCCCCCGTCCTTGAACATCGGCATCACCGCCCGCACGCCGTCTTCCCAGACCGCCCGCTTGCTCTCCATGTCCCGCTCGAACGGCCCGAGCTCGGTGATGCTCGCCCCTTCGCCCATCCCGAACTCGACGCGCCCGCGCGAAAGCAGGTCGAGTGTCGCCACCTTCTCCGCCACCCGCGCCGGATGGTTGGTGGTCAGCTGGATGATGCCGTGCCCGAGGCGGATCTTCTTCGTCCGCATCGCGGCGGCCGAGAGGAACATCTCCGGCTGCGGCGAGTGCGAATACTCCTCCAGGAAGTGGTGCTCCACCTCCCAGGCATAGTCATAGCCGAGCTTGTCGGCCAGTTCGACCTGCTCGAGCGCGTTGTGCAGCAGGTTCATGTCGCTGTCCCGCGCCCAAAGCATCGAGTCGTGGGGGCGGGGATTCTGCAGCTCGTAGAAGATGCCGAATTTCATGGTCCGTTTCCCTTGTCGTTGACGGCAACGATAGAGCGAACGGCGCCCGCGCGCCAAGCGTTGCGGAAGCCTGTTGTCCGTTTCGCTTGCGGCGTTCAGGATAGCGAGGATTGGACGGCAGCGCGCACGCGCCTGCCGCATTCGTCATAGGGAGAGACAGATATGCGTCGCCGCGACATCCTCAAAACCGCAGTAGCCGCCCCGGCCCTGCTCGCCGCGCCCAACGTGGCCCGCGCGCAGGCCGGCCGCACCCTGCGCTTCGTGCCCCACGCCGACCCCGCCTCGCTCGACCCGGTGTGGACCACGGCCGACGTCACCCGCAACGTCTCGCTCGCCGTCTACGACACGCTCTACGGCACCGACAAGGGTGGCAATGCCCACCCGCAGATGGCCGCCGGCGCCACCACCTCGGCCGACGGCAAGACCTGGGAAATCACCCTGCGCGACGGCCTGAAGTTCCACGACGGCACCCCCGTTCTGGCGCGCGACGCCATCGCCTCGATCGCCCGTTCGAACAAGCGCAACCCCCTCGGCCAGGCCCTCGCCCTGCGCATCGACGAGATGAGCGCGGCGTCCGACAAGGTGATCAAGATCCAGCTCAAGAAGCCCTTCGGCCTGCTGCCCGACGCGCTGGCGCAATACACCACCGCCGTCATGCCCGAGCGCATCGCCAAGACCGACGCCAACAGCCAGATCCCCGAAGTGATCGGCAGCGGCCCCTACAAGTTCAACGCCAGCGAGCGCATTCCCGGCGCGCGCATCGTGATGGACAAGTTCGCCGACTACGTCCCCCGCCCCGCTGGCGGCGCCGACAGCTTCACCGCCGGCCCGAAGGTGCCGCATTTCGACCGCGCGATCTGGACCATCATGCCCGATCCCGCGACCGCCATGTCCGCCCTGCAGAACAACGAGATCGACTGGTGGGAAAACCCGACCGTCGACCTCATCCCCACCCTGCAGCGCAACAAGAACCTGGTGCTGGAGAACAAGGACCCCGCCGGCTCGATCGGCTGCCTGCGCTTCAACCACCTGATGCCGCCCTTCGACAACGTGAAGCTGCGCCAGGCCGTGCAGATGGCGATGAACCAGGCCGAGATCATGGAAGCGGTGGCCGGCGCGGTGCCGTCGATGATCCGCGTCCCCGCCGGCATGTTCATCCCCGGCTCGCCGCTGGCCACCGACGAGGGCTTCGACACGGTCCGCAAGTGGGGCAACATCGAGGCCGCCAAGAAGGCGGTGATCGACTCCGGCTACAAGGGTGAGCGCATCGTGGTGCTGTCGGCCACGACCATCCCGAGCATCTGGAACATGGCGCAGGTCGCCAACGACGTGCTGAAGCGCATCGGTCTGAACATCGATGTGGTTGCCGTGGAATGGGGCACCGTGGTGCAGCGCCGCGCCAGCCGCGAGCCGATCGACAAGGGCGGCTGGAACATCTTCTACACCTATCTCGGCGGCAACGGGAATCTCTCGCCCGCCGGCATGTCCGCCCAGCGCGGCAACGGCACCTCGGCGTGGTTCGGCTGGCCGACCATGCCGAAGGTGGAGGAACTGCGCGAGGCCTGGTTCGAAGCGCCGACGATGGAAGTGCAGAAGGACCTGGTGCGCCAGATGCAGCGCGAGATGTGGGCCAACGTGCCGTATGTGAACCTCGGCAGCTATGTCGGCTTCACCGGCTACCACACCTACCTGAAGGGCATCCGCGACGGGTTCCCGCAGATGTACGGCGTCAACCGCGCCTGATCGGGCGCGATGGGAAAGGGGGCCTTCGGGCCCCCTTTTTTGTCGCGGAGAAAGAAAGCAAGCGGTTCTTTTTTGAAAAAAAGAACCAAAAAACTTTCATCCTTCACGCCCGGCTACCAACCCAAGCACTGGACAAAAGTCTTTTTGCTTCTTTTTCTTCAGAAAAAGAAGACTCTTCCTCGCTACGGCAGCCGCGCCAACGCCGCGTCGAGCATCGCGAAGAACCGGTCGGCATCGAGCGTTTCCAGCAGCCGGGCATTGGCCGGCCGGCCGAGGCGCTGCCAGCGGTCGACGATCGTCTGGCCCCGGCCCGGTCCGGAGCCGCAATCGACCTCCACATGCACCTCGCGATGGGTGAACATCCCGGGCGCCAGCAGCCAGGCGATGGCGCAGGAATCGTGCTGCGGGCTGCCCGCCCCGCCCAGCCGGCGCGAGGGGGGCATGCGGGAGAGAATGGCGCAGGCCGCCGTCCGGCAGTCGCCGCTGCCCTGCGCGAGGGCGGCGATCCGCGCCGGGGTGGCCAGTGCCTGGGCGGTGAGGTCCAGCGTGGCCAGCGTCACCGGCCGGCCGCAGGCGAGCACCACGGCGAGCGCCTCGGGATCCGACCAGGCGTTGAACTCTGCTGCCGGCGTCACGTTGCCCTCGGCCCAGGCGCCGGTCATCAGCACGATCTCGGCGACGTTGGCGGCCAGGGCAGGCTCGGTGGCCAGTGCGAGGGCGAGGTTGGTGGCCGGGCCGAGACCCACCAGCGTCAGCCCCGCCGGCCCCGCCGCGCGCAGGGCGGCGCGGATGGTATCGGCGGCAACGCCCGGCGCGGCCGGCGGACCCTCCGGCAGCGCCACGCCGCCCAGACCGTCCTCGCCATGGACGTAGGCGGCGTCCTCGAAGCTGCCCAGCAACGGCCGCTCGGCGCCGGCCACGACGGGGATTGCCTTGCCCGACAGACCCACCAGGGCGCGGGCGTTGCGCAGCGTGTGGGAGAGGCCGACATTGCCGCCGGCGACCGTCACCCAGCCCACGTCGAGCGACGGGCTGCCGAGGGCGAGGAACAGGGCGATGGCGTCGTCGGTGCCGGGATCGCAGTCGATAAGGATGGGGGGTGTTGCCATGATGGCGCCAGCTTGCCCGCTCATGCTGCCGCGGTGAAGCCTGCTTGACCGTCGGGACGGTTTCACCTTCGCGCGGCATTGCGTATGGAAGCAGCGGCCACAACGGAGGATGCATGACGCACCGGACGATCCTGCTTCTGCTGCTGCCGCTCGCCGCCTGCGGGCCGGACTACTCGCCGAACACCTATGCCAGTTCCGCCGTGCAACAGGCGGCGAAGGTGGACCAGGGCGTGGTGGTCGGCGTGCGCCGCGTCGGCGTGACGCCGCAGGGCACAACCGGGGCGATTGCGGGTGCCGCGGCCGGCGGGGCCGTGGGCGCGCAGGTGCCGGTCGGCAGCAACGTGGCCAGCACGCTGGGGGCGATCGGCGGGTCGCTGATCGGCGGGATCGTGGGCAGCGGCGCGGAGAAGGCGACGGGCGAGACGCAGGCCTGGGAATACATCGTGCGCAAGGCGGCGGGCGAGCTGGTCTCGGTCACCCAGCGCGACGCGGTGCCGCTGGCGGTGGGCGAGAAGGTGCTGGTGATCGCCGGCAGCCAGGCGCGGATCGTGCCGGACTACACCGTGGCGCCTGAACCGCCCGCGCCCGTGGCGGCCCCGATCGGTGTGCCGGCGGTGGGCACGACGCAGGAACCGGAGCCGGCGCCGCCGACCGAACCGCGCGCGCCGGAGTAGCGCTCAGCCGACGGCGCGTTCGGGGCGGGGAGCGGATTGGCCCTTGCGGTGCGGCTTAGCGCCGGGCTTGGCGTAGGGCTTGGCGGCATGCGGCTTGCCCGCGTAGGGCTTGCCAGCGTGGGGTTTCGGCGCATAGGGCTTGCGGAACGGCTTGCCGCCCGGCGTGCGGGGGCCGTCGCCGTGCGGCTTGAAGCGGCGCGGGCCGTCATGCGGGCGCGGCGCGTCGGCGATTTGGGGTGTGGCTGCCGGTGCGTCGGCTTCGACGGCTTCCTGGGTGACGCGCAGATCGTCCATCTCGGCGTCGACGAGCGAGGCGAGGAAGCCATCGACGGCGCCGGCCACCAGCTCGAAGCGGGTGTCGTGCTCGAAGATGCGGATGGCGCCGATGTCCTTGCGGGTGACCCCGCCGAGGCGGCAGATCAGCGGCAGCAGCCATTTCGGGTCGGCGTTCTTGTTGCGGCCGACATTGAGGCGGAACCAGCGCGTGGGGCCCATCTCGCGCCGCTCGCTGACCTGTTCGGCCTGCTGCGGCGTGATCTCGGCCGGGGGCGGAAGGCGGGCGCGATGCAGGCGCAACAGGGCGAGCGCCGCCGCCTCGGGGCCGTGCGATGCGAGCAGGGCCGCGACCTGGGCGGCTTCGTCCTCGGTGGCCGGCGCGGTCATCGCCGGATCCTGGTCGAGGCGGGCGAGGTCGGCGGCGCGGATGGCGGCGGCGTCGGGCGGGCCCATCCAGCGCGCGGCGACCTTGGTGGCCATCAGCAGTTGCTCGGCGCGGCGGCGGGCGCGCGGCAGGACGATCAGGGCGCAGACGCCCTTGCGCCCGGCGCGGCCAGTGCGACCGGAGCGGTGCAGCAGGGCTTCCGCCCCGTTCGGCAGGTCGTAATGGACGACCAGGTCGAGCTCCGGCAGGTCCAGCCCGCGGGCGGCGACGTCGGTGGCGACGCAGACCGCGGCGCGGCCGTCGCGCAGCGCGCTGAGTGCCTGGTTGCGCTCGGTCTGGGAGAGCTCGCCCGACAGCGCCACGGCGGCGAAGCCATGGTTGGCGAGGCGCTGGTGCAGGTTGCGGACGCCGTCGCGGGTGGCGCAGAACACCAGGGCGCGGCTGTCGGCGGCGCGCAGGACGTTGACCAGGGATGCGAATTCCTCGCCAGGGGCGGCGCGGATGGCACGATACTCGATGTCCTCGTGCGGGCGGGACTTGTCGACGGTGTCGATGCGCAGGGCGTCGGTCTGGTATTTGCGGGCGAGCGAGGCGATCTCGCGGGCGATGGTGGCGCTGAACAGCAGGGTGCGGCGCTCGGCGGGGGCGGCGTTGAGGATGAACTCCAGGTCCTCGCTGAAGCCGAGGTCGAGCATCTCGTCGGCCTCGTCCAGCACGGCGACCTTGAGGGCCGACAGGTCGAGCTGGGTGCGGGTGATGTGGTCCTTGAGCCGGCCGGGCGTGCCGACGACGATGTGGCAGCCGCGGGCCAGCGTGCGGGCCTCGCCGCGCGCATCCATGCCGCCGACGCAGGCGACGACGCGCGCACCCGACGGGCCGTAGAGCCATTCCAGCTCGCCCTGCACCTGCAGCGCCAGTTCGCGGGTCGGCGCGATCACCAGGGCGAGCGGGGCGCCGGCTGGCGGGGCGGCCTCGCCCTCGCCGAGCAGGTCGGGGGCGAAGGCCAGGCCGTAGGCGACGGTCTTGCCCGAGCCGGTGCGCGCGGAGACCAGCAGGTCGCGGCCCTCGGTGCCGGCGGCGAGCACGGCGGCCTGGACCTCGGTGGGCTCGGCATAGGAGCGGGCTTCAAGCGCGCGCGCGAGGGCGGCGTTGAGGATGGGAAACGGCATGCGGTGGGGAATCCAGGTCACGGGCAGCCGGCGAGGGCGCCGACGGGAAGCCCGCGACCTAGCCCATCACGGCCATGCTGCGCCACAGCAATCGGCGCGCGGCAGCCCAGCGCCGGCCGGGCTGCGACGCCGCGGTCACGATTTGCGCGTGGCGGTCAGCGTCTGGCCGGCGGCGGCGAGCGTCATCATATTGCCCTGGACCCGGCCGGTGTAGTCGCGGCCGGCGGCGGAGAAGGCGATCGCCTCGCCGTTCATGCGCCCGTTCTCGATCGGCACCTCGCGCCCTTCGACAACCATGGTGCCGCGCAGCATCTGGAAGATCTGGGTGATGCGCAGCTCGCCCTGCGGCAGCGCCCAGGCGCCCTGGACCTTGGCCGGCACGATCCAGAGGAAGGCGCGGCAATAGGCGGTGCAGTCGCCGCCGGCCTCGATCTTCTGGTCCTCGACCCACTCGCCCATGGTGAAGGTGTTCGAGACCACGCGCGTGCCGGGCTTCATGTCGAGCAGGATCGGGCGCAGGCGCAGGTTGAGGTGCGGCATCAGGAACAGGGTGACGACGGTTGCCTTGGAGAAGTCGCTCTCGAAGATGTCGCCGTGGACGAAGCGGGCCTTCTCGGCCACGCCCTCCTTCGTGGCGAGCTCCTGGGACAGCTTGACCAGGTCGGGGTTGTATTCGATGCCGAGCGAGGGGGTGCCGCGCTTGGCCGAGGTGATGACGGTGCGGCCGTCGCCGGAACCGAGGTCGACCAGGTAGTCGTCCGGGCGCAGGCCCGCCATGTCGAGCATCCGGTCCACCAGGGCCTGGGGCGTGGGCACCCATACGACATCCTTGCCGGGCATGCCGGATTGCGGCGTGAAGGTCGAGGCAGGCGCCTGGGCACGGGCGATCGCCACCGGCGCGGCAATCAGCGTAGCGGCGGCGAACATGGCGCGGCGGGACATCAGGGGCATGGGCTCGTCTCCTTCGGGCAAGCTGGGAATATGGTGGCGGTTCACTCGGCAGGCAGGGCGGGCGAGGCGCGGGGCGGCGCGGGGCGGGTGAAGAACAGCAGCGGCGTGCCCAGCAGCACCACGCCGATGCCGACGAGGGCGCCGATGCCGGTATGCACGATGCTGGCGTACAGCATCGCGAGGCAACTGGCGCAGAACAGCAGCGGCGTGAGCGGGTAGAGCGGCACGCGGAACGGCAGCGCGCGGCGCGGCGAGCGGCGGCGCAGCACGATCAGCGACAGGCCGACCAGGAACATGAAGGCCCAGAACACCGGCGCGGTGTAGTCCACCATCGCCTGGAAACCGGTGCGCGTGGCCGCGCCCAGCCCGACCAGCGCGAGCGCCAGCACCGCCTGCAGCATCAGCCCGTTGGCCGGCGCCACGCCGCGCGCGCTCCATTGGCCGATGCCGGGCAGGATCGAGAGGTCGCGCGCCGCGGCGTAGTACACGCGGGCGCCGGTAAGGATGGTGGCGTTCAGGGT